>JANQGK010000362.1 GCA_028277365.1 Halieaceae bacterium | reverse complement strand
CTATGCCAGCTCCCGCGAGGTGCCCGAAAACGTCCTCGACAATTTCTTCGCGCCACCCTGGCCCACTAACCCCCTGGCCGACTTGTAGCTCCGCGCGGAACTCCGCCGGAAGTCCCGCCAGGGGTCAGAGTCCTTTTTTGCCCCGCAAAAAAGGACTCTGACCCCTTGTAAAAACAGGAGAGAGATTATGGCAACAGTCGCATTTATCGGGCTCGGCAACATGGGCGGGCCCATGGCGAAAAACCTGGTTGGCGCTGGCCACTCGGTGACAGTGTTCGACCTGGTACCGGAGGCCTGGGCAGATCTGGAATCTGCCGGCGCCAGCGTGGCCGACTCGGCCGCGGCCTCCGTCACTGGCGTCGACTACGTGATCACCATGTTGCCGGCGGGCAAGCACGTTCGCGCCACTTACCTGGGTGAGAACAATGATGGCTTGCTGTCACTGCTGGATGGCAGCACGACGGTGCTCGATTGCAGCACCATCGACGCCGAGACTGCCCGCGACGTGGGCCTGGCAGCGAAGGCCATGGGTATCGGCTTCATGGACTCCCCGGTCTCGGGCGGGGTGGCAGCTGCCGCGGCGGGCACCCTGGCCTTCATGTGCGGAGGGGACGCAGAGACCTTCGAGCAGGCCAGGCTGATTCTCGCTGACATGGGCAAGAACATCTTTCACGCAGGCCCGGCGGGTGCCGGTCAGGTGGCCAAGGGCTGCAACAACATGCTGCTGGCGATTCATATGATCGGCACCAGCGAGGCGCTGGAGATGGGGGCCCGCCACGGCCTCGACCCGGCGGTGCTGTCGGAAATCATGTTGGCAAGCTCCGGGCGCAATTGGTCGCTGGAGGTCTACAACCCCTACCCGGGAGTGATGGAGACCGCCCCGGCCAGCAATGGCTACAAGCCGGGATTCATGGTGGACCTCATGGTGAAGGACCTGGGCCTGGCCATGGCTATTGCTGCAGGCGCGGGCTTTGATAACCCCATGGGTCAGCTGGCGCGCGATCTCTACGACGAACACCAGAAGGACGGCAACGGCGCGAGGGACTTCTCCAGCATCCTCGAAAAGCTGCAGGCGGAATGACCGCGGCCGCCCGGCGGCAGGTCGAGGCGCTGCTGGCCAGCGCCGTTCTCCACCGAACGCCGGGTCTTGCCTGGCAGCAGTGGAGTGATGCTGGCCCCAGGTTGCTATTGCTGCACGGCGGCTTCGGCAGTTGGAATCACTGGATTGCCAATATCGACGGCCTGCGTGAGCGCTGCGAGCTGTGGACCTTGGATTTGCCCGGCCTTGGCGCTTCCGCCGGTATTGCCAGCTCGGCCACTCCCGACGATTTTGCCGCCCGCCTGCAGGCGGGACTTGAGGCCCTGTGGCCGGACAATACAGGCCTCTACATCGCCGGCTTCAGTTTCGGGGCCATGGTGGGTGCGCGGCTGGCGCAGCGCCTCGGCAGCCGCTGCCGACGCTTCACTGCGATTGGCGCAGCCGGCTGGGGTGAACTGCATGTACAGGTCCCGCTGACCCCGCCTGCGCCGGCGGGTACCGACTGGGAGCGAGCGGCGCCGATCCACCAGGCCAACCTGAGGGCGCTGATGTTCAGCCCGCGGGCTGCCATCGATGAACTCGCCATCAGCCTGCACGCGGACAACCTGGCCCGGGCTCGGTTCAACAGCCGCGGCCTGTCGCGCACGGAAGACTTCAGGCTTGCGCTGCCTGCCATCAGCGCGCCGGTGCATTGTGTCTGGGGGAGTGCAGATGCCACCGCCGGGGGCGAAGCGGCTCTGGCCGCGAGGGCTTCAATGCTGGCGGAAATTGACGCGGGTTTCGAGCTGCTGCCTGGGGTCGGTCACTGGGCCATGTATGAGGCGCCCGCAGCCATCAATGACATCCTGCTGGCGCCGCTCGCCAGTTGACTCAGCGGGTGGCTTTTGGGTGCCCAGGGAGTCGCAGCGGCATCAGCAGCGTGATCGCCACCGTCATCAGTCCGGCAAACACCAGCAGCGTCAGCACGTAGTTGCCGAGGGCGTCGTGCATCCGGCCGACGAAGATATAAGCAGGCATAATCAGCGAGGTGATGATGGGTCCCATCAGTCCCATGGCACGGCCGTAGCTATCGACACCGAACACCTGTGCCATCATCGAATTCCATACCGGCAGCAGACCGCCGGTGGCCAGGCCCAGGCAGATCGCCGCCGCCATCATCAGCCAGTAGGGCGGCTCGGTGCAAAGGATCAACAGGGCCACGATCACCAGGCCCTGGGCGACCCACATCCCCCACTTCAGCGGAAACCGATCGGCGCCGGCGCCGAATAACAGCTTGCCGATCAGGCCGTGAACGGCGAGCACCATGATCAGGGTCGAGGCCTGGGCATTGCTGGCGCCGAGACCGGTGGCATAGGGCGATAGATTGGACAGGGTCGCGGAGAACACCGCGATCAGCAGGCCCACGCTGAAGCCGATTAACCAGAAGTCACCGCTGCGCAGGATTTGCCCCATGCCCGGTGCGGCGGGCTCCAGCGGCGCTGCATCCACAGCCCGGGCCGCACCGTCTGCTTCCAGCGCCGACGACTGCACCGCCAGTTTTTCAGCTGCCGCACCGTCTATTGTGGCGGCGTCGGGCAACTCGCCGTCGGGCTCCATGCCCATATCGGCAGGGCGATTGCGAATGGTGAACCAGACCCACGGTACCGCCAGCAGTGCCAGCAGGGAGAGGTTTTCAAAGGCGGCTCGCCAGCCCTGGCTGTTGATCCACCAGGCGGTGATGGCGGGCAGCAGCATGCCGCCCACCGAGGAGCCGATGGTCATGATGCCCAGGGCGCGGCCGCGGCTGCGCACAAACCAGCGCGACACCGCGGCGCTGGTGGCGACGGCGCCGGCCAGGCCGTTGACGAGTGCAAAGCTGGCGCCGTACACCAGGTTGAACTGGGCGATAGAGGCGGTGAGTGACATGGCAAACAGGCTGGCGGCGAACAGCAGGATGCCCAGCGTCATCAGCAGCCGTACCGACAGGTGGTCGACCAGGTAGCCGGTGACCGGCCCCACCAGCAGGCTTAGCAGGGTGCCAAGGGTCAGGCTGTACATGACCTGCTCCAGGCCCACGCCGAATTCTTCCCGCAGCGGCACCACAAAAAGCGTAAAGGTGTAGGTAAAGAAGCCCAGCACCAGCATCATGGAGACGAAGCTGCCGGCGACCACGCGCCATCCGAAGAACATCTGGTTCACTCCCGTGTTGATGGGCCAGTGTAATACAGCCGGCGGCGCCGCCGGTCGGCAGTTTGCTAAACCACTGGAGAATAAATCTCCCGCTGGCTATGCTTTGCCCCCCTGTCATTTCAACCTTGGGAATTCCCGATGAAATACGCCTCAGTTCTTTTTGCCCTGCTGTTCACGGCAGCCAGCTGGGCAGAGCCATCTCCCTTTGCGCCCGAAGATGTTTTTCGCCTCAACTGGGTCAGCGACCTGGAGGTGAGCCCCGACGGTGAATTCGTCGTCTACAGCCACAACTTCATGGACATCATGGAAGACCGCCGCCGCGCCAACCTGTGGCGCATCGACAGTGACGGCAAGAACGCCCGGCCGATTACCACCGGCGCGGTCAACGACGGCGGCGCGGCGATCTCCCCGGATTCCACCCGGGTCGCCTACGTCTCCGCGGATGACAAGGGCGCGCAGATTTTTGTGCGCTGGCTGGATGGCGGGGAAACCCTGCAGCTGACCCGTGAGGCCAAGGGCCCCGGCAATCTGGCCTGGTCACCGGGCGGTAAATACCTGGCCTTCACCATGATGG
>JANQGK010000348.1 GCA_028277365.1 Halieaceae bacterium | reverse complement strand
AGGCCGCAGAAGAGGCTGCCGAGGAGGCCGCTGAGGAGGCCGCGGAAGAGGCTGCTGAGGAGGCCGCAGAAGAGGCCGCGGAAGAGGCCGCGGAAGAGGCCGCGGAAGAGGCTGCCGAGGAGGCCGCAGAAGAGGCTGCCGAGGAGGCCGCAGAAGAGGCTGCCGAGGAGGCCGCTGAGGAGGCCGCAGAGGATGCGGCGGAAGAAGCCGCAGAAGAAGCTGCCGAGGAAGCCGCGGAAGAGGCTGCGGAGGAAGACGCGGAAGACACTGCAGAGGATGCCGCAGAAGAAGCTGCCGAGGAGGCGGCGGAAGACGTCGCGGAAGAGGAGACAGAAGAGGCGGCGGACGGGTACTCGGAAGACTACATGGAAGACGACCTTGATGAGGATCTGGAAGAGTACGAGTACGAGCCAGATGAACCTGACGAGGCTGACTCGGATTCTGCGGTCGACGCGTCCGAATACCCGGAGAATGACCGTTTCGACGTGGGTGTGGAACGATCCGTAGATCGCCTGCTGAACATGATCGAGCTGGAGCCAAGTCTCTTTATTGCTCGTGATGAATTGCTGGTACTGGCGAAGGCCGATGACGTGCAGGCGATAGCGGCCAGCCCTCAGCTCCGCTCCGTTTCCATCGAATACCTGGGTGGCCTGGGTGACTCACTGGGACGTTTCGTGATCCAGGGCGACAGCGGCCTGGACCAGGTCAAAACTGATATCACACAGCGCTACCCGGATGCGGCGATAGACTTCAATCACGGGTTTGTGCTCGCACAAGCCACCAGGCCCGGCACCACCGCCGTGGGTCTATATCGCTCGAACGTTATTGATGCCAAGGCCGCGCTGCGTGTCGGCATCGTCGACAGCAGCGTGAACCTGCAACACCCGCTTCTGTCAGGCGCAGGCATACGGCAGCGGCAATTCGTACCGGCGCAACAGCAAGCGACAAGCGATCACGGCACGGCCGTGGCATCACTGCTCGTTGGACAGTCCGATTCTTTCACGGGCATGGCCGTGGGCGTCCGGCTCTATGCTGCATCGGTGTTCTTCAGGGATGCCCGCACAGACCTGATCGCATCCACTGACGGCCTGGTGACTGCGCTTGCATGGCTGGCGGAGCAGAGAGTACACGTAGTGAACATGAGCCTGGCGGGGCCACCCAACGCGGTGGTTGAGCGGGCACTCCAGCGTTTGAGGGATCAGGGCACATTCATCGTTGCCGCGGTCGGCAACGAAGGTCCCTTCGCAAAACCGCGTTATCCCTCAGCTTATGCCAGCGTGATCGGCGTGGGCGCCATCGATGAAAATGGCCGGGCCTACCGTCGCTCCGGCCGGGGAAATCACGTGGAGTTTACCGCACCGGGAGTCGGCGTTTACGCAGCCGCTGGAGACGGCGAGGTGCGGCCCTTTACCGGAACCTCCTTCGCCGCGCCGGTTGTGTCCGGGCTGTTGCTGCAGAGGCTCAGCACTTCACCCGACCCGCAGTCAGCCCTGGAGGCCCTGCGTGCCGATACCCTGGATCTCGGCCGGCCCGGCACCGATCCGGTTTTCGGTCGGGGGCTTGCCGGCCGAAGCCTGCTACTTCGACCGCTCCCGCCCTGAGTCTTTCCAGCCCGACCGGATGGCCTCCTGCTCCTCCGCGTAACTAAGCTCCGCTGCCTTGACCAGTGCCGGCGGCAGCTTGCCTCCACCCTCCTGGCCTTCAGCAGCTCTGTAGCTTTCACCTGCCGGCGCGGCGAGCGCCTGAAGTTCACCCTGGAGCGTCCAGCTGCCGACGTTATCGCGACAGGCCACACCAGAAAACTCCGCACCATCTCGTGAGCTCATGAATTCACGGCAAAAGGTGGCGGCGTCTGTCTTGAAGGAAACCATCGGCGCAATACTGACTGCACCGTCAGAGCTGCTTAGTACCTCGCCGCTGGGTACGGATTCCATGACCTCCTGCAAGAGTGCCGCGTAGCTCGCAGCATCGTGATCAGTTGCCGGGCTTGTCGGAGACTGGAAAAGCTGGGTGTTCGTTGCGATAACGGCGGCCAGCCCCGCGGCGACGGCGAGTCCCACGATGCCACGGCGGCGCGGAAAGGGGATGATTTCTGCCGTTTGCGGTTGCGACTGGCGGATGGCTTCAACCAGTTTCGGTGGCACCGGCATGTCCAGCAATTCGTCCGCCGCATCGGTGAATGCCTCGTCAGCTTTTGCCAGCCTTGCCAGGAACTCCCTGGCCTCCGGATCATCGAGGCGATCTTCCGCTTCGGAGGCTTCCTGAGCGGGTAACTCGCCATCGTGCAGCGCCATCAGTTCATCAAAGTCATCACGCATTTTCTTTTCCTCTCTGCGGGCCCCCGTCGGCATCTTCTAGAACGGCCATGATTCTTGCCCTGGCCCTGGACAGGCGGCTCATCACAGTACCCACCGGTATCATCAGCGTGTCTGCGGCTTCTCGGTAGGAGTTCTCTTCGACGGCGACCAACAGCATCACCATCCGTTGCTCTTCCGGGAGTTCAGCAATCAGGCGCGAGAGCACACTCAGCATGATTTCTCGCTCGGGCAGACCTTTACTGCCTGCATCGACCAGCTCTTCGACAGAGTCTTCATGCAGGTATTCAGAGCGCCTGCCCTTACTGCGTAGCTGATCGATATGCAGGTTCTGAATAATTCGATATACCCAGGAGTCCAGTCGCGTACCGACCTGCCACTGGTCCTGCTTCAGCAGCGCCTTCTCGCAGGCCTGCTGTACCAGATCGTCGGCCTGGTCCAGGTCGCCCGTCAGGGTCAGTGCAAAGCGCCGGAGTCGCGGAAGTAGTGAAACCAGGTCTTCGCGAAAATCAGAGGTCATTCCTTGCCCGCTGTGGCGTTGCCGATACGGCAGCGCAGTGATTTTACGATCGCTCCATTCCGGCTTCAGCTCCTTGCCAAAAGCCTGCCGGCCCTGTCGTTCGATGCGCCGACCGACAGGGATAGTTGTAGGCAGTGTGGTCCCGGTGGCCGTGACGCCCCTGCCAGCCCAATCCCGGGCAAAGCTGTCTACACGCCCTGGTATATGGGTATGTCTTAACCCCCATTTAACCTCAAGGACGGGTCTCCAGCTAGCGTCTGATGTTTGGAAAAGCATAAATTCCCACGCCTTCTATTTGCTTTTGATCGCTCTTATTTGACCGGTCAGTCACGACCGCTAATACACCTATAACGTCCGTGGTTTCCTTTTATTCCCGTTAGATCGGCGGTGATGGGTGTAGTGCTGCCCCGGATACAAAAAAATCTGTGACCGGGGGAATAGGCGCGAAACGCCGGCGTTGTAGCTAGTGTCCCTGCTCCATACATGAATACGGAGATCACCATGCAATACGAGAATTTGACCCGGGAACGTGCCCGGCAAGCGTCGGGCGACACCGTCTTGTCTATCTGTTCCGCCGGAGTTCTGGAATCGACTATCACCGTGCCCAGTCAACCCGGATCAAAACCTCCGTTGCTC
The DNA here is from genome assembly GCA_028277365.1 of Halieaceae bacterium. Taxonomy (GTDB): domain Bacteria; phylum Pseudomonadota; class Gammaproteobacteria; order Pseudomonadales; family Halieaceae; genus JANQIO01. The sequence goes on along the minus strand of JANQGK010000348.1, from coordinate 8,548 downwards.
GCGCTGCACGGCATATCCCGCAACGCGGGTGAGCTTTCCCGAGCATTTGCATCTGCGGCAGAAGCCGCGGGGCGCATTGTAGTGGTGCCGCACTTTTCTGCGGATAAATGGCCCGTGTACCAGCGCCTTACCAGGCGCGCGCGTCCCGACAAGACGATACTGGCACTGCTCACCACTCTGCGTGCCATGGACGAAGCTTTTCAAGGTCCTGTGGATGTTTTCGGGTTCTCTGGCGGTGCACAGCTGGCTCATCGCTTCGCCATGCTGTACCCCGAAGCCGTGGGCGACCTGCACCTCGGAGCGGCGGGTTGGTACACGCTTCCTGACGAAACGGCGGCTTATCCCTACGGCATTGCCGATGCCGCAACGCGGCGAGAGCGTTGGAGCCGACTGATGAGGTCAGGGCTGCGGAGCTTTTTGCAACGTCGCATCAACGTCTACGTGGGCTCGAACGACACTTTAAGAGATGGATCACTACGCCAGAACGAACTGGTCGATGAGCGGCAGGGTGTCCACCGGCTCGAGCGGGCTCGCCGCTATGTGGCCTCAGTCAATGGCAGCCAGGCGGCACTCGGCCTCCCATGTACTGCACGACTGGAGATTCTTCGCGGCTGTGACCACAGCTTCAGCACCTGCGCAGAGCAAGGTGGTCTCGCTGCCCGCGTCTGCGAACACAACTGACAATCGCCTTGTTTTCAAAAGGATATTAGCTATGAGTCTCAAAGCCATTACCAACGACCCCATTACCCTGTTGAGCAACGCACACTGGTGTTTCGCCGCCCGTCGAGTGGAACAGGCCGATGCGGTATCTCTGCATCAGGATTACAGCCAGGTGAGGCCCGGTGATCTTATCCTGGCCAGGGTGCTGGAGATCGGTCAGCATCGCGGCATCCAGCTGCGCTCCGGAAGGCGTGCCACGCTTTTCACGGGCGATCTGGTGGTGATGCCCTGCGGCGCGCGCTATGCCCCTGACCAGTTTGAGGGTGTCGCAGAAATCGATCCCAACGGCACCGATATGCTTGCCGGCGGCGGTTGCCTGGGCCGCGCCAGGTACAAGAATGAGCGCGTCCGTTCGGCTACACGGGTGCTTCCCCTGGGTTGCGTTGCCAACCGTGCCGGCGAGACGCTCAACCTGGAGTCCTACGCTATGGACGCCGCGAGTGGACCCACGTCAGTGCCATTGATTGCCGTGGTGGGCACATCCATGAACTCGGGGAAGACCCTTGCCACCGCCAAACTCAGCCACGGCCTGCGCCTGGCGGGGTTGCGCGTTGGCGCCATAAAGGCGACGGGTACAGGGTCGTTCGGTGACTATCATCAGTATCAGGACAGTGGCGCCCATTTCGTCGCTGACTTCAGCGACGTTGGCATGGCCACTACCTATCTCACTCCTATCGACCGGATAAAAGAGGGTATCTGGCGCCTGCTTGGGGCGGCCGAGTCCGCCGGATGCGATGTGGTCGTCATGGAAATTGCCGATGGGATACTGCAGGAAGAGACCGGGGCATTGCTGCGTGACCCAGAGCTCAGGGCGCGTCTTGCCGGGCTGGTGTTTGCCTGCGGAGATGCCGTCGCGGCGCAGGGCGGTGTCGCCATGCTCCGCTCCTGTGGCCACGAAGTGACTGCTCTGACGGGTTTGCTCAGCTGCTCGCCCATGTCGTCGAACGAAGCCAGCGCCGCCACCGGCGTGCGTGTGCTCACTAAGTCTGAGCTCGCGGAACCCTCTGAGGCCTTGTCTGTGTTGCGCGCGGCGAGCAGCTTCCAGGGCTCTGATGTAATCGGCGGTGACTGAGTCCCCGTAACAAGAAACAGCTATGTTACGGCCAGCGCGTCTGTTCAGGGATCCGGATCAAGGATAAACAGTAGGGTGAATTGCGTATGATGCTTGTATACCCGCGAAGTCATGGCTGGGTGGCGCGGGCGGTGTTTGCCGCCGTCCCCTGCCTGATCGCTGCCCCGGTAAAAGACGCGCTGGCGCAAGACCAGTCTGAGGACGCGGGCAAGCCCCGGTTTTTCATCGAGCTGGAGGGCGGTGGCGAGTACGATAGCGCCGTCTCCCTGGACGAGCTTGACCTGAGCAGCGAAGAAAGCGATACCGCACTGCGCGCTGAAGCCGCCGTTGGGTACACCCAGCCCTTCGGAGAGACCGTTGAGCTGGACCTCAGTTACAGGTACAGCATTCTGGATTACCAGGATTTTTCTGAGGTCGATCAGAACTCGCATATTCTCAGTGCAGACCTCACGAAAGACCTCGGCGAGGCGGATATCGGGCTCTCCGGCTTTTACGTCAATTCGGACCTGGACGACGAATCATTTCTGGAGCTGGCGCGCATATCACCCTATGTGTCTGGCTTCTTCACAAAGGGCTGGTTTGCGCGCGCCGGCGTCGTCTACTCAGACAAGACCAACGACGTGAACTCCGGCCGTGACGCGACCACCGTCATTGGCGAAATCGACCTGTACCACTTCCCGCCCGGCAAGCCCTGGTTCTTCAATATCGGTTACAAGTACCGGGACGAAGATGCCGACGCCGCGCGCTTCGACTATACGGGTAACACCTACAAAGCGCGGTACGTGCACCGGTTGACCCTGTTCGGCAATAAAGCACGTTTCGAGTTGTCTTACCGCCGCTTGGACAGGGACTACAGCTCAGTCACACCCTCAATCGGTGAGGACCGTTCCGATGAGCGTGACCGTGCCCATGCCCAACTGGAGCTGGCTCTTACACCGCGCTTTGACGCCGAGCTGTATTACACCTATTCGGACTGGGGTTCCAACCTCGATAGCGTGGACTTTAACCAGTACGTCGCAGGCCTGGTGTTCCGCTACCGGTGGGAGCGGTAACAGGGGCCGCGCCCTGAGACGGTGGATACGGCGGCGGCAATAACGCCGCTCGCAATGCTATTATGCGTGCGTTTTTGGAACCTGATTCAAGACCATGCACGGAAGCAGGATTCGCCAGAGCAGGCTTGCCGGGCCAGTGGCATTGCTGTGGCTGGCCTCGGAAACCATGGCTGCTGCGCCGCAGTACGCCCCGGTGGAGCCCGGTGTGGGCTTCGACGCGGTGCTGGCCTTGCCCTACGGCGACGAAGCCGTATTGCTGCGCTACGGTGAGCACCCGGCGCAGACCGTGTCGCTGTCTCTGCCTCACCCCGCGGGGGCCGCAGCGCCGGTCGTAGTGCTGGTGCATGGCGGCTGCTGGCTCAATGCCTTCAATGTCGGCCACACTCGGGCCATGGCCACGGCGCTCAACCAGGCTGGTTATGCGGTCTGGAACGTGGAATACCGGCGTTTGGGCGATGACGGCGGGGGTTGGCCCGGGTCCCTGGAAGACATCCAGGCGGCGCTGGCGCTGCTGATCGAACAGGGTGGGAATGACCTCGATCTCGACCGAGTAGTCCTGGCGGGCCATTCCGCCGGTGGTCACCTGGCGTTGCTCGCCGCTGCAGAACCGCCTGAAGGCTTGACTGTCCGCGGTGTATTCGGGCTGGCGCCGATTACCGATATAGCCCACTACGCCGCCGGGGAGGGTTCCTGCAACCTGGCTGCCGTTCAGTTCACGGAAGGTCTGACTGAGTCGGAGCGGGCGGCGGCCAATCCTGCGCTACAACCAGCGCCTCGGGGAACGGTGCTGTTGTATGGTACCGAGGATCGAATCGTTCCCTTTGAGGTGCCGTATTTCAAGCCTGAAACTGTGTTGACCGTACCCGCCGGCCATTTTGACTGGATTCACCCGGGGACACCGGCATTTGCCCGCTTTCTCGCCGAGCTGGAACAGGTGCTGCGATGATTACCCGCGAGGCCGTCAGCGAGCTCGACCGGCTGGACCCGCTGGCGCTGCAGCGGGACGCCTTTGTCCTGCCGCGGGACAAGATTTACCTGGACGGCAATTCCCTGGGGGCGCTGCCGAGAGCGGTGGTGGCCAGGATGCAGGATACGCTGCAGCAGCAGTGGGGCACCGACCTGATCAGCAGCTGGAACCAGCACGGCTGGATCGACCTGCCGCTGGCGGTAGGTGAGAAAATTGCGCCCCTGGTCGGCGCCGGCCCCGGACAGGTGATCTGTACCGACTCCATCTCGGTGAACCTGTTCAAACTGCTGTCGGTGGTGAGCATGCTGCGGCCGGATCGGCCTTTGGTGTTGTCGGCGGCGGACAATTTCCCCACCGACCTGTATATGGTGCAGGGGCTGTCGGCGCTGCTGGGTGAACAGCGGCTGCGGCTGGTGCAGGTGGCCGAGGCCGAGATCACCGATGCGCTCAACGAACAGGTGGCGGCGGTGCTGCTAAGCCATGTAAATTTCCGCACCGGCCGCATCCTGCCAATGGCCGAGATCACCACCGCTACCCAGGCCGCTGGCGCGCTGGCGGTCTGGGACCTGGCCCACAGCGCCGGCGCCATGCCGGTGGCACTGGACCAGTGCCAGGTGGATTTCGCCGTGGGCTGCGGTTACAAGTTCTTTAACGGCGGCCCAGGGGCGCCGGCCTGGGTGTACGCCGCCAGCCGCCACCAGAACAGCGTCCAGCAACCCCTCAGTGGCTGGATGGGGCATCGCGTTCCCTTCGCCTTCGACCCGGAATACGAGGCCGGCCCCGGCATGCTGCAGTACCTGTGCGGCACGCCGCCGATCCTCTCGATGGCGGCCCTGGATGCGGCCCTGGAGCAGTTTGCCGATGTGGACATGGAGGCGCTGCGCGCCAAGTCGGTGGCGCTGGGCACCCTGTTTCTGGAGCTGCTGCAAAAGACCGAGCTGGCTGCCGAACTGCGGCTGTTGTCGCCGTCGGCGTCGGAGCAGCGTGGCAGCCAGCTGGCCTTCAGCCACCCGCAGGCCTATGGGTTGGTACAGGCCTGGATCGAACGCGGCGTGGTGGCGGATTTCCGCGAGCCCGACGTGCTGCGAGTAGGCTTTGCGCCGCTGTACAACAGCTACGGTGACATCTGGCAGGCGCTGGAGGCCCTGCGCGAAGTGGTGGCCGAGCGCGAGCATCTCGACTCGCGCTGGCGGGAACGCCAGAAGGTCACCTAGCCACCTGCGCCTGGTGCGCGCATGGGGTGAAAAAATTTCCAATAGGGGGCTTGCACCTTCGCCGCAACACTGGTTACATATACAGTACTTCGTTCAGGTGATTTCCTGTGGCCACTCGGCCAACCACGTGAACGTTTCGCCGCCTGCGCCGGGGCCCACTGGGGAGCGGTGCCGGCCAGTACCAGGTGATCAACATGGCAACCTGGAACTGGACAGGTGCAGCGGCCATAACAAGACCAGAGGTGAACAACCATGGATCCCAACAAGCAGAAAGCTCTTGATGCCGCCCTCAGCCAGATCGAGCGCCAGTTCGGCAAAGGTACCGTCATGCGTATGGGCGATACCGAACAGGCGGCGATTCCCAGTATTTCAACCGGTTCCCTGGGCCTGGATGTCGCCCTCGGCATCGGCGGCCTGCCACGGGGCCGGATCGTGGAGATTTACGGGCCGGAATCCTCCGGCAAGACCACCCTCACCCTGCAGGTGATCGCCGAGGCCCAGAAGGCCGGCGGCACCGCGGCCTTTATCGACGCGGAACATGCGCTGGACCCGAGCTACGCCGAGAAGCTGGGCGTAAAGATCGATGACCTGATCGTGTCTCAGCCGGATACCGGTGAACAGGCCCTGGAAGTGACCGAGATGTTGGTGCGCTCCGGCGCGGTGGACGTGCTGGTGGTGGACTCGGTCGCGGCACTGACGCCCAAGGCGGAAATTGAGGGCGAGATGGGTGACTCTCACGTCGGCCTGCAAGCCCGTCTGCTGAGCCAGGCCATGCGCAAGCTTACCGGCACCATCAAGCAGACCAACTGCATGGTTATCTTCATCAACCAGATTCGCATGAAGATCGGCGTGATGTTCGGCAGCCCGGAAACCACCACCGGCGGTAACGCGCTCAAGTTCTACTCCTCGGTGCGTCTGGACATCCGCCGCATCGGGTCGGTCAAGGAAGGCGACGAGGTGGTGGGCAATGAGACTCGCGTGAAGGTAGTGAAGAACAAGGTATCACCACCGTTCAAACAAGCCGAGTTCCAGATCATGTACGGCAAGGGTATCTACCGCATGGCCGAGGTGATCGATCTGGGCGTGAAGCTCAACCTGGTGGACAAGTCCGGCGCCTGGTACGCCTACAAGGGCGACAAGATCGGCCAGGGCAAGGCCAACCCCGCCAAGTTCTTAGAGGACAACCCGTCGGTGGCCGGTGAGATCGAGGGGTCAATTCGCGCCCAGCTGCTGAACCTGCCCAAGCCGGCGTCGGAGGAGGGCGTAGCCGAAGACGCCGAGAGCCTGCCAGCAGAGGCAGCAGAGGCAGAAGAGTAAACGCCGACTAAGAGAGAGCACCGCACCTCCCCGTACGCCCACGCGCGGGGAGGCCCCACTTCGCGTACCACGGTACCCCTCCAGTGGTGCGCGCTTTTTGTGGTTTCGGCTCTGCTGTTGGTCCCCTAAAGCAGCTGCGAGTCGCTCTTTCGATCCAGTCGCCGGACGGGCAGCGAGGCACGGTGGACATGGTGAACGCGTCGAACATGAACATGGGAACATGGGAACATGGGAACATGGATAGTGAGCAAGACGAGTGCGATGAATACGAAAGAGCTCAGCCCTAAAGACCTTCGCCTGCAGGCCATGAACCTGTTGGCGCGCCGTGAACACTTGCGTCAGGAGCTGGCGCTGAAGCTGAGTAAGCGCTTTGGCGCTGAAGCCGCCGATGAGATTGCTGTGGTGCTGGATGAGTTGGAAGGCGAAGATCTGCTTAGCGACAAGCGCTTTACCGAATCCTATATCCGTCAGCGAGTCGGCAAGGGTTATGGGCCGGATCGGATTCGCCAGGAGTTGCGCCAGAAGGGCGTGGATGGTGAGTCGCTGGAGATCGCTCTCGAAGACGCCGATGTCGATTGGGTGGCGCAGGCGGCAGAGGTACGCCTGAAGAAGTTTGGCTCGTCATCGCCAACGGACTTTAAAGAGAAGGCGCGGCAGATGCGCTTTCTCAATTACCGTGGTTTTGGCGGTGAATTTGCCGGCGCCGCCCTGGATTTTGATGCGGGGGCTGACTGACAGGTCCGGTGAGGTGCAGCCGGCTAGGCGCGGCCAGCTAGGCGCCCCCGGCTAGGCGCGGCCGGCTAGGCGCCCCCGGCCACCGCCTGGGCCGGTGCTTCAAATTCCACCGGCAGGCGGATGCTGACGCGCAGCCCGTGGGTGCCGGAACCCTGGCGGTTCTCTGCGCGATTCTCTGCACGAATAGTACCGCCGTGCTGCTCCACGGCGCGCCGCGCGATGGACAGGCCGAGGCCGAAGCCACCGGTCTCACGTTGGCGCGCCTCGTCGACGCGATAGAAGGGTTCGAAAATCTTCTCCAGCGCCTGTTCCGGTGCGCCGGGCCCGCAGTCTTCCACCACCACTTCGAAGTACTCGGCACTCTGCAACAATTCAACGGTAACGGCGCTGCCGCCTGCGGTATGACGCACGGCATTGCGGATCACGTTCTCAAAAGCGCGCCGGAGCTGCTCGCCGTGGCTGCGCTGCAGTGCTTCTTCCAGGCGGGTCTGGAACCGTACTGACTTGTTAGCAGGTCTGGCCTCGAAATCGGCATCCTCACAGACTTCCCGCAGCAGGCTCACCAGATCGAGTATGTCTTCCATGCTGCCGGGAGCGTCCGGTGCCGACAGCAGCTGGCCGATCAGTTCGTCCAGCAGGGCGGTCTCACGTTCGATGCGGGCGAGCTGCTCGGCGCTGCGTTGGGGGTCTTTCTCCACCAACGCCAGGGCCACTCTCATTCGTGCAAGCGGCGAGCGCAGTTCGTGGGAGACATCGCTCAGTAGCCGCTTCTGGGCGGTGATCTTGTCCTGCAGCTGGGCTGCCATGCTGTTGAAGTCGCGAGCCAAAGCATCCGTTTCATCACCACCTCGCTCAGGCACGTCGATACGCGCGGCGAGATTGCCGCTGGCCAGATCTTTGGAGGCCCGCTGTAGATGCTTCAGCGGCCGCGTCAGGTAGCGGGACACGAGGTAGCTGATAGCGCCGCTGATCAGTACCGCGATCAGCAGCCGCAACCAGAGATGGCGTGTCAGGAAGGCAATTAGCGGCGAAGCCGGCGGGCGTGGCGCAATGATAAGTTTCAACTGGCCCCACTCCGGCCGGTAGAATTCCTGGCCGAATAGCATGCGATCTTTGTCGCGATGCAGCGTGCGGCGTCGGAAGCCCGACAGGCGGCTGATCACCTCCCCGCTACCCTGGATCAGCTTGCGGCCGAAGATCTCCTTGCCCTCGGCATCCACCAGGCGGATGTCCAGGCCGTCCTGGTTTTCACGCTCGCGGATCCACTGCAGCAACTCGTCGGCGGCAACGGTCTGCAGACCGTAGAAGATGCGATAGATTTCGTGGGAGCCTGGCCCCAGGTCGCGAAAGCCAGGACCCGGCAGCGTGAACCGGTCTGCGCCGGGACGCGCCACGCCGGGACGTTCCACGCCGGGACGCTCCGCCCCGGGGCGAGTTGTTGGCGGGAGGGCTCCCGCAGCGGGGCGCTGCG
>JANQGK010000288.1 GCA_028277365.1 Halieaceae bacterium | reverse complement strand
CACTGCGACGTCGGCAGCGAGGCCGACTGGGAGGCCCTGATGGCGAAAGCGCAGGAGTTGGGGGGGCTGGACGTTCTGGTCAACAACGCCGGCGTCGCGGTGATGGCCACCATCGAATCTACCACCCTCGAGCAATGGGAGCGGGTGCAGCGCATCAACAGCACCAGCGTGTTCCTCGGCTGCAAGCACGGGGTGCTCGCCATGAGGGAGCGCGGCGGCTGCATTATCAACATGTCGTCGATGGCGGCGATGGTAGGGGTGCCACTGTTCGCCGCTTATACCGCTTCCAAGGGCGCGGTGCGCTCACTCACCAAAACCGTGGCCCTGTACTGCCAGCAGAAGGGCTACGGCATACGCTGCAATTCCATCCACCCCGGTGGCATCAACACGCCGATGGGGGCCAAGGCACTGGAAGACGCTGACGCCGAGGACTTGACCCTGATGACTGACGCCGGCACCTCCATGGGGGAACCGGAGGACGTGGGCTGGATGGTGGTATACCTGGCCTCTGACGAAGCCAGGCACGTCAACGGTGCGGAGATGCTGGTGGACAACGCCGCCACCGCGGCCTGAGCTATTCCTGCTCCGGCTCCTGCTGTGGCTCGTCGTCGTCCTCAAGCACCGGGCCGGCGCCGGTGTCCGGCAGCAGATAAAACTTGCCGAGGCCGCAGCTTCCCATGGGGCGCATGCCGAGCGTGGGTTCCAGCAGGGTGATCAGGTCGACATTGCAGAGCACGCTCTGAGAGGTCCGGTACGCAAAGGGCTGGTTTTTGCGCAGTCCCGGACACTTCTGTGGCAGGACGTTGAGGTAGGTGCGCTTACCGGTCAGCTTGAACTCGATGGTCTGGCTGTCGAGCACCCGGCTGGAGCGTATATGGGCGATCTGGATGCAGTTCTCGCCGGCGTCGGGGTCGTACTGGGTAATGTCCAACAGGGGGTTTGGCTCCGCTTCCTCCGCTGACTGCGGGTTGCCCGCGCAGGCCGTGAATAGCAGTGCTGCGGCGATGCCGAGCCCTGCACGTGCTGTCGATGTCATAACAGGTCTCCTGTTTCCTTCAGGGTTTCATCATACTGGCAGTGGCGGCGGGGTCGGCAGGATATTCCTGGCGCATCATGGTGATAAAGACGGACAGCAGCTCCGGGTCGAACTGGCCGCTGTGCCGCTCCCGCTCGAGGATGGCCAGCGCGTCTTTCACCGCCATGCCCTTACGGTAGACCCGATCACCGATCATGGAATCCCAGGCGTCGGCGATCGCCACGATGCGCGCCAGCAGGTGAATCTCCTCACCCTTCAACCCCGCCGGGTAACCGCTGCCGTCCCAGTGTTCGTGGTGGCTGCCGGCGATCTCGGCGTATTCCTTGAAGCGCACCAGGGGCTTCATGATGGTCTTCGAGAAGGTCGGGTGCTGGCGCATGATGTCGATCTCTTTGCCCTCCAGCGGCGCCGGTTTATTGAGGATGGCGTCGGCGATGCCGATCTTGCCGAGGTCGTGGGTAAGGGCGCCAAAGCGCAGGATTTCCAGGGTGTCGGCATCCAGGCCAATGCGCTGCCCGAGCTTCAGCGAGGTGCGGGTCACCCGGCCGGAGTGGCCGGCGGTATAAGTATCCTTTTTCTCCAGCGCCCGGTGCAGGCTCATGATCATGTCACGGTAGGCCTGCTCCTGCTCCAACTGCAGGTGCTCGATGCTGTCGGCCATGCGGTCGATGCTTCTGGAGAGACTGCCGATCTCGTCGCGGCGCCGCAGGCCGGTGCGGCTGTGCAGCCGGCCCCGGGCGAGATCCCGGGCGGTAGCGCTCATACGCACCAGTGGCATAGTGATACGGTGGGCGGCATACAGCGCAATCAGCGCCGCAATCAGCGCCAGGGCCACCGCCATGTAGAGGTGCTCCTTGAGGGAAGCAATGCGGGCTTCCTTGATGACGCCGACGGCGGCCTGCACCGCGGCTTCCGTGGCGCTATAGGGGGCGAACAGTGCCAGCCAGTTGCGCTGACCCTGCGACTCGTCGGGCTGGGTCAGGGACGTGATAGCGAGGTTCCAGGTTTCGCCGTCCATGACGATGTTGTCCAGCAACAGGCTGTCACCGCGCTCGAGGCTGAGCACACGGAGAAGGTTTTCCGGTGTCAGCGCGTTGAAGGCCTCGGCACGGGCCGGCTGGCGCCAGTCCCGGTCGGCGTCCGGCGCCTGCTTGCGGGCGACGAACTCAAGCCCGCCTTCGGCATTTAATCTCAGTAGTGCCAGATGGGCCACATCAAGCCAGGGCGCCGATTCGCTGGTAAAGGACAACAGCTTGCCCAGTGGCAGGTCGATGGCGGTGGCGCCCAGCAGACGGCCGTCTCGGGTGCGGAGCGGCGCGGCGGCGGTCAGTACCGGCTGACGGGTCGAGGCGTCGATGGTCAGCGGCAACCAGCCGCCGCCCTGTTCCACGGCGGCGCGATACCAGGGGCGCTGCCGGGGGTCAAAGTCCGCCGGGTAGTTGCCGTGGCCGGGAAACACCATGTGCACACCGGTCTCAAGCCCGGCGTAGTGCCAGAGGCTGAAGCCGGCGGTGTCGGAGTGAATACCCGTGAAGGCCGGTCCGGCGCCGGCCAGGCGCTTCAGGTCGTCGCTACAGGCCTGGCCGCAGTCGGAATCGGTCAGCCGGTAGGCGGGTCGGCCGCCTGCCACTTTCGTTAGATCTGGCGCCGCTCCGGTAGGGGCGGCAGCCAGAGCGCCTTGCAGCAGGCGCTGTTGCTGGGCCAGCAGTTGCTCGGTCAGCCGCGCTACCAGTCGCAAGCTGGTGCCCAGGTCAGCCACCTTTTCCCGCAGGTAATGACGCTCGCGTTTCATTTCCTGGAAGCGGGCGGTGGCCTCGATGTCGCGGGCCATGGTGTCGATCTTGCGCTGTGACAGCACCCCGGACGCCAACACCGGCAGCAGCGCGATCGTCAGCATGATCAGCATCTGCTTGATGCGGATGGACATTCCGCGCTACGCCGTATTGTTGACCGTGCTCATATATTTCTAGGCTAGACTATCGCCAGCCATGACGACAGGAAGACCCGGCAGTGTCGATCAGCGTGTTTGATCTCTTCAAGGTGGGTATCGGCCCCTCCAGTTCCCATACCGTGGGGCCCATGAAGGCCGCGCGGGAGTTCGCGCTGGCGCTGGAGGCCGAAGGCGCGTTGACGCGGGCCGTCACGGTGAAGGCGGAGCTGTACGGCTCACTGGGTGCCACCGGCCGCGGCCACGGCTCGCCCAAGGCCGTCGTGCTGGGCCTCGAAGGAGACACTCCGGAAGCTGTCGATGTGGACAGCATCCCGGCCCGGGTGGAAGCGGTGCGCGAGGGCGGCCGGCTTCAGTTGCTGGGGCGCCACGAGATTGCCTTCGACCACCGTAATGACCTGGTGATGCACCGCGAGGAGGCGCTGCCTTACCACGCCAATGGTATGCGCTTCACCGCCCTCGACGGCAGTGGTCAGGTACTGTTGAGCAAGGTGTTCTATTCGGTGGGTGGCGGCTTCGTGGTCGACGAGTCCGCCACCGAGGACACCCCGCTGGTGGAAGATCCCACCCGGTTGCCCTGGCCCTTCACCACCGCGGCGGAGCTGTTGGAGCAGTGTGGCAACTCCGGTCTGTCGATCTCAAGCCTGATGCTGCAGAACGAGAAGGCCTGGCGCCCGGAAGCAGAGGTGCGCGCCCGGCTGTTGGAGCTGTGGCAGGTGATGAATGCCTGTATCGAGAAGGGCTGCCGGGAGGAGGGCATCATGCCCGGCGGGCTCAAGGTCAAGCGCCGGGCGGCACAGCTGCGGCGCCAGCTCAAAAGCAGTGCCAACCGGCTGGGCG
>JANQGK010000053.1 GCA_028277365.1 Halieaceae bacterium | reverse complement strand
ACGGCCTGGAAACTGGATCGGGGTGCTTCGGTGCGCCGTGACATCTCTATGCTCAAGGCCCACGCGACGGAGATGGCCTGGCAGGTGGTTGACCGGACCATGCAGGCCTATGGCGCCATGGGCATGACCAAAGAACTGCCGCTGCAGCAGATGGCCAGCGAAGTGCGACTGATGCGCATTTACGACGGCCCCACCGAAATCCACCGTTGGGTAGTGGCCCGGGACCTGCTGCGGGACTAATTCCACCGGGACATATAAAGCCCCTTCTTACCTTCCAATCATTAGGCGCGCTATCCCGCGTTAAGGCCCGTGGACTACCAGGGCAGTTCACTGCCGTCATAGGTGAGAAAGCGGCCGCCATCGGCGGTTGTCATGCCGTCAAACACCTTGAGCATGCCGCTGACGGAAACCCCGGTGGTGATAGTCGCAGCCTCCCCACCCATATCGGTCTGCACCCAGCCCGGGTGCATAGCAATCACGGTGATGCCATCGCCGGCGAGGTCGCTCGCCGCGGATTTCACCACGGCATTGAGCGCTGCCTTGGAAGCCCGGTAACTGTACAGTCCGCCATCACTGTTACCCGCGATGCTGCCGAGTATGCTGCTCATGCCGACGATCAGCTTTTTCTCGCTAGCCGCCACGTGGGGCCGGAAGGCCTGGATCAAAAGGGCCGGGCTGACCGTGTTCACGCTCATCGCGCGCACGAAATCCTCCTGGTCGAGCTCCCCAAGCACCTGCGCCTGTTCGGCCATCACGCCGGCGTTCAACACCAGGTGATCGACCGGGCGATCTTTCAGGGTCTCAGCGAGACCGGCGATAGCCTCGGCGCTGGTCACCTCCAGCGGATAGAGCTCGATATTGCTCGCCACATCTGCCAGCCCGCTGGCCTCCACCGCGGAGCCGAGGTCGCGACAGGTCCCGATCACATCCCAGCCGGCCTGGGAATACTGCTTGATGAACTCGAGGCCGAGACCGCGGTTGACACCTGTTACCAATGCTGTCGGCATTGCTTTCTCCGAATCTGTTTCGAACACTGTAACCAACGCAGGCCAGCATGCAACCGTTCACCATGTGGGCGCACTCTTTATGGCACTCTCAATAACACCGTCAATCGCAGCATTCCGTCGGCTGGTCGCGTCGGCGCCCCGTTCTGCCACGGCCGGACTGTAGACTGAATCCGTCTGACCAGGAGAGAAGCAGCATGAGTCATCCCAGCGCCTTCTGGGACCGTATCGCCACGCGCTACGCGAAGTCGCCGGTTGCCGACCAGGCGTCCTATCGGCACAAGCTGGCGGTAACCCGCCAGCACTTCACGCCGCAGTCGCAGGTATTCGAGTTCGGCTGCGGGACCGGCAGCACGGCCATCGAGCACGCGCCCCACGTGGCCCACTACCTGGCCACGGATATTTCCAGCACCATGCTGGCCATCGCCCGTGACAGGACCGCGGGTCAGGCCAACCTGGAGTTCCAGCAGGCGGCCATCGAGGATATTCCGGGCGAGGCGCGCTTCGACGTGATCCTCGGCATGAGCATCCTGCACCTGGTGAAGGATCTCGACGCCACCCTCGCCCACGTGCACCGATTACTGCGCCCGGGTGGTATCTTCGCCTCCAGCACCATGTGCATGAGTGATGGCTATGGCTGGTTCCGCTTTGTGGGCCCCCTGGGCCGCGCACTGGGACTGTTCCCCAGGGTCAGCATGTTCAAGCGCTCGCACCTGGAATCCCGTATCGAGGCCGCCGGGTTCCGCATCGACTATCGGTTTCAGCCCACATCCCGCAAGGCCACTTTCCTGGTGGCCGTCAAGACCACCGGCGAGCCACCGGGCTGACCCTGCGCTCGCAGCCTGCGCGGGCCGACCGGGTCGCCCCGTACTGGGCCTGTTGCTAAACTGCGACGAGATACAGCCAGGACAGACCGCCAATGCCTCCAGAGGCAAACCACCGTTCCGGGTCTACGACCCGGAGTACTCCAGCAAATACGACGTCAAACCAGAAAGAAGTCGTCTTTGACAGTGCCGGCCTACCCAAAATGGTGCCCGCCGGCTATCGCTCGCCCTACGACCAGGACTGGCGGGTGCTGGGTGGGCTTGCGGTCACCGTCATCTACTTGATTCTGATGGCGCTGTATATTGACTCCGAGGTGGGCTGGCCCGCCTTTGTGACCCTGCAGGTGGAGCGCATGGGCAGTTTCCTGGAGGGCGCCTTCGCGCCGCTGGCCTTCCTGTGGCTGGTGATCGGCTACTTCCTGCAGAAAAAGGAGCTGCGGCAGAACACCGAGGCTATGAAAATGCAGTTCGTCGAAATCCAGCGCTCGGCGGAGCAGGCCACGGTGCAGGCCGAGGCCACACAGCGGGCCGAACTGCACCAGCGTCGGGAATCCTACCTGAAGCTCGCCGAACTGGTGCGCACCCAGCTCGGCTACGTGGTGGGCCTGCTTTATCTATCAAGCCAGCTGGCCGATGCCAACGAGGAAAAGGTACCCCCTGAGCGGCTCGCCAACCTGTGGATGGTGGTGGGCCGGGACGACCCCGAGGCTTTTTCCCGCGAATTGCTGCGCGTCAGCACCGTCAGCACCCTCCAGTACCGCTTCAAGCTGTTTTTCGGCACCGAGATCCGTACCCGCCACACCACCAACTTCGAGCACAGTTTCGAACGCCTGCTGCGCTCCGCCGAGAGCTGTGACGAGGACGACATGATCCGCGATGCGCTGATGGGCAGCGCCCACGGGAACCTGTACCGGCGCATCCAGCAGGTGCGCGAACAGGTGCCGGAGGGCTTTGAGATCGGCGCCTACAACTTCGACCCGGACAGCCGCGACGGCGATCCCCAGACCACCTAGCAGCGATCTAGCA
>JANQGK010000192.1 GCA_028277365.1 Halieaceae bacterium | reverse complement strand
ACCAACCTCCATCGTGGCTCTGTTAGCCGTGACGCCGCGTGGGTACACCGAACACGAGATGTTGGATGAGGTGGGTCTCATTCACATGAACGGGCGGACGTATGACCCGAGGGTGGGGAGGTTCCAGCAGGGGGATGTGATAGTTCAAGAGCTAGATCAAACGCAAAACTATAACCGTTATAGCTACGTCATGAACAATCCCCTGGCTAGAAATGATCCAAGTGGATATCTATTTCGGTATCTCTTTCGGGTACTAACCGTCGATCCCGGGCTAGCTATGGATCCAGGGCTATTTGAAATGCCAGCAGACTACTGCCTTTTCGCCCCTGAGTGCGGGAAGAGCATAACTTGGGACATGTTTCCCCCGCTTCCTACAATTCTGCCGCGTGTATATCCGAGAGCTATCGATCAACAGACTGGAGAGCCGTATATCGAAGCTGCTGTAATTGGGAGTAGCAGCGCATCTTTTGGCGGTGGACTTCCGGAGCAGTTTCAGGATGAAGCTTTTGTAGAATTTGCGCTTACTCAAGTTGCCAACACTCGGAACATTGCCAGGCAAGAAGACGGCACTTACGGTATAGCCGTATGGTATGACGCTGAAGCAGGTAGCTATGGGTTAAGCGACGCCCCCAATGCTTCACCCAATAGACTTATCCCTGAAGGCCGCCAGATAAAAATCGCGGGCGCGGGAGGAGCTGAGGGCATAAACGATCCTGATGGTCGCGAGCTTAAGGCATTGGTTATCGCCTTACCGCGATTTGGAGGAGACAGCGGGTTGTTTAGACGCGAAGAGCATTGGCAGGAGTTAGCAACTGGCTACGACGCACCGGTGATCTTGACATCTACTAATCCTAAGCAAAGGGGTACGTGGGTATTCCTGCCACAATCAGAAGATTCAGGCGACGAGCCAATTCGATGGAGATAGGAGTTTACATGTGTCGATTTTTTTTCCTCGTTTCGATTCTTGTCGGTTGCGCCTCTGCATCAGGTGGAGCGCCGCAGTACGTTTCGGTTTACGAACTGTTAGTGCTGCCTCAAAAATTCGATGGGCAGCTGGTAAGAGTTACGGGCTGGTTTGACGGATATAGGCTGTGGCCAACGAAAAGTGCCTTCGAAGCTGATGACAAGTCGTCCAGCGTATTTGTTCGCGACCGTACTGGTTCTGGAAAGCTAATAGTTTCCTGTGAAAACATGTTGGTGGAGGTTACAGCTGTTTTTCGGTTAAGACCTGACGGGCGAGATCTTGATCTGGTTGAAAGTGTCTATGCTAAAGAAAACCGTTCGTTCTGCTGGGAAAAAGAATAAGCGAGGTCCTGGCTATTGAGTTATTGGGGTCAGCGAATCCCCAGGACAGCTTACTCAGTTTGTTGCTGGTCTAGATAAAGGGGTCAGAGCCCGTTCTTGAGGGAGGCCGCAATGGATAGCGAAGTAGAAGCCTATCTGGATGCCGTGCCAGCGGACCGGCGGGACAAGGTCTCGACACTGCATTCATTGGTCACGGGCCTGTTTCCGGATGCAGTGGTAGACATGCGCTACAAGATGCCCACCTATACGGTTGGCGAGGGTTGGGTCGCGATTGCCAACCAGAAAAACTACGTGTCCTTGTACACTTGCAGCGCTGAACACCTGGCGCGCTTCAAGCAGCAGCATCCCGGTATTAAGACGGGTAAGGGGTGTATCAATTTTCGCGAGCGCGATGCGATTCCTGAAGCGGCGGTCAGTGACGTCGTCCGCCACGCGATCGAACACCCCAAAGGCAGCTAAACCTGGTTGCTGGCAGTGCTGTTGGTATCAGCACTCCGCCGACAGCGCAGCAAGCACGTGTGACCAGATTTCCGGATTGAAGCCCATCCCCAGGTGCGCGGCATCCACCTCAATGTGGTTCACGTTAGGGCTGTAGCGATCGATGGCCGCGTTCCAGTCGACGATGGCATCAGTCTTGCTCACGATGGCGGTGATGGGTTGGCAGATCGGCTGGGCTTCGCGGCGGGCAATTTCTTCCTCAATCCAGTCGAGATCCATGCCGCGCTTATCGAAAAAGGCGGCAGCGGCCGTGTACTTTGGGCCACCCACGGTGGGCGAGCCCATGGTGACAACGCGCTTAACGATGTCCGGCATATCGCGAGCCGTCTCCCTGGCGATGTAGCCACCCAGGCTCCAACCCACAAGCACAATCTTCAGGCCTGTTTCCAGATGCCGTTGTTTGACGCGCTCGTAGAATCGATCTACCAGGTAGGGCACACCGGCTTCGCCGCGGTAGTCTTCACGGCGGTTGAAGTCCCAGCGTTCCGAGAGATCGTCCTGAGTGTGCTCGAGATTGGTGCCTGCCAGGTTGGTGCCCAGCCCCCACCCCTCCGCCAGAAAGCCCTGGCGTTTCAGGTATTGACGCAAAGGGAGGGTGTAGCGATCCCCTGAGCCGAACCCGGGTACCACGATCGCCAGCGTGTCTTCGCGTCGAGGCGCGGGGCGAATGCTCGACGCTGCCAACGGGGCCAACATGCGGGCCACATCCAGGGCGGCGCGGGATTCCAGCAGCAACAGGCTGCGCTTGGGTGGGGCAGGGGAGTCTGGGGAGGATCTCATAACAAGGTCTCTCTTCAAGGAATGATCGATTTACGCGTTCGGCTTGGCCAGTTGTTCCGGGTCCAGTGTTTGCAGATGCTCGTGCATATCACGCATCCAGGCTTCTACCTGGTGCAGACTCTGATCGTCGAACGGTTTGAGCTGAGCGCGCACAAAGCGGTCGGCGGCGGCGTGTGCACGCGCGGTCAGTGATCGGCCCCGCCGGGTCAGCGTACAGACGACTGAGCGTGCGTCTTCGCGATGTGTTGTCAGCCTCACAAGACCGCGCTCTTCCAGGCGGCGCAGCACGCCGGTGATATTGGCTCGAGACACCACCAGCCGTTCCGCAATAAGTTTGGGTACGGCAGCGGTATCGAGGCTTTCGATGGCTCGCAACACGTCGTATTGGGCAACGGTCAGGTCAAAATGCTCCAGCATTTGCGTGTAGCGCTTGCTGCACTCCAGGTAGGCTTTGACCACGGCAAACCAGGACGCTGTCTCCAGACGCGCACGTGGGCTTCGGCCTGTTGCATGGGGTTGCTCTCTCATTACCGCTCTCGCGCTTTCAGCAAAGTAGTTAATTTATTAACTAATTTTCGGTTAGGTACGCAGGGATAATCAAGTTGGATGTACAGCTAAAGATAACTGTGTGCGGAGTGGGCCAGGCCCCTAGAATCCATTGCGCGCCAGAAACGCCTCGACATCGGCAAACGCCTGCGCGCGAGTAGTCTCGTCCCGGCCGACAATGTAACCGTAGCCGACACAGTCCTGGAACTTGAGCCCGCTGCTGAAGCGGGCTGCCACCCGCGTCGCCAGTGTGGCGCCGGCGGCGTAGCTGTTCAGCGGTTCGCCGTTCAGGAAGGGGCGCCCGCGCTGGTCGTAGATCACTTCGCAGCCAGACAGATAGGGGGCATCTTCCTTGAGACCGCGGGGACTGTCGTTTTCCCAGGCGTGGCCGGCGCCCTCATAGACGATGGCGGTCACCTCGGTATCCAGTTCCCGCAGTTCCTGCTCGCGGCGCTCGCAAGCGGGCAGGTCGTTAGAGGCGTCCTCGCTGCCGCGCAGGGTGAGGATCGGGGCGCCGGTGACGGCGGGGGATTTAAGATCCTGGTAGCAGGGTCCGTACACGTCGATATGCAGTGCAAAAGGCGCCACGTCCCCAGCCAGCGCCTGCTGAATGCGGCTGTCCATGGCGAGCCTTGCCGCCATGCCGCCGTAGGAAAATCCCATTACGCCAATGCGCTGCGCGTCGATCAGTGGGCTGCTGGCCAGCAATCGCAGTGCGGCGTAGGCATCAGCGACCAGGTCGAATTCGGTGACTGCCGAGGTGCGAATCGTGTAGCTGGAGTCCCGGCCGAAGCCGCGAGGCTCGTAGTACTCCACCACAAAGGCAGCGATCCCGCGCGCGTTGAGCCACTCGGCATACTCGTGTTCGCGACCGGGCTGGATGCCGCCGCTGCCCGGCAGAATCACCATGGCAGCGACCGGACCGGGAGCCTGCTTCGGATGGCTGAGGTAGCCGAGCCCGGTGGTAGCGGGCGCACTCTCAGGATCTGACAGCACGCGCTCCAGGTCGTAGGGACTGCGAGTGGGGAAGTAGATTCTGCCCCGGTCACCCACACTCAGCCTGGCCTGAGGCGCGGGCCAGTCCGGGTAGTCGGGCAAGGTATAGGCCACCAGCAAGGCACGCGTAGGTAGCCAGAGCAGGGCGGCGGCCACGGCCGCGAATAGTAACGCCAGCGTGAGCAAGATCTTCTTCATAGCCGGATGGTGTTTTTATTGTGCGGCGACCATAGCACGGTGGCCGTTTGACGACCCCCGCTAGCGGTTTAACAAGCCGTGCTCGGCCAGCCGATCTGCAATGCCCTGGGCCAGTACCTGGTAGCCGGGCCCGTTGGGATGGATCTCATCGGCCTTGAGGGTGTCGTCTGAAAGAACATTGGAGAACACGTCGGGTATCAGGATGGCGCCGGTCTCCTCGGCGAGTTCGGCGTAGATATCGGAGTCCTTCAGCGTGCCGGTGCTGGCCCGCAGCAGAGACAGCCTCGGTACGGCGACCAGCGCCGTCACTGCACCGCTCTCCTGGCTGGCGCGGATCATAACTTTCAGATCGTCCTTCACCTGGCGCTCGGGTCGCTTGCGCAGGAAGTCGTTGCCTCCCAGTTCGATAATGACCAGGTCGGGCTTATGCAATCGCAGCAGGGCCGGCAGACGCCCGCGGGCGGTGTTGGTCCGGTCGCCGGGAATGCCGGCGTTGACCACGCCCCAGCCGGTCAGCTTCCAGAGATAGCTGGGATAGTCCTCGCCCGTAGCGGCGCCGGTGCCGTAGGTGACGCTGTCGCCGAAGGCCAGCACCAGGCTGCCCGGGGGAAGAGGTTGGTAACGGTCGGCGTCGCCGCAGGCGGCGAGGCACAGGCAAAGCAGGAGGGTGACGAAACTCCCCGCACGGCCCGCCCGCCTGCGCGGGAATGACGTCAACCCTCGCAGGGGTCTCAGGTAGCTCATTGGCTGGTGACGACCAGGTACACGTGCAGTTCCTCCTCGCCGGTGTTGGCGATGCAGTGGGGCAGGTCGGCGCGATAGTGGGCGGAGTCTCCGGCCGCCACCTCGCGGCTGCTGTCGCCCGCATCTACCCGGGCCTGGCCCTTGCTCACGGTGAGCAGTTCGCGGGTGCCCTCGTAGTGGGCGGCGCTGGCCAGTTCGGCGCCAGGCGCCAGGCGAATCTCATAGAACTCGATGTTGCGCTCCATGTGCAAGGGGGAGAGGGTGCGGATGTGACACTCGTCGTCGTTGCGGAACAACATGTTGGGGTCGTCGCCATGCACCACCTCAATGGTGGGTGCGGCCCAGGGCTGGTCCACCAGTTCGCCGATGGTAATGCCGAAGGCCTGCGCTATTCTGAACGTAACCGCGAGGGTGGGGTTGGCCTTGCCACGCTCGATCTGGCTGAGCATCGAGCGGCTCACGCCGGAGGTGGCGGCGAGCTGCTCCAGGGTCAGTTTGTGCTTCTTGCGCAGCTCGGTCACGCGCAGGCACAGGGCCTGACTGGCGGCGTCTTCCTCGGCCCTGGGCCGGGTGGATTCGGTGTTCATGCTGGTCCTCGCATTCCACTATAGTGGAGAAGATTCTTGCAATTGGGATGTCGAAATTCTAGTATGCCGGAGTTCTCTCTACCATAGTGAATTTTTCTCCAGCGAAAGGCTGTTGAGAAAGATAGGGTAACTCTATGAAAGCATTGGTAAAAAAGCATGCTGAGCCCGGTATCTGGCTGGAGGATGTGCCGGAGCCGGCCCTGGGCATCAACGATGTGCTGGTCAAGGTGAAACGCACCGCCATCTGCGGCACCGATATGCATATCTATAACTGGGATGCCTGGGCCCAGAAGACTATCCCGGTGCCCATGGTGGTGGGCCACGAGTTTGTCGGCGAAATCGTTGAAGTGGGCTCCAACGTCAACGACTGGCACCCTGGGCAGATCGTCTCCGGCGAGGGTCACCTGGTGTGCGGCCGCTGCCGCAACTGCATGGCCGGCCGCCGCCATCTCTGCAATGACACCAGCGGTATCGGCGTGAACAGCCCCGGCGCCTTTGCCGAGTACATCGCACTGCCCATGTCCAACGTCTGGGAACACCGTTCGGGCATAGACCTGGATGTGGCCAGCCTGTTCGACCCGCTCGGCAATGCCGTGCACACGGCCCTGCAGTGGGATCTGCTGGGCGAGGACGTGCTGATCACGGGTGCCGGGCCCATCGGCGCCATGGCAGCCGCCGTCTGCCGTCACGCCGGCGCCCGCCACGTGGTGATTACCGATGTGAATCCGGAGCGCCTGGCCCTGGCCCGCCGCCTGGGAGCCACCCACACGGTGGATGTGTCGAAGGAGAAGATTGAAGACGCCAAGCACGCCCTGGGCATGGCCGAGGGTTTTGATGTAGGCCTGGAGATGTCCGGCAACCCCCAGGCCCTGCGCGACCTGCTGGCCAATATGTGCCACGGCGGCAAGGTCAGCATGTTGGGCATCCCGGAGGG
>JANQGK010000107.1 GCA_028277365.1 Halieaceae bacterium | reverse complement strand
GCCTCCACCGCTTTGCCGAGGGAGGCGGAACTCAGCCGCGCCAACTATGCCTCATTGCTGGTCTGCGAGCCCGGCGAGCAGCGCCTGCGCAAGTCTATGGAGCAGTGGAGCAACGCATACGGTATCGCGGTGGAGATCCTGCCCGACAGCCGCTTCCTGTGCAGCATCGACGAGTTCAACGAGTGGGCCGACGGTTACAAGAGCCTGCGCATGGAATACTTCTACCGCGGCATGCGCAAGCGCTACGGCGTGCTGCTGGAAGACGACGGCAAGCCCTGCGGCGACAAGTGGAACTACGACCAGGAGAACCGCAAGGGCTGGCGCAGCCAGGTCGACATTCCCGACCGTCCCGAGATGAAACAGGACGAGATCACCCGCCAGGTGCTGAAGCTGGTGGAGGAGGAGTTCCCCGACAATCCCGGCGATCTCGAGCAGTTCAACTACGGTGTCACCGCGGCCCAGGCCCAGGCCGCATTGAACTGGTTTTGCGAGCACGGCCTGGGCAACTTCGGCACCTACCAGGACGCCCTGGCGGAGGAGTCACCCTGGCTGTTCCACAGCCTGGTGTCCATGTACATCAATGTCGGCCTGCTGGAACCGCTGGCGGTGTGCCAGCAGGTGGAGCAGGCCTGGCGCGACGGCCGCTGCGAGCTGGCCGCCGCCGAAGGCTTTATTCGCCAGGTGCTCGGCTGGCGCGAATACATTCGCGGCGTGTACTGGCGCTTCATGCCCGACTACAAGCACAAGAACCATTTTCAGGCCCAGCGCGCGCTGCCCGACTGGTTCTGGACCGGCGAGACCGACATGCGCTGCCTGTCCCAGGCCATCAAGCAGAGCCTGGACCTGGGCTACGGCCACCACATCCAGCGGTTGATGGTGATCGGCAATTTCGCGCTGCTGGCGGGGCTGGATGTGGAAGAGGTGTGTGACTGGTACCTGGCGGTGTACGTGGATGCCTTCGAGTGGGTGGAGCTTCCCAACACCCTGGGCATGGCCCTGCACGCTGATGGCGGCATGATGGCCAGCAAGCCCTATGCCGCCAGCGGCAAGTACATCCAGAAGCAGGGCAATCACTGTAACGAGTGTCGCTACTCCCCCAGCAAGACCACCGGCGACGGCGCCTGCCCCTACAACGCGCTGTACTGGCGCTTTATCGACCGTCACTTCAAGAAGCTGGAAGGCAACGGCCGCATGGGCCTGGTGCTCAACAACTGGAAAAAGCGCAGCAGCGACGACAAGGCCGCCATTCTCAAGTGGGCGGATAAGGTCATCGACGAAACGATAGGGAACTCCGCGTGAGTACTGCGCTACAACAGCAGGGTTTGAACGTGGTGGTAGCCGGCGGTGGCGGGATTGGCCGCGCTGTAGCCGAGCGACTGTTGGCCCACTATCCGGTGGAAAAACTGTTTTTGCTGCAGCGCAGCGGCCGCTGCCAGCTCGACGACCCGCGCTTTGTAAGCCTCGCGGTCGATGCCGAAGACCCCAGCAGCCTTAGCGCCGCGGCCGAACAGATCGCTGCGGACTGCGACGAGCTGCACCTGGTCTTTAACGCCGTGGGCATGTTGCACGATGAACAGTTCAAGCCCGAGAAGCGCCTCAAGGATGTGAGCCCGGCAGCCCTGCACAAGCTGTCGGCGGTGAACGCCTGGTTCCTGCCGCAGCTGGCCGCCGCGCTGGCGCCGCTGCTGCGCCACAGCAAGCCCTCGCTATTGGCATCCATCTCTGCCCGGGTGGGTTCGATAGCCGACAACGATATGGGCGGCTGGTACAGCTACCGGGCCAGCAAGGCGGCCCACAATATGTTGCTGCGCACCCTGGCGCGGGAGTGGCGGGTGAGCCACAAGCACTGCGCGGTCATCGCCCTGCACCCGGGCACCGTCGCCACCGACCTGTCGGAACCCTACACCCCTCCCAACTACCAAAAGCGTGTGTTGCAGCCGGTGGAAAGTGCCGAGGCGCTGTTGGGCGTCCTGGAGGCACGGGGGAGCGGTGACAGCGGCAAGTTCTTCGCCTGGGACGGCGCGGAAATCCCCTGGTAGCTAGCGTTTGTTGCGCTGACGCCGGCAGCGCTCGGAGCAGTAAACGACCGACTTCCAGTTCTTCTTCCACTTGGCACGCCAGCGGAAGGGCCGGTCGCAGACCGGGCAAATTTTCTCGGGTAGGTCGGCCTTGCGCGGCTGCCGGGGCATTCAGGATTGTTCGATGGGCCAGTCGGCGGCGTCGTTGATGTAGCGCGGCTGCACTACTCGTTGACCGTCCCACTTGGCGGTGAAGCTGCCGTCCGGGTCGTACTGGCTGGCCTGCTTGTCGATGTTGAAGTGCCGCCCGCCACGGGGGTCGGTGCCTACCCCGGCAATATACTGCCAGTTACCGTAGTTGCTCCCCACGTCGTAATCCACCAGGTGCTTTTCGAAGAAGGCCGCACCGTAGCGCCAGTCGTGGTTCAGCTCGTTGATGAGGTAGCTGGCGGCAATCTGCCGGCCGCGGTTGCTCATCCAGCCGGTGGCGGTAAGTTGGTGCATCAACGCGTTCACCAGTGGGCTGTCGGTATCGCCCTGGCACCAGCGCGCAAAGTCCCGCGCCTCGAAGGTTCTGAGCTGCTTTTTCTTGCGTAAGCCGCCGGGGTGGAACAGCCGCGCACCATCGACCCGGGCGCGCCATTGAAAGAACTCCCGCCACAGCAGCTCCATAAACAGATGCTCGGTGGACTCGTTGCGACCCTCGGCATCCTCGTACTTGAACAGGGCAAACGCGGCCTGGCGCGGCGACAGGGCGCCGCTGGCGAGCCAGGGTGACAACACGCTGGAGCCATCCAGGCCGTCCAGATAGTTGCGGGTGAATTTGTATTCCTGCACCCGTTTGCGCTCGAACATCCACTGCCGCAGCCGGCGCTGCGCTTCCGCGCTGCCACCGCGCAGCGGGAAGGCCGGGTGTGGCTTGACGGAGCTTGAGGTAACGGCGCGGAATTGGGCGCCCTCGGGGGGCGGCGGCAGGGTGGCGGCTTGTTCCAGCGGGGTGGCGACAGGCAGGTCTTCTACCGCGCGACGGAACGGCGTGAACTGCTTGGCCAGTTTATCGAGCCCGCCGGGCAGTTGGTCTGCGTCGTAGAGGGTGGTGTTGTCGTAAAGCGTAAGGGGAACGTCAAGGCGCTCCCGCAGGGCCTTGAGCTGCCGGTCCTCGTAGTGGCCGGGCGCGCCACCGATGCCGACCCGGTCGATATCGAACATCTCCACCAGCTGCGGAATGGCGGTGCGCGGGTCGGTGTGCAGTACCAGCAGGCCTTGGCCCAGGGCCTCCAGTTCCTCCTGCAGCGCGCGCAAGGTTTCGCGCAGGAAGCGGTCGCGCTGCTCGCCTATGCCGGTGAGGTTGCACCAGGCGGGTGTGGCGGGCCAACAGTACACGCACAGCAAGGCCTCGCCGTCGGCGTGAGCCAGCAGGCCGGGATTGTCGGCCAGTCGAAGATCGTTTCTGAACAGGTATAGTGCGCGCATGTCATCGATACGAATGCAGGCAAGGGGCGGATTGTGCCTCCCACGTGCCTGCCCGGCAGCGCAGTTGGACAAAACGCCCATAGACAGCGGAGGCGCCGGGTAGTGGATATTCAGGCCCTGTTGGGTGTGCCCGTTCCGTCCCTGCTGCTGCTGTGGATTGCCACCGTGGTGGCGGCCGTGCTGCGCGCCTTCACCGGCTTTGGTTTTGCGCTGGCGGCGGTGCCGGTCTACGCCCTGGTGTTGCTGCCCTCCCAGGCCGTGGTTTTGAGTGCCTCACTGGCCCTGGTGCTGGGGGTGCAGACGGCGCCGCAATACTTCGGGGCGCTGGAGCGCCGGCAGTGGCCGGTGTTCGTAGCGGCCGTACCAGGAACCTTATTGGGCGCCGTGCTGCTTAGGCAGATGCAGGCCGATCAGTTCCGGCTGGTGCTGGGGCTGGTGACTATCGCCGCCAGCCTGGTGCTGGCGCGTTATCATCCCCGGCCGGTGCCGGTACGCGGCGGGGTGCGAGCTATCACCGGCTTCGCCAGTGGCGTGCTGAACGGTGCCTTCGCGGTGCCGGGGCCGCCGGTCATCATCTATGCCATGGCAACGCTGAGCGAGCCGGCGCGCGCCCGGGCTTTCATGATCGGTTTCTTCTCCTGCTCGGCCCTGCTGGCGCTGGCGGGATTTGCCTGGCTCGGTTTCCTGTCCTGGCAGTCACTGGGCCTGGCACTGGCGGTGTACCCGGCCATGTTTGCCGGCGACCGGCTGGGCTACCGGCTGTTCGAGGCCCACGGCAGCGCCCATTACCGACGTGTCGCGGTGATCACCTGCCTGTTGATCGGGGTATCGATTACCCTGCGGGCTTTTCTTTGAGGCCTCACGCGCTTGCGTGAAGCCGCAGGCGCTTTATCCAGAGGCCGTCTATTGCTTGACGTTTTCGCGCAGCACGCGCTGTTTCTGGCGGTCCCAGTCGCGGTCGCGCTGGTCCTGGCGCTTGTCGTGGCTCTGTTTGCCGCGGGCCAGGCCGATCTTTGCCTTGACCAGGTGGCCTTTCCAGTACAGCGCGGTGCACACACAGGTCATGCCCTTTTGCTGGGTAGCCGCCACCAGCTTGGCCAGCTCCTTTTTGTGCAGCAGCAGCTTGCGGGTGCGGGTGGGGTCGGCAACGAAGTGGGTCGAGACCGTATCCAGCGGGGTGATCGAGGCGCCTACCAGGAAGGCCTCACCGTTCCTCACCAACACGTAGGTGTCGGTAATCTGTACTTTACCGGCGCGCAGACTCTTCACCTCCCAACCCGTCAGGGCGATGCCGGCTTCAAAGGTCTCGTCGATGTGGTAATCAAAGCGGGCGCGCTTGTTCAGCGCGATCGTGTTGTCAGCCACCTTGGGCTTCTTCTTGCTCATGGCGCGCAGTATGCAGATTTTTAGGGCATTGTCACATTGCCCCGCTCGCGGAGTTTGCAGGAGAATCGGGGCATGAGCATCGCACTGCGCTCCACTACCGGCGTCTGGGGCAGCCGCACGACCTTTGTATTCGCCCTCACCGCGTCTGCCATCGGTCTTGGCAACCTCTGGCGGTTCTCCTACCTGCTCGGCGAGCAGGGCGGGGCGCCGTTCCTGCTCGCTTATCTGGTATGCCTGTTTCTGGTGGCAGCGCCCGTCCTGATCGCTGAACTGCTGCTCGGCAGCCACGGCCGGGGAAACCCCGTAACGGCCCTGCTGTATGCGGCGCGCCGCTCGGAGATCAATCGCGGTTGGGTCGTCATTGCCTGGCTGGCGGGGTTTGCCAGCGTGCTGGTCCTGGCCTACCTGAGCGTGGTGGCCGGCTGGGGCCTGGCCTATGTCGAAAAACTGCAGGCGGGGCTGTTCGCGGATGCCAGTGCGGCGGACGCCGGGCGCGAATTCAGCGAGCTGTTGATGGGGCCGCGCACCATGGTGCAGTGGCAGACCATTTTTATCATCCTGGTGTTCGGCGTGTCCGGGCTCGGCATCTACCGCGGCCTGGGTACTCTGTTCTGGCTGGTGGGGCCGGTACTGCTGGTGTCACTGGGTGCGCTGATCGAGTTCGCGCTGACCGAGGGCGACATGGAGATGGCCGGCAGCTTCCTGTTTTCGGTCAACCTCTACGATTTTGACGCCACCTCGATCCTGATTGCCATGGGCCAGGCCTTTTACACACTGGGTATCGGTCTGGGGGTGGGTATGGCGTTCGGCGCCTACGCGCCGGACAAGATTCCCCTCGGCCGGGTGGTAGTTGCTGTGGCCCTGTTCGACATCATGATCGCTGTGGCGGCGGGTCTCGCTATTTTCCCGCTGGTGTTTGCCACCAATCTCGAACCCACCATGGGGCCGGGCCTGGTGTTTGTCGGTTTGCCCTATGCCTTCGGCAACATGCCCCAGGGCGAGTGGCTGGGTGCGCTGTTCTTTCTGATGACGTCGGTAGTGGCACTGGGCTCCGGTGTGGCGCTGGCAGAGCCTGCCATGGCCTGGGTGACCGAACGGATGCGCATCGCCCGGCCGGCCGCGGCCATGCTGCTGGGCGGTGCGGTATGGATTCTGGCGCTGGGGGCCTCGCTGTCGTTCAACATCTGGCAGGACGTGTACGTGATCGGCGATCTTAACCTGTTTCGCTTCCTGGAGATGCTGACCACCTGCGTATTGCTGCCGCTGGCGGCCCTGCTGACGGCGCTGCTGGTGGGCTACCGCGTGCGTCGCGATATTCTGCGGGTGGAGCTGTATCGGGAGAGCAAGCACTTCGTTTTTCTCTGGCGCGCCTGTTTGCGCTATATTGCGCCACCGGTAATTGTCGTCATCATGTTGACGGCACTTGTTGAATACCTGTGAGTTGCGATGACCCGAATCGAGCGCAGCGCCCTGATGCCCTTCCCGGTGGAGCACGTGTTTGCCCTGGTGAATGATATCGAGGCCTACCCCGAGTACATGGACGGCTGTGTCGGCGCTGAGGTGCTGCGCAGCGAGGGCGACCTCGTGGAAGCGCGCCTGGATCTGGCGCGCGGCGGCGTGCGCCAGAGTTTTTCGACCCGCAACCGCAGCCGGGCCCCGCACGCGATCGAGCTGGAACTGCTGGAGGGCCCCTTCGAGCACTTTGCCGGGTGCTGGCAGTTCCAGGCGCTGGGAGAGGCGGCCTGCAAGGTCAGCCTGGACCTGCAGTTCAAGCTGCGCGGTGGCCTGTTGGGCGCCGCGGCCGGCAAGCTGTTTGAAAGCTTGGCGCCCACCCTGGTCGATGCCGTCGACCAGCGCGCCCGCCAACTGTTTGGGAACGCCTGATGACGGAAGCCGACAAGATTCCGGTGGAAGTGGCCTACGCCCTGCCGGAGAAGCAGGAGATTGTGATGCTGGAAGTGTCTCCCGGCACCACGGCGCGGCAGGTGGTGCTCGACTCCGGCCTGGAGCGGCATTTTCCCGGGTTGGACCTGGCCGGCGCCAAGCTTGGCGTTTTCGGCAAGGCCATCAAGGACAGCCAGGTATTGAAGGCGGGGGACCGGGTGGAAATCTACCGCGAGCTGATCGCCGACCCCAAGGAAGTGCGCAAGCGGCGCGCGGCAGAAGCCAAGGCCCGCCGCGCCGAAAAGTCCTGAAAAAGCCCTGAGCCCCTGAAAAAGCCCTGAGCGTTAGCGGCGATCAGTCCGCCGCGGTCTCTTCTGCGGGTGCCTGTTCGCCGGCGGTCTCGGTTTCCGGCCCGCTGGGCGGCAGGCTGCTGGTGAAGTGAGACAGCTTGTCCCCCTCGAAGTACACCGTCAGCCGCTGTTCGCGCAGAGTCTCATTGCCGTTGCGCAGCATGTACAGGTATTCCCAGCGGGCAGAGTGGAACGGGTCTTCGACCAGCGGCGTGCCGAGGATGTAGCGCACCTGGCGGCGGGTCATGCCGGGCTTGAGCTGGTCGATCATCTCCTGGGTGACGATATTGCCCTGCTCCACGTTGATCCGGTAGACGCCCGGGAAACCCCAGGAACCGCAGCCCGCCAGCAAAGGCAGCACCAGGGCCGTCAGCAGCGCCAGCGCGCGGACGGGTGACCGGTTTTGACGGTGGCCGTGATAAGGGAAAAGGTCGGACATGGGCTCCGGCTTTCACTTCCAGAAAAGGGGTGGCATGATACATCAGCCGTTTTACTGAATACAGAGATACACCCATGTCCTCCGAGAACCAGGAGCTGCGCAAGGCGGGCCTCAAGGTCACGCTCCCCCGGGTCAAGATTTTGCAGATCCTCGAGGGCGCAAATCCAGAAGACCAGCATATGAGCGCGGAAGACGTCTACCGCGCCCTGCTGGATGCGGGCGAGGATGTCGGTCTGGCCACGGTCTACCGGGTGCTCACCCAGTTCGAGACCGCAGGCCTGGTCACCCGCCACAATTTCGAAACCGGTCACTCGGTGTTCGAACTGGCCAAGGGTGAGCACCACGACCACATGGTGTGCATGGAGTCCGGCGACGTGATCGAGTTTGTCGATCCGGTCATCGAGAAGCGCCAGCACCAGCTCGCCGAAGAACACGGCTACGAACTGGTCGACCACTCCCTCGTTCTCTACGTCAAAAAGAAATAACTCCCTGAAGAAGGGGGAATGACGGGTAAAGAGAGAATGGCGGCGTTAAACCTCTAGGCGCGTATGTGGCACCTGTTGATCAGGAGACAGCAGGTGGGTTAGCACCTCGGTCCTCGTCTTGGCTCACACCTCGAGCGGTTTTATAGAGAGCTAGATAGCATTTCGCGGGCGGCATCCCGGGTCTTCTCGGTAATATCGATGCCGCCCAGCATGCGGGCAATCTCTTCCACCTTGTCGCCGTCATCCAGCCGGGCCATGTCCGCCCGAGCGGCTTTCTTGTCTGCCGACTTGCTGACCCGCAGGTGCTGCTGGCCCTGGGCGGCTACCTGGGGCAGATGGGTCACGCAGATAATCTGGCTGGCCGCCGCCAGGGCCCGCAGCAGCCGGCCCACCACTTCGGCCACCGCGCCACCGATACCCACGTCCACCTCGTCAAACACCATGCTCGGCACGGTGTTGGCACTGGCGGATATCACCTGGACGGCCAGGCTGATACGTGACAGCTCGCCCCCCGAGGCGATCTTGCCCAGCGAGCGGGGATCCTGCCCGGGGTTGGTGCTGATCAGAAATTCCACGTCTTCCATACCCTGGGGGTGGGGGTTGTCCACCTCCCGGGTTGACAGGGCCACCTGGAAACGGCACTGCTCCATGGCCAGTTCCGCGAGCTGCTTCTCCACCAGTTTCTTTAGCTTGTCCGCCGCCTTCTTGCGGGCTTTGCTGAGCTTGTCAGCGGCCTCGCGATAGGCCTGCTCCACGGCTTGCAGTTCACTGGCCAGTTCCTCGATGCGCGCGCCGCTGCCCGTCAGGCTGTCCAGCTCTCCCCGCAGTTCCGCGTGCAGCGCCGCCAGGTCCCGGGCCTGGACCCGGTGCTTGCGAGCCACGTCGTGGATGGTGTCCAGGCGACTTTCCACTTCCTGAAGGCGGCCCGGGTCCAGCTCCACCTGGTCCAGGTAGCGACGCAGTTCAGACTGTGCTTCCTGCAGTTGGATGGCGGCGCTGTCCAGCATCTCGCGCACGCCGTTGATGGCGTCCCACTGCATGGCATCGTGTTGTACCAGGGCCAGCGCCGAGCGGGTGCCGTTTTCCTGGTGCTCACACAGGTCCATGGCCTGCTGGGCTGCCTGGAGGATCTGCTCGGCGTTGGCCAGCTGCTTGTGCTCGGCGTCCAGGGCGTCCAGCTCGCCGTCTTTCAAATCCAGGGTGTCCAGCTCTTCGACCTGGTAGGACAGCAGCTGCGAACGCGCTGACTGCTCGTCCCGCGCCGCGGTCAGCTCATCCAGCTCCCGGCGCCGCCGCAACCAGTCCGAGGCCAGCTGTTCCAGTTCCCGGGCGGCGGTACCCTGGCCGGCGTAGTCATCCAGCAGGTGGCGTTGGGTGTCCTTACGCAGCAGCGACTGGTGGGCGTGCTGGCTGTGCACGTCGATCAACAGGGCGCCGAGCTGGCTGCAATCCTGCAGGGTGCAGGCATTGCCGTTGATAAAGGCGCGGCTGCGACCCTCGCGGGTGATTACCCTGCGCAGGATGCACTCATCGCCGGCAGCCAGTTCGCGATCGTCGAGCCAGCGCCGGGCGGCGGGAATAGCGGAGATATCAAAGGTGGCGGTCACCTCGGCCCGTTCGCAGCCGGCGCGCACCGCCGCCGGGTCGGCGCGGTCGCCGAGGCACAGGCCCAGGGCGTCAAGCATGATGGATTTGCCGGCGCCGGTTTCGCCGGTAATCACCGTCATGCCGGGGGCCAGTTCCATATCGAGTTCATCGACGATGGTGTAATTGTTGATCTGGATGTGCGCGAGCATGCCTGCGTTATACCGCAGTTGCGGGACTGCGGGAACCGTATCGGGCCTCGCCTGGGAGTTGGGGATGGTTTTTTCGTAAAACGCGTTGATAGAATCCGGGTTATGACCAGCCCGGTACTGTCTGAACGCGCCAGCATCCTGCTCAAGACCCTGATTGAGCGGCACATCCGCGACGGTCAGCCGGTAGGCTCCAAAACCCTGTTGGAAGAAGCGGGTCTGCCGGTCTCGGCGGCGACGGTGCGGAACGTGATGTCGGACCTCGAGGAGCGGGGCTATCTGACCTCGCCCCACACCTCCGCCGGGCGGATTCCCACTTCCGCCGGCTACCGCCTGTTTGTGGACACCCTTTTACAGGTGCGGCCCATGGATTTGGATTCGCTGCCTGGCCTCCGCGAAGAGCTCAACCCCGATAAGCCCTCCCGGGAACTGGTGCACTCGGCCTCCCAGCTGCTGTCCAGCGTGACCGCCCAGGCCGGCCTGGTGACCGTTCCACGGCAGAACTCCGGGCAGCTGCGCCAGCTCGAGTTCCTGCCGCTGGATGGCAACCGGGTGCTGGTGATCATGGTGGTCAACGAGCGCGAGGTGCAAAACCGCATCATCTACACCGAGCGGCACTACAACGAGGACGAGCTGCGCCTCGCCACCGCCCTGGTCAACCAGCGCTTCGCCGGCTCCCGCCTCGACGAGGTGAAACGCCAGGTGGTCGACGAAATGGAGGCCGACCGCCAGTCGATCGACACCTATATGCAGGCCACCATGGACCTCGCCAGCAAGGCCTTTGAGGCTGACACCGAGGAGCAGGAGGACTACGTGGTGGCGGGTGAAACCCAGCTGATTGGCAGCGCCACCGCGGAGGAGCTGGAGCGACTGCAGGAGCTATTCGAGGCCTTTCAGAGCAAAAAAGACCTGCTGCACCTGCTGGAGCGCTGTACCCGGGCCGAAGGTATCCAGATTTTCATTGGCGAGGAGGCCGGCTTCGAGGGCCTGGGCGGCTTCAGCGTGATCACCGCGCCCTATACCGACGGCGCCGAGACCCTCGGCGTGCTGGGCGTGATCGGCCCCACCCGCATGGCCTACGAGCGAGTGATTCCCATCGTCGACATCACCGCCAGGCTGCTTTCCTCGGCCTTCAGTTCGGAAAACCCCTGATCCGGCCGCCCGGGCGAGCTAAAACCCCACATTTTTCCTTGAAATTCGCGGGCTCGCCTCCATATGAGATGGAGTCCGGGGCCGGAGGGTGCTCCGGCGTCCTGAAAAAACCAGCAATCGGAGCGGCAACACGGTGAACAAGGAACAGCACGAGGCGGGTGTGGAGAACGAGGAACTGGCGGCGGAGGCGACCGTAGCGGATGCGACCGTAGCGGACGCGGCTGACGCGATAGAAGGCGAGACCGAAGAGCAGTCCGCGGCAGACGCCGCCGGCGAGGCCGCGGCAGACGCCGGTGAAGCCGCCGCCGATATCGCCGAGGCGGAACTCACTGTCGACCACCTCAAAGACGAGTTGGATGCCGCCAAAGACGCGGCCCTGCGCGCCGCTGCCGAGGCCCAGAACGCCCGCCGTCGCGCCGAACAGGACGTGGAAAAGGCCCGCAAGTTTGCTCTGGAGCGCTTTGCCGGCGACCTGCTGCCGGTGGTGGACAACCTGCGCCGGGCGCTGGAGGCCGCCGCCGAGGCCGAGGGTGTCGACGCTATTAGTGAGGGTGTGGACCTGACCCTGCGCAGCCTGCTGGACGTACTCAAAAAGAACGGCATCGAGACGGTAGACCCCGCCGGCGAGCCCTTCGACCCGCAGCTGCATCAGGCCATGACCATGATCCCGAACCCCGAGCTGGAGCCGAACACGGTGATGGACGTGATGCAGCAGGGTTACACGCTGAATGGCAGGCTGCTGCGCCCGGCCATGGTGGTGGTCAGCAAAGCCCCCGAATAGAAACTCAAAGCCCCCTTGAATTGTGTGGTTGGGGGCCAAATATAGTTATCAGTTTTGAAAAAACGCGGTTCTGGCCAACTGTAAGTCAGTGATCGCTTACCTGGAGATAGACAATGGGCAAGATTATTGGCATCGACCTGGGTACGACCAACTCCTGTGTGGCCGTACTGGATGGTGACAAGACCAAGGTGATTGAAAATGCGGAAGGCGATCGCACGACGCCTTCTATCGTCGCCTATACCGACGACAACGAAATCCTGGTGGGCCAGTCTGCCAAGCGCCAGGCAGTGACCAACCCGCAGAACACGCTGTTCGCGGTCAAGCGCCTGATCGGCCGCAAGTTCAAGGACGACGTGGTCCAGAAGGACATCAGCATGGTGCCTTACCAGATCGTGGCAGCCGACAACGGCGACGCCTGGGTGGAAGCGAAGGGCGACAAGATGGCGCCCCCGCAGGTGTCTGCGCAGGTGCTGATGAAGATGAAGAAGACCGCCGAGGAATACCTGGGCGAGCCCGTCACCGAAGCCGTCATCACTGTGCCGGCCTACTTCAACGATTCCCAGCGCCAGGCCACCAAAGACGCCGGCAAGATTGCCGGCCTGGAAGTAAAGCGCATTATCAACGAGCCCACCGCGGCGGCGCTCGCCTACGGTATGGACAAGTCCAAGGGCGATAAGACCATTGCGGTTTACGACCTGGGCGGCGGTACTTTCGATATCTCCATCATCGAGATTGCCGAAGTCGACGGCGAGCACCAGTTCGAAGTGCTGTCTACCAACGGCGACACTTTCCTGGGCGGCGAAGATTTCGACCTCAGGCTGATCGAGTACCTGGCGGCGGAGTTCAAGAAAGAGCAGGGCATTGACCTGCACAACGACCCGCTGGCCCTGCAGCGCCTCAAGGAAGCGGCCGAGAAGGCCAAGATTGAGCTGTCTTCCAGCCAGCAGACCGAGGTGAACCTGCCTTACATCACTGCAGATGCCACCGGTCCGAAGCACCTGGTGGTGAAGCTGTCCCGCGCCAAACTGGAAAGCTTGGTGGAAGAGCTGGTGGCCCGTTCCCTGGAGCCGATGAAGATCGCGCTGAAGGACGCCGACCTGAATCCCAGCGAAATCGACGAGGTGATCCTGGTCGGTGGCCAGACCCGCATGCCGCTGGTGCAGTCTAAGGTGGCGGAGTTCTTCGGCAAGGAGCCGCGCAAGGACGTGAACCCCGACGAGGCCGTGGCCATGGGTGCCGCCCTGCAGGGCGCAGTACTGTCTGGCGACGTGAAAGACGTGCTGCTGCTGGACGTGACCCCGCTGACCCTGGGTATCGAGACTATGGGCGGTGTGGCCACCCCGCTGATCGAAAAGAACACGACGATCCCGACCAAAAAGTCGCAGATCTTCTCCACTGCGGAAGACAACCAGACGGCGGTGACGATTCACGTCGTGCAGGGTGAGCGCAAGCAGGCCCAGGGCAACAAGTCACTAGGTCGTTTCGACCTGGCCGACATCCCGCCGTCCCCGCGCGGCATGCCGCAGATCGAGGTGACCTTTGACCTCGACGCCAACGGCATTCTTAACGTGTCTGCCAAGGACAAGGCGACCGGCAAGGAGCAGTCGATTCGCATCACCGCCTCTTCCGGCCTCAGCGATGACGAGATCGAGAAGATGGTGGCCGATGCCGAGGCCAACGCCGAGGCTGATGCCAAGTTCGAGGAGCTGGTCACCGCGCGCAACACCTGTGAAGGCCTGATGCACGCTACCAAGAAGACCCTCGAAGAAGCCGGCGACAAGGCCAGCGACGAGGAGAAGTCCGCGATCGAAGCCGCGGTGGCAGAAGCCGAGGAAGCACTCAAGGGCGATGACAAGGAAGCCATTGAAGCCGCTACCCAGAAGCTGACGGAAGCCTCCAGCAGCCTGGCGCAGAAGCTTTACGCCGAGCAGGCCCAGGCCGCCCAGGGTGCCGAGGGCGGCCCCGAGGCGGAAGCCCAGCCCGCGGATGACGTGGTCGATGCGGAGTTCGAGGAAGTTCGCGACGAGGACAAGAAGGCCTCGTAAGGAGCGGCCCCCACTGCCGGTGGGGGACTGCTTTCAGGGTATACTCCGGCGCTCGCCGTTCCCGACAGGGGCGCGAGCACCGGAAACAAGTACGACGCGGGACTGGGTATCCCGCGTTGTCGTTTATAAGAGAACGCTGAATTTACGATGTCAAAACGCGATTACTACGAAGTCCTGGGTGTAGAACGGAGCGCCGACGAGAAGGAAATCAAGAAAGCCTATCGTCGCATCGCCATGAAGTACCACCCGGATCGCAACCCGGACGCGCCGGATGCTGAGGACAAGTTCAAAGAGGCCAGCGAGGCCTACGAGATCCTGGCGGATGCGGAAAAGCGCGCCGCCTACGACCAGTTCGGTCACGCCGGTGTCGACCCGCAAATGGGCGCCGGGGCCGGCGGATTCCAGGGCTCCTTCAGCGACATCTTCGGCGACGTGTTCGGCGACATCTTCGGTGGAGGCAGTGGCGGCGGCCGCGCCCGCGGTGGCCCCCAGCGTGGCGCCGACCTGCGCTACACCCTGGATATTTCCCTGGAGGACGCCGTC
Organism: Halieaceae bacterium; assembly: GCA_028277365.1. Lineage (GTDB taxonomy): Bacteria > Pseudomonadota > Gammaproteobacteria > Pseudomonadales > Halieaceae > JANQIO01. The sequence continues at coordinate 4,880 of JANQGK010000107.1, read as the reverse complement.
AAGGGCGCTACTGTCAAGATCCGCGTGCCCACCCTGGTCACCTGTGAGACCTGTGACGGCAGCGGTGCCAAACCCGGCACCTCCGCCAGAATCTGCGGTACCTGCGGCGGCCTCGGCCAGGTCCGCATGCAGCAGGGCTTTTTCCAGGTTCAGCAAACCTGCCCGGATTGCCGTGGCAAGGGCAAAATCATCGATGATCCCTGCCCTGATTGCTACGGCCGTGGCCGGAAAGAAGAGACCAAGACCCTGTCCGTCAAGGTGCCGCCGGGTGTCGATACCGGCGACCGCATTCGCCTCACCGGCGAGGGTGAAGCCGGCCCGGACGGCGGCCCGCCCGGAGACCTCTATGTGCAGATCTCCGTGCAGCCGCACCCCATTTTCGAGCGCGACGGCCGTCACCTCTATTGCGAGGTGCCTATCAACTTTGCCGACGCCGCCCTCGGTGGCGAGCTGGAAGTGCCGACCCTGGAAGGCCGCGTCAAACTGAAGATTCCCACTGAGACCCAAACCGGCAAGCTGTTCCGGCTGCGTGGCAAGGGTGTCAAGCCGGTGCGCGGTGGCCCGGAGGGTGACCTGATGTGCCGGGTGGTGGTAGAGACCCCGGTTAACCTGTCGAAGAAGCAGAAAGAGCTGCTGGAGGAGTTCAAGGCCACCATGTCCGGCTCAGGCGACAAGCACTCACCGCGCCAGTCGAGCTGGTTTGAGGGTGTGAAGAACTTCTTCGACGACATGAAGATATGAGCCTGCGTATCGGCATCACCGGCGTCGCCGGGCGCATGGGCCGAACCCTCGTGCAGGCCGTTAGCGCCGATAGCAGGCTTGCACTCGCCGCCGCCCTCGAGCGCCCCGAGAGCACACTGCTGGGCGCTGATGCCGGCGAACTGGCGGGGGTGGGAAAGCAGGGCGTCGCCGTCAGTGGTGCGGTCGCCGATGTAGTCGGCGACATTGATGTGCTGGTGGACTTTACCCTGCCGGCGGCCACCCTCGCGAATGTCGCGGCCTGTCGGGAGGCCGGTCGCGCCATTGTGATCGGCACCACCGGGTTTACCGGGGCTGAGGAAGCCGGCATTCGAGAAGCCGCCGCCGATATTCCTGTCTGCAAGGCCTCCAATTTCAGCACCGGTGTGAACCTGTGCTTCAAGCTGCTGGAAACCGCGGCGGCGACTCTGGGTGAAGAGTCGGATATCGAGATTTACGAGGCTCACCATCGCCACAAGGTAGACGCGCCCTCCGGCACGGCCCTGAGCATGGGCCAGGTGGTGGCGGACACCCTGGGGCGCGACCTCAATAAGGTGGCGGTTTACGGCCGCGAGGGCCAGACCGGCGCCCGCGCCCGCGACACCATCGGCTTTGCCACCGTGAGGGCCGGCGATATTGTCGGCGACCACACGGTAACCTTTGCCGCCGACGGCGAACGGGTCGAAATCACCCACAAGGCCTCCAGCCGCATGGCTTTCGCTCGCGGTGCTCTGCGCGCCGCGGCCTGGCTCAGCGAGCGCGAGCCGGGTCTTTATGACATGCAAGACGTTCTGGGATTGAGAACATGATGGATCAGGCAAGCAGTGCCGGCGATTTCATCGTCGACATCAACGAGAGCAACGCCCAGCAGTACCTGATTGAGGAGTCCAACCACCGGCCGGTGGTAGTGGATTTCTGGGCTGACTGGTGCGAACCCTGCAAGGCCCTGATGCCGCTACTGGAGAAGCTCGCCAATGAGTATCAGGGCCAGTTCCTGCTGGCCAAGGTCAATGCCGACGAGCAGCAGATGATTGCCCAGCAGCTCGGTGTGCGCAGCCTGCCCACGGTGATGGTTATCAAGGACGGCCAGCCGGTAGACGGGTTCGTCGGCGCCCAGCCGGAATCCCAGGTACGCGAGATCCTCGACAAGTATCTGCCCAAGCCCTGGGACGGCCTGCTGGACCAGGCCCGCGAACTGCTGGCCGCCGGCAATGCCAGTGAGGCCCTGCCGCTGTTACGCCAGGCCCGGGAGGATTCCGGCCTGCGTCACGACATTACCCTGGCGTACGCGGCTGCATTGCTTGAATGCAACCGCCTCGATGAGGCGGAAAGGGTGCTGGGGGAAGTGCGCATGGCCGACCAGGACAACGATTGGGAGCAACTGGTTGCCCAGTGCAAGCTCAAGCGTGAGGCCGCCAAGTCGCCGGAAATCGAAGCCCTGGAGCAACAGGTGAACGCCCACCCGGACGACCTCGACGCCCTGCAACAGCTCGCCATTCAATACAACAGCGCAGGCATGCACGCCGAGGCGCTGGCCGCGCTGTATTCCGTCCTGCAACAGGACCGGGAGCACGACGAAGGCGGCACCCGCAAGGCCATGCTCGACATGATCGCCAGCCTCGGCAAGGGCGATCCCCTGGCCGCCGAATACCAACGCAAACTGTTCGGCTTGATGTACTGAGCGACCTGCTCAGCGCGCCAAGCAAAAAAAAGCCCGGCTTTTGCCGGGCTTTTTTGTATGTGCCGCGTCTAGAAGGTCGCGGTGGCGCGCGCATACCAGAAGGCGCCGTTGAAGCCCCAGGGAGAGGTAATCGCATATTCGACGCCCAGGAACTGGAGTACTCCGTTGTTTTCGTCGTCCGGGAATTCATCGAAAATGTTCTCACCACCGACGGAGAGCGTGTAGCGCTCGGCGAAGGTGTAGCTCAGTTCCACATCAACCAGGAATGCGTCGTCGTAGGTGAACGCGTCTGATGCGTCGCCCGGGCCGAACAGTCCGCCGGTTGACGACCACTCATCGTAGTAGTTCACCCGCACGAGGCCGTTGAAAGCCCCCTGGGCGTAGTCGAAGGAGAGCACGGAGCTGTTTTCGGGCACCTGGTTCTCGAGGTCAAACACGCGGTCGGGCCCAATGGAGGCGGCACTCACCGATTGAATGTCCTGCTCGTTATAGTTGTGCCGCCAGTCGGCGGTGAGCACACCGGCACCCACATCCCAGTAGGTGGTGACAGACAGGTCTATGCCGCTCACTTCGGTGTCAAAGCCGTTCACGAAGAAGTTGGCGTTGCTGCCCAACAGCAGGTCTGCATTCTCAAAACCCCGGGCATTCAGATCATCCACGTTTTGCTGACTGATGGTGTTGGTGGAAAGTGCCAGGCGATCGTCAATCTCGATGTAGTAGTAGTCGAGGGTCACGTTCCAGCGCTCACTCGGCGTCCAGATAAGGCCTGCGGTGTAGGCGGTGGATTCCTCGTTTTCCAGCGGCTGTGAGCCCAGCACCTGGGCAACCGGGTTATCCACCGGATAGGTGCCGCTGGGAATCAGGTTGCCGGAGCTGTCTGCGGTGGTGGTGACGTTGAGGGTGTTGACCTGGCCGGGGGAGGGCGCGCGGAAGCCGGTGTTGGCAGTAGCGCGAACTGCGAAGCTGTCGTTGAAGTCGTAGCGCAGTGAAACCTTCCAGTCCAGGGTGTCGTCGAACTCGTCGTAGTCCTCGTAGCGCAGCGCGACGGCGCCGGACAGCTGTTCGGTGATGTCCGTTTCGACGTCCACGTAAAGCGCGTAGCTGTCGCTGTCCCAGTCGCCGGCAGACTCTGGCGAAAAGCCCTGGAAACCATCAGAACCGACCCCGAATTGCGCAACGGTTGGCCCCACCGCGGTTGACGCGGAATCACCCGCTTCGATTTCATAGGTCTCGCGACGCACCTCGAAGCCGAAGCCAATATTGAGCGGCGAGTCGTCGAAGGTTTTCACGAAGTCGCCGTTTATACCCATCTCTTCCTGGGTCAGGGTGCCGGGGTTGAAGGTGGTGGGAGACAAGCGACCCAGGCTGGGGTTGATACTGTCTTCCAGCGTGTATTCGATTTCATTCTCTCCGTAGCGGCCGCGGATGTTCCATGACAGGTTCATGTCGACGATTTCGCCGCGTCCACCGAAGATGAAGGCCATATCGGTGATATCGGCACCGAACAGGGGGCTGTAACCACCCGGGAACTGGTCGGCGATCGGGTTGAGAAGATCGTATCCGCTGGCGCTGGCCGCATTGGCCGTAAGGTAGTCATCCGGGCTCAGGCCCTGGCCGAGAATATCGTCTACCAGGCTTTGCGGCGCCGGATCCGCAAGGCCGTCCTCATCGGCGTCGGTTTTGAGGGTGGTGCGCGCCGGGATGTCGGCATTCGCTGTACCCGGCAGGACGGGGGTGCGGTAGAAGAAGCCGCCGGTCGTCTCATTGTCCATGTAGCTGGCGGTACCGAACAATTCGACGTTCTCATTGACGTCGAAGCCGGCGTTGGCGAAGAACTTGAAGTTTTCGACCTCCGGGTCACCCCAGCGCTGGCCGAGCCCGTTGTAGGGCACCAGGTTGGCGCCCACCAGATCGGCTACGTCCGCCGCATCGGGGCGGGCGTTGCCGCGGCTGGTCTCGTCCGTGTCGGAGTACTCGGCAGTGAGGTTCAAAAAGCCGCGGTCGGTTAAGGGCAGGCCCAGGTTGGCCGCGATGGTGTTGCGCTCGCCGTCTCCCTCGTCGTACTCACCGTACTGACCGCTGATGGTGAAGCCTTCATCGGCGTCTTTGAGAATCACGTTGACGACGCCGGCAATCGCGTCCGAGCCGTATTGAGCGGAAGCGCCATCACGAAGAATTTCCACGCGTTTGATGGCCAGGGACGGGAATGCTGCGAAGTCCACACCCTGTGAGCCCTGGTTCACGGTACCCAGCGGGGCCAACTGCAGGTTGACCAGCGCTGAGCGGTGACGACGCGTACCGTTGACCAACACCAGGGTGTGGTCGGGCGACAGGTTGCGAAGGGTCACCGGGCGCACAAAGGCGGTGCCGTCAGCGATCGGAAAGCGCTGGGTATTCAAAGACGGTGCAATCTTGGTAAGGGAATCTGTCAGGTCAAAGGCCGCCTGCTGGGTGAGCAGGC
>JANQGK010000082.1 GCA_028277365.1 Halieaceae bacterium | reverse complement strand
GGTATCGTCCTGGAACATGTCGTCCCAGGGCCGCGCGCCAATGACTTCTGCGCCGGTGGCCTGCTTGAGCGGCGCCCAGGCCGGGGAGTGGTCGGGGTGGGTATGGGTGGCGACAATCCAGCGGATGCGGTCCTGGCCCGCCTCGAGAATGGCCTCCACGTGGGAGTCGATCAGCGGACCCGGATCGAGCACCGCAACCTCCTCAGTGCCCAGCAGGTAAGTATTGGTTCCCGGGCCGGTCATCACCCCGGGGTTCGGTGCGGTGATGCGGCGCACCCGGCTGTTGAGGGCTACCGGAACGCCGGGCGCAAACTCATCCGCCATGATCGGGCTCAGGCCAGGTTGGCAATGGGTGCCACCGGGTCGACCTCCGCCTCGTAGTCGACGCCGTCGACCTCGAAGCCGAACAGCTGCAGGAAGCCGCGCTTGTAGCCTGCGAAGTCGGATACGTCGTAGAGGTTCTCGGTGGTGGTGGCATCCCACAGCTTGCCCACCCGCGCCTGCACCTCGGGCTGGATTTCCCAGCCGTCGGCACGCAGGCGGCCAGCCTCGTCGTGCTGCGGGTCGCTGCCATACAAACTATCGCGGAACAGGGCATCAACCTGCTCGATACAGCCCTGGAAAGCACCCTCGTCCTTCATCACCTGCAGCAGCAGCGCCAGGTACAGGGGCATAGCGGGGATCGCCGAGCTGGCCTGGGTCACCACCGCCTGCAGCACCGATACCCGGGCGTCGCCGCCGCTGGCGGCCAGCTTTTCGCGAATGCCCACCACCCGCTTGTCGAGGTCTTTCTTGGCGGCACCGATAGTGCCGTCCCAGTAGATGTCCCAGGTGAGCTTGTCGCCAAGATAGGTATAGGCCGTGGTTTTCGCCCCCGGCGCCAGGCAGTCGGCCTCGGCCAGGGCGTTGATCCACATCTCCCAGTCTTCACCGCCCATCACCGCCACGGTGTTGTCGATATCTTCCTGGCTGGCGGCCGGTACGGTCAGCTCGCCGATCTCTTCTTTGTCGGTGTTGAGGCTTTTATAGGTAATGTCCTTGCCGATGGGCTTGAGGGTGGAAGTGTGCACCTCGCCGGTAACCGGGTGCTGGCGACGCGGGGCCGCCAGTGAATACACCACCAGGTCGACCTGGCCCAGGTCCTGCTTGATCAGCTCGATGGTCTTCTGCTTGATCTCGTCACTGAAGGCATCGCCGTTTATGCTCTTGGCATAAAGCCCGGCCTCGTCGGCAAACTTGTGAAAGGCCGCCGAGTTGTACCAGCCCGCCGTGCCGGGCTTTTTTTCGGTGCCCTCTTTTTCAAAAAAAATGCCGAGGGTCTCAGCGCCGGCGCCAAAGGCCGAGGTGATGCGCGAGGCCAGCCCGTACCCGGTTGAGGCGCCAATCACCAACACTTTCTTCGGGCCACTGTCGATGGCGCCGCGGTTTTTCACGTACTCGATCTGCTGCTTCACGTTGGCCTCGCAACCGGTGGGGTGCGTGGTGATGCACATGAAGCCGCGGACTCTCGGTTTGATGATCATGTTCGGTGTTCCCTTGCGAAGTCGATAAGCGGCTACAGCAGCAGCCGGCGAATGTCAGCCAGCAGGCCGCAGAGCTGGGTGGTGAAACGCCCGGCATCGGCGCCGTTTACAGCGCGGTGATCGTAAGACAGACACAGGGGCAGCATCTTGCGGGGCTCGAAATCCGAGCCATTCCACACCGGCTTGGTGGCGAGCTTCGATACGCCGAGAATGGCCACTTCCGGCGCATTCACCACCGGTGTGAAGCCGGTGCCGCCGATATTGCCGAGGCTGGAAATGGAAAAGCAGCCGCCCTGCATTTCCTGGGGCTTGAGCTTGCGGTCCTTGGCGCGGGCGGCGAGGTCGGCGGTTTCCTCCGCCAGCTGCCACAGGCTCTTCTGGTCAACATCGCGAATCACCGGCACCACCAGCCCGGCGGGGGTATCCACCGCCATGCCGATATGCACATACTGCTTGAAGATAAAGCTCTCTCCGTCGGCGGAAATCGAGCGGTTGAGCTTGGGGTTGTCCTTAAGGGCCGCGGCACAGGCTTTGAGAATAAACGGCAGCGGTGTCAGCCGCGTGCCGCGCCGCTCTCCCTCGGCTTTCATCTCAGCGCGGAACGCTTCGAGCTCAGTGATATCGGCCTCGTCAAACTGGGTGACGTGGGGCACGTTGAGCCAGCTACGGTGCATATTGGCCGCGGTGACCTTGTCGATCTTCGACAGGGGCTGCACATCGACCGGGCCGAACTTGGCGAAGTCCACCTCGGGCACCGGGGGAATACCGGCGCCGCTCGCGGGACCGGCGCCGCCGCCTTCCAGGGCCCGCTTGACGAAGTCCTGCACGTCCTCCTTGAGGACGCGGGCTTTCGGCCCGCTGCCGCGCACCGCGGCCAGGTCTACACCCAGCTCCCGGGCCAGCTTGCGCACCGCAGGACCGGCGTAGATCTCGCCGCTGCCCTTGATGCCTTCGGCCGAAGGGGCCTCTGCCTGCGCGGCCGGCTCAGGCGCGGCCGGCTGAGCTGTAGCTGGTTGCGGCGCTGCCGGCTCAGCTGGGGCCGGCTGAGGTGCAGGTGCCGCCGGCTCCGGCGCTGACGCCGCCGCTTCGGTCTTCATTACCGCCACCG
>JANQGK010000032.1 GCA_028277365.1 Halieaceae bacterium | reverse complement strand
GTGTATCTGCCGCGGCTTGACATCCAGGTCAGCTACCTGACCGCGCTGGGCGACGACGGCCACAGTGACCACATGCTCGCCGGCTGGCTGGCCGAGGGCATCGACACCAGCCTGGTGCTGCGCCGCGAGGGCCGCCTGCCCGGCCTCTACCTGATCAATCTCGATGCCCGGGGCGAGCGCAGCTTTCACTACTGGCGCCGGGAAGCGCCGGTACGCCAGCTGTTCGACGACGAACACGCCACCGCGCTGGCACTGCACCGGGCGGGCGAGTTCGACTTTGTCTACCTGACGGGGATCACCCTGTCCCTGTTCGACCCGGCGGCCCGGGACCGCCTGTTTGAATTGCTCAATGCGCTGCGTAGCAAGGGCGCAAAAGTCGTCTTCGACAGCAACTACCGGCCGGCCGGCTGGGACACTGCCGATATCGCCCGCGAGGCCATAGGCCGGCAGCTGGCGTTGACCGACCTGGTGCTGCCGACCTTCGACGATGAACAGACTCTCTACGGCGACCGGGATGCCGAGGCCTGCCTGGCCCGGCTGGCCGCCGCGGGCGCGTCTGAAATCGTTCTCAAGCAGGGCGCTGCGGGATGCATTATCCAGAGCGGTCAGCAGCGTACTGTCATCGCGGCCCAGTCCGTCGAGAACGTCGTGGACAGCACGGCCGCAGGCGATGCTTTCAACGCCGGCTACCTCGCGGCACGGGCCTGTGGCGAACCCACCGAGGCTGCGGCCCGGCTCGGGCACGCACTGGCTGCGGCGGTGATCCGGCATCCCGGGGCCATCATTCCTGCGGACGCCATGCCGTGACGGCGCCGCGCCTGTCAGCCGCCATGCTGGACGCTCTGCCCGATTCAGTCAGGCTGCCCGACTATGACCGATCTGCCGTGAAGTCCGGCATCCTGCACCTGGGCCTGGGGGCCTTTCACCGCGCCCACCAGGCGGTCTACACAGATACCGTACTCGCCAATGACCCCCGCTGGGGTATCGTCGGGGTGTCCCTGCGCAGCGAGCGGGCCGCCGCACAGCTTAACCCCCAACAGGGCTTGTTCTCGGTGCTGAGCGAAGATGCCGGCGGACATGAGCTGCGTGTCATTGGCGCTGTCCAGCAGGTGTTGATGGCGCCGCGAGAGCCGGACGCCTTGGATGCAGCCTTCTCCGACCCCGGCATTCACATCGTCACGCTGACCGTGACTGAGGCCGGCTACTGCCTTGCCTCGGACGGTTGTTCATTGGACAGCAAGCTGCCCGCGATCCAGTCGGACCTGGCAAACCCGCTGCAGGCCAGCACCGCCATCGGCGTGCTGGCCCGCGGCCTCAAACGTCGGCTGGATGCCCACGGCGCGCCGCTGACGATCATCAGCTGCGACAATCTTGGCAACAACAGCACCCGGCTGCGTGGCGCGCTTACGGCCTACCTCGAGTTGAGCTGGCCTGAAGTCTTGCCCTGGCTGGAAGCGCAGCTGCGCTTTCCCTGCTCCATGGTGGACCGTATCGTTCCCGCGCAAACCGAGATCTCGCTGGCGCGACAGGCGGAATTGCTTGGCGCCAGGGATGAAGCGGCGATTGCCACTGAACCGTTCAGTCAGTGGATCATCGAACGGGATTTCGCCACCCCCATGCCGGACTGGGAAGCCGCCGGCGCCGTATTCGTGGACGACATCGCGCCCTATGAAGAGATGAAGCTCAGACTGCTCAACGCCTCGCACTCGGCCATTGCCATCCTCGGTCTGCTGAAGCAGCAGGAGACCGTGGCCGACGTCATGGCGGACCAGGCGCTGCGCAAGTTCATCGAGCAGCTGATGGCGAAAGACCTGCTATCAGCGATCCAGGCGCCCGCGGGCTTTGATCTTCACAGCTATCGCGACGCGCTGCTGGCGCGCTTCAGCAATGTCTGTCTCCAGCACCGCTGCGCCCAGATCGCCATGGACTGCACCGAAAAACTGCGCCAGCGCTGGCTGCCGACGCTGGCCGGGCGTGGTGAAAACCGCCGCCTGCTGAAGGCACTCGCCGCGTGGTGTTACCTGGTGGTGGATACCGAAATCGAGATCGATGACCCGCGCCGGGACAGGCTGCTGGCCGTCCGCACCAGCGATGCGCCAGTGAGCGAGCAATTAACCGCGTTGATGGACAGTCTGGGCATGGACACTACGCTGCAGCAACGCTGCATGCCGTTGCTGCAAGCTCACTATGTCGACCTCAAGTCTGGATCCCCGCCTACGCGGGGATGAGGGATTCGCGCGAGGATAACAGCGACAGGGTATGACCGATTTGAAGAACTCCGGTGGGCTGGCGCCTCCACTCTGACTTAGAGGCGCAGAACCCGAGCGGTGTTATCAAAGATGAAAGACCTCGGCGATTTCGTACTCAATTTCGCCGCCGGGGGCCTTTACCACGACTATTTCGCCCTCTTCCTTGCCGATCAGGGCGCGGGCGATGGGTGAGGTGACGGATATTTTGTTGCTCTTTATATCGGCCTCGTCTTCGCCGACGATCTGGTAGCGCACTTCTTCGTCGTTCTCGACATTGATGAGGTCAACGGTGACGCCGAAGATGACCTTGCCGGTCTTCGCGATCTTGGTGACGTCGATGACCTGGGCTTCGGCGAGCTTGCCCTCGATCTCCTGGATACGGCCTTCCGTGAAGCTCTGCTGTTCGCGGGCGGCGTGGTATTCGGCGTTTTCCTTCAAGTCGCCATGCTCGCGTGCCTCGGCAATCGCCTGGCTGATGCGCGGGCGATCTTCCTTCTTGAGCTTTTCGAGCTCGGCACGCAGGGCGGCTTCACCCGCCACCGTCATTGGCACATTGTTCATTGGCTACCTCGCCGCTTGTTACCCGGAACGCCGCCGGCAACAAGCACCGTGCTCACCGGAGTTATCCGGTCAGTCTGGCGTGCAGGTCCTGCAGGCGTCTGACCTCGCCGTCCGCGGAATGCTTCATGGCCGCGCAGAATGCTTCGGCTGCGGCCAGCGTGGTCGTGTAAAAGACATTGTTGGCTTCCGCGCTCGAGCGAATCGAGGCGGAATCAGCGATCGCTCGCCGACCTTCCGTGGTGTTGACGATCAGGTCAATCTCACTGTTCTTAATCATATCAACAATGTGGGGGCGGCCCTCAAGCACTTTGTTGACGTGCCGACAGGGTATGCCGGCCGCCTCCAGGGCCTTGCGGGTGCCGCTGGTGGCGACGATTTCGAAGCCCTGATCCAGCAGGTCTCGGGCCACGTCCAGGGCACCGGGTTTGTCCACATCGCGCACGCTGATGAACACGGTGCCCGAGCCGGGCGGAACTTCACCGGCGCCCAGCTGGGCCTTGGCGAAAGCGTCCTCGAAGCGGTCGCCGGTGCCCATCACCTCGCCCGTGGACTTCATCTCCGGGCCGAGGATTGGGTCGACGCCCGGGAACTTGTTGAAGGGCATGACCGCCTCTTTCACGCTGTAGTACGGCGGCACCACTTCCTCGGTAAAGCCCTGCTCTGCCAGGCTCTTGCCCGCCATGCAGCGCGCCGCCACCTTCGCCAGCGACACACCGATGCACTTGGAAACAAAGGGCACGGTACGCGAGGCACGCGGGTTGACCTCAATGACATAGATCTCACCATCCTGCCAGGCCAGCTGCACATTCATCAGGCCTTTTACACTGAGCGCCTTCGCCATCTGCTTGACCTGCGCCCGCATGGCGTCCTGCACCTCAGCGTCAAGGCTGTAGGGCGGCAGCGAACAGGCGGAGTCACCGGAGTGCACACCAGCCTGCTCAATATGCTGCATGATGGCGCCGATCACCACATGCTCACCGTCGCTGACCGCGTCGATATCGACCTCAATGGCGGCATTCAGGAAGTGGTCGAGCAATACCGGGGAGTCCTCAGAAGCCTGCACCGCCTCGTTGAGGTAGCGCACCAGCTCCTTCTCCTGATAGACGATTTCCATGGCCCGACCACCCAGCACGTAGGAGGGCCGTACCACCAGCGGGTATTCCAGGCTCTCGGCCGCGGCCAGGGCTTCCTCGGTGCTGCGCACCGTCATGTTCGGCGGCTGTTTGAGACCCAGCTTCTCGATCATCTGCTGGAAGCGCTCGCGGTCTTCTGCCTCGTCGATGGCGTCGGGCGTGGTACCGATGATGGGCACGCCGGCGGCCTCCAGGTCGCGGGCCAGCTTTAGCGGAGTCTGCCCGCCAAACTGGACGATGACGCCGGTCGGCTTTTCCGTATCGACGATGGCCAGCACATCCTCCAGCGTAACCGGCTCGAAGTAGAGCCGGTCCGATGTATCGTAATCGGTGGAGACGGTCTCAGGGTTACAGTTGACCATGATGGTTTCATAGCCATCCTCGCGCATGGCCAGCGCCGCGTGCACGCAACAGTAGTCAAACTCGATCCCCTGCCCGATGCGGTTGGGCCCGCCACCCAGCACCAGGATCTTCCGCTGGTCGGAGGGGTTGGACTCGCACTCCTCGTCGTAGGTGGAGTACATGTACGCCGTGGCTGAGGCGAATTCGGCGGCACAGGTATCCACCCGCTTGAACACCGGTTTTATGCCCAGCCCCTGCCGGTGCTCGCGCACCTCGTGTTCGGTCACCGCGAGCAGCACCGCCAGACGCTTGTCG
>JANQGK010000199.1 GCA_028277365.1 Halieaceae bacterium | reverse complement strand
GTCGCCTCCCGCTGGTTAGGGGTCACCATGTAACGCAGCACACTCAAACGCGCGGTGCAGCTGAATGAAGACCAGGCCTACAGCCTGACCCGCGATGAGATGGTCGCGGTACTGGACAGACTCCTCGCGCCCAAGGCCACTCAATGAGCGGCGCCGGCGCCTGGTTCGAGAGGCTCACCCTGGTGCGCCCCGGAGAGCGGCTGGCGACTGCGCTGTCTTTCCTGATGGCGTTTGTGCTGATGGCGGCCTACCTCGTGTTGCGACCGGTGCGGGATGCGATGGCCAGTGACTGGAGTGATGCCGAGCTCAGCCTGCTTTGGAACCTGCAACTGGTACTGAGTACCGCGCTCGTGGCCCTGTACAGTCTGGCGGTATCCCGCTGGTCACTGCGCCGCATTGTGCCGGGTGTATACACGGTATTTGCATTCAGTTTCCTGGGCTTCTGGCAGGCAACACCGATGGTCGCCGATGCAAAGCTGCTGGACCAGGCCTTCTACCTGTGGGTCGCCGCCTTCAGCCTGTTCAACCTGTCGGTGTTCTGGTCCTTTATGAGCGACACCTTTGATGCCGAGCAGGGTCGCCGCCTGTTTGCCATTATCGCCTCCGGCGCGAGCGCCGGCGCCATTGTCGGGCCCGCCATCCCGGCACTCTTCGCCAGCGTCCTGGGCCTGGACCGCCTGATGTTGATCGCCGCCATTGGCGTGCTGCTGGCAGTGCCGCTGATCCTGGCATTGCAGCGTCTGGGCGCCGGCCGTTTGCGCGCGCAGGACGCGAGGCGCCACGCGTCGGTAGACCTGCGTTGGTGGAGCGGTTTTCGCGACGTGGTCAGTAACCCTTACCTGCGTGCGATTGGGCTGTTCATCCTGCTGTATGTGTTTGTCGGCTCCTTCGTATATTTCATCCAGAAGAATCTCCTCGCCGAGTTCACCCGGGTCGAGCGCACCCAGATTCTCGGCAGCGTGAGCTGGCTGGTGAATACCCTCACCTTTGGCTGCGCCCTGCTGGTGACCGGTCGACTGGTCAACCGCGCCGGCATGGTCTTGACCCTGGCCTGTGTGCCGCTGGTGCTGCTAGTCGGCATGGCGGCGATCGCACTCGCGCCGCTTGTGGTGGTGCTGTTGATGGTGGACACCATGCGCCGGGTGGGCAACTACGCGATTACCCGGCCCGCGCGTGAAATGCTGTTCAGCCGGGTGACGGCCGATCAGCGCTTCAAGGCGAAGCAGGTGCTGGACGTGGTGGTGTATCGAGGCGGTGACGCGGCCAGCGGGTCGGCGTTTGCGCTTCTCAGCGAGGGGTTGGGCCTGGCGCTGCCCGTGATGGCTCTGGTTGGCAGCGGCATCGCCGGCCTCTGGTCACTGGTTGCTGTCTATCTCGGGCGCCGCTACCAGCGCGCGATCGAACCTGTGCAGGCGAATTCCCGCCCGCAGGCCGGCGCTGCGGCCATCGTGGCCGCTCAATCTTCAATCAGTTAACCCTTGAAAGGATTCAGCGATGAAAACTATCAGTTCTCAGTGGATTATCGGCCTGGCATTGATGCTGTGCATGGCGCCGCTCTGCAGCGCCCGGGACGCCATTCCGGTGGAAGCACAGGTCGACCAGTTCTTTGATCAATACATCAGCACTTACAACCGGCGCTTCGGCAACCCCGGGGGTGATGCAGCGTTCCGGGCGGAGATTGTTGAATACCTCAATATTCCCCTGTTGCAGGCGCCGCCCAATCGCTCACCCATGATGGTCGAGTCAGCCGAACGTGTCGGCAGGAATTTTGCCGGCTTTGTCGCCCAGCTCGAGCAAAAGGGTGTAGAGCGTCTGCAGTGGCAGGAAAAGCGGCTGAAGGTGTTGTCGCCAACCCAGGTGCTGGCGAGCAATGTGGGCCATGGTGTAGATGCAGATGGCAACACGGTTTATGAGACCGTATCGATTTACCTCGTCTACAAGATCGAAGGGCGCTGGAAGATCATCAGCCTCAGCCCCTACCAGGTGCAGAACAAGGTTGCGCTGATAAAGTAGCGCGAGGCGTCACAGGAGTGGTTCAAGGTGCGGCCACACGTTGTCCAGCAGCAGCGGCTGCGCTTCGACAGTCGGGTGGATGCCATCGTCCTGCATCAGCCCGGGGTCGGTGGCCACGCCGTCCAGCATGAAGGGGCTCAGCTGGCTGCCGGTGTCATCCGCTACCCGGGTGAAGCTCTCGCGGAAGGACTTGGTGTAGCGGCTGCCGTAGTTGGGCGGAATCTCCATGGCCAGGATCAGCACGCCGGCCCCTGACTGCTGGGACTGCTGGGCCATGGCGGCCAGATTGTCGCGCAGCCGGTTGACCGGGTAGCCGCGCAGGCCGTCGTTGCCGCCCAGCTCGATAATGACGACTTTGGGCTGGTGTTCTTCCAACAGGGCGGGCAGTCGCGCGGCCGCGCCGGCGCTGGTTTCGCCGCTGATGCTGGCGTTGATCACCTGGTAGCCGGGGTGGCTGTCTGCCAGTCGTCCCGCCAGCAGGGCAACCCATCCCTCTTCCAGCGACATGCCGTAAGCGGCGCTGATACTATCGCCCATGACCAGCACGGTTTTTTCCGGTGATCCGGAGGCCGGTACAGTACCTATAATCAGCAGGACGACAGCAATCCACAGTCGCGCTTGCTGGGCAGTATTCTTGAGGTGGCGATACAGCATGATCAGGACAGAAAATCTCCGCAAACGGGTGCCCCTGGCCGAGGGCGAACTCGAAATACTGAAAGGGATCGAGATCGAAATCAAGGCGCAGGAGTCAGTGGCGATCATCGGCGCGTCGGGCTCCGGCAAATCCACACTGCTGGGACTGCTGGCGGGGCTGGATGTAGCGAGCGAGGGGGATGTCTGGATCGACGGCGTATCCCTGGCGGGACTGGACGAAGATCAGCGCGCCCTGTTGCGAGCCGAGAAAATCGGTTTTGTGTTCCAGTCCTTTCAGCTGCTGCCCAGCCTTACGGCGCTGGAAAACGTGATGCTGCCGCTGGAACTGCACGGGGTGGCCAACGCCAAGACTTCGGCGCGCACCTTCCTTGAGCGAGTGGGCCTCGGCGAGCGCACCGACCACTATCCCAACCAGCTGTCCGGCGGTGAGCAGCAGCGGGTGGCGATTGCCCGTGCCTTTGCCGCCGAGCCCGCCATCCTGTTCGCCGATGAGCCCACCGGTAACCTCGATACTGCTACCGGCGCCCACGTCATCGACCTGCTGTTCGAGATCAACCGCGAGCAGGGCACCACCCTGGTGCTGGTCACCCACGAACAGCGCCTGGCAGACCGCTGTGACCGCCGACTGCGCCTGCACGGCGGCGCGCTGGTGGGTGAGGAGAGCGGCCATGTGGCTCGCGACGGCCAGGCCGGCACGCCGCATATCAGGGGTGTCTAGG
>JANQGK010000135.1 GCA_028277365.1 Halieaceae bacterium | reverse complement strand
GGCTGCACTTCCTGCTGATTGGCAGCAGCTTGTTCGTGCTGCAGTACAGCCTGTTCCCGCAGCCTCTGCCCAGCGTCGGCCCACTGCCGGAGGCGCGTCTGGAAGGCCTGCGCCGGCAGTGGTATGTGACTACCGGGCGGCCGCCCAGCGAAGCTCAGCTCAACGCCATGGTGGCGGCCGAACTCGACCGCGAGGTTCTGTTTCGCGAGGCGCTTGACCTCAAGCTGTATGAGATCGACCCCATCGTCCAACAGCGCCTGGTGCGCAATATGCGCTTCCTGCAGCTCGACCAGGGCCGCGACGACGAGACCCTGTTTCGCGAGGCACTGCGCATGGAGCTGCACCTGGGCGACGAGGTCATCAAGCGGCGGCTGGTGCAGATCATGGAAGAACTGCTGCTGGCGCGGCAGCCACCGGCACCACCCACGCATGAAGAGCTTGTGGCCAGTTTCGAAGCACGCAGGGATGAGCTCAGGCGGCCGCCCCGTTTTACCTTGCGGCAGGTATATCTGGCCCGGGAGCGCCGTGACGAGGCGCAGGCACTGCTGGAGCGGTTGCGCGAGGAGCGATTTACGCCGGAGCAGGCACTCCAGTTCAGTTCGCCGTTCCTGCCGGGTTACCGCTTTCCCGCCAGCAGCCCGGCCCAGCTGGCGCGCCAGTTTGGCGCTGCCTTCGTGCTCAACTTCGAGCGCAGCGAGCCCGCGGTCGGCAGCTGGGTAGGGCCTGTGGAGTCCACCTACGGCACCCACCTGGTGTGGGTCGATGCCATCGAACCCGCCCGGGACGCCGAGCTTAAGGAGGTGCGCGAGCAACTGCTGCGGGACCTGGAGCTGGAGAAGCGCAGGCAGGCCCTGGCGGTAGCGTTGGCATCGGTGCGCGAACAGTATGAGGTGTTGCTGTGAAGCGGCTGCTGCTGGCCATCCTGCTGCTGATGCCGGCCCTGCAGGCCGACGCCCACCGCTTTGCGCCATCGCTGTTGCGGCTGTTTGAAGTGGCGGACAACGAATACCAGGTGATCTGGAAAACCCCGGCTCAGCGGGTCAGCGAGGTGCCCCTGTTGCCGGGATTCCCGGCCGAGTGCATGGGAGCGTCTGAGTCACCGGGCAGTCTGGAGGGAACCGGCGTGGTCAGCAGCTGGCGACTGGTCTGCGACACCGGCCTGGTGGGCAAGGCCGTGGCGGTGACGGGGCTTGCGGAAAACAGCGCCTCGGTGCTGTTCTCCCTGGAGACTCGCGACGGACTGTACTATCAGTCACTGCTGAGCGGCGATAAACCGGACTTCGTCATCCCCGGAGAGCCCACCGCCTGGGAGGTGATGCGCGAGTACAGCTGGCTGGGCGCGGAGCACATCTGGGGTGGTATCGATCACCTGCTGTTCGTGTTCGGGCTGCTGTTGCTGGTGGGCTGGGGCAGGCGGCTGGTGTGGACCATTACCGCCTTCACCGCCGGCCACAGCGTCACCCTGTCCCTGGTGACCCTGGGCTGGTTCGAGTACCCGGTAGCGCTGGTGGAATTCATGATTGCCCTGAGCATCTTTATGCTGGCGCTGGACCTGGCGCGGCGGGATGGTCGCGGCCTGTTTCGCCGTCACCCCTGGTGGCTGGCCGGCGGTTTCGGCCTCTTGCACGGCATGGGCTTTGCCGGCGCCCTGGCGGAAGTGGGCTTACCCCAGTCGGAACTGCCGCTGGCGCTGCTGTTCTTCAATATCGGCATAGAGCTGGGGCAGCTTGCGTTTATCGCCGCGGTGGCGGCTATCGGCGCTTTGTTGAGTCGCGTGCCGCTAACCGGACTTCCGGCCTGGCGCGCTGTGCCGATCTACCTGCTGGGCTCGCTGTCTGCTATGTGGTGCATCGAGCGAGCGCTGCAGGTGGTGTGAGCGAGACGGAAATCAGGGTTCTTCGCCCGGATAGTTGTTCATCGGTATAAATGGGTGAAAAGCCAGTTGTATGCCTTCTTCGATAAACCCGTCGCTCTCGAGAATGCTGCGGCGACGGACGTAACGGCCTGAGCTCGAGCGCGTATCGATCGCCTGGGTGGTGTCCAGGCCGCCGATACTGGTGAATACCCGCTTAAGCTCCATGTCGTAGATACTGACCCAAAGCGAGGCCACCGCCAGCGGCTGGGCCCAGTTGAAGCCGGCGGACACGCCATCCCCGGGGCCCTGCAAGGTGGGTTTGCGCGAGACCCCGTCCCAGCGCGCCGTGTGTTGCAGGCCGGCGGAGAAGGTGGTCTCCCGCTCCAGCAGGTCGGTAAACACGATGCCGTCGATGTCCTCAGATTCCGCCAGCGCGTCCCGCACATCGACCAGCGCCAGGGCGAAGGTCTTGCGGTTCACTTCACCGGTGGCCGGATCGAAAACGTTGCCGTAGGCGCGCACCGCGGTACGCCATTCCTGCTCGAAGCCGCGGGAGGAGATGACCTGGATGCCGTTGTCTTCCAGATAGCTCTCCACCATCTTGTCGACGCGGGCCTCGTGCTCCTGCAGGTAGCGGCGGGACAGGCGGTCGATATTGACGTGGGCGATGACCACGCGCTTGATCGGCTGCTGCGCCAGTTGTTCCTCTTTGATTTCATAGGGGAACACGGTGGGATTGTAGGTGGGCGCGGATGAGCATGCGGCCAGCAGGCCGAGCGACGCGGAACAGAGTAAGCGCAACATATCAGTCCTCATTCGTTGAACGCGCGCAATGGTAACAAACTGACTCTGTCGGCGGTACGTTTGACTCCGCCTCGGCTTGATGGAAAGGTGAGCGCGCAGAAACCGGAGTCGGGGAGACCACTTGAAAATTGACGGACCGCTGTACGCTCAGCTCGCCGAAGCCGGGAACGATGCGCGCCGGCTGCAGGCCCTGGGCTATGACGGGGTCTACACGTTGGAAGGGCCTTCGGACCCGTTTCTGCCGCTGGCGATTGCCTCTGAGCAATGCCCCGGGCTCGACGTTGCCACCTCCATCGCCGTGGCTTTTCCACGCAATCCTGCCCACACGGCCTACCAGGCCTGGGATTTGCAGCGCCTGTCCGAAGGTCGCTTCCGCCTGGGCCTGGGCTCCCAGGTGCGGGCTCATATCGAGAAGCGCTTCGGCGTGGAGTTCAATCCACCGGCGGCGCGCATGGCGGAATACATCCGGGCCGTGCGGGCCCACTTCGACTGCTGGCAGCATGGCGCCGACCTGGCCTTCGAGGGCGAGTATTATCGCCACACGCTGATGACGCCCATGTTCAATCCCGGCCCGCTGGAGGCCGGACCGCCGGCGATTTATCTGGGGGCCGTCGGCCCGAAGATGACCGCGGTCGCGGGGGCGGTGGCAGACGGGCTGATTGTGCACCCCTTCCACAGCCAGCCCTTTCTGCGCGAGGTGCAGCTGCCCGCCCTGGCGAGCGCAGTGACCGACGCCGGTCGTGAACCGGGCGCCTGCGCGGTGCAGGTCTCAGCTATGGTGCTGACCGGCAGTACCGAGGAGGAATACCGGGCAGCGGAGGCCAGCGTGCGTGGCCTGCTGGCATTCTACGGCTCGACACCGGCCTATCTGCCGGCCCTGGATGCCATCGGTCAGGGAGGGTTGCAGAAGGAGCTGAACCGTCTTTCCAAGGCGGGGCGCTGGGAGGAGATGAGCGCGCTGGTGGACGACGATCTGCTCAATGCCTTTGCGGTCACCGGCGAGCCGGCTACCATAGCGGCGGGGTTGTCCCGGCGTTACGGCGATATTGCCGACCGGCTCGGTATCTATGCCCCCTACAGCCTGCCTGACACAACCTGGCAGGCCATCCTCAGTGACCTCAAGGCCGAACCATGACTGACATACCCGAGGGCTTCAAGACACTGGCGGGCCTGAGCCCGGCGGAAGATCACCTGGGGCCTTTCTATTACCGCAAAACCGACGGCAGCCTGCAGATGGGCTTCCGGGCCGGGCCGCAGAATTGCAATGGAATCGGCACCGTACACGGCGGTGTGCTGATGGCCTTTGCGGATTACGCGGTAACCATGCTGGCGCTGTCGGGGGTGAAGGAGAACTGCACCACTATCAGCTTCAGCAGTGACTTCATCTCCGCCGCACGTGACGGTGACTGGGTGGAAGCGGGCGGTGAAGTTGTCAGGCGCACCGGCTCGATGACCTTTGTGTCCGGCCGTTTGTCGGTGGGTGACAACGTGGTGTTGACCTTCCAGGCCGTGGTCAAGCGACTCAAGAAGCCGGACGCATGACGTTTACCCTGGGCGACGTGCTGGTTCTGTTTGGGCTGTGCGGGCTAGCCGCCTGGGTCTTCCAGTCTATGCGGGTGCGGGAGCTGGCCCTGGCGGCCGCCCGGCGGGCCTGTCGCGAGGCAGGCGTGCAGCTACTGGATGAGACAGTGAGTATCCAGCGCCTGTCTGCCAGCCGGGATGATGCCGGGAGATGGCGACTGTGGCGCCAGTACCGATTCGAGTACAGCGTCGAGGGCCTGGAGAGGGAGCGCGGGCACATCATCATGTTGGGCAACCGTCTGCAGGCAGTAGTGATCGCCGAGCACCGCCCACCGGGCAATGCCACCGACGGCGACCGGCTTCATTAGGCCCAGCTTATTGCCCCAATGAGGCCGATACCACGATCCGCATCGCCAGCAGCAGCAGGATGACCCCGAATACCCGGTCGATGCTGCGCCGCGCAGCCTGCAGGCGCGGCAGCAAGCGCGGGTTGCCCAGCAGGGCAGCCACCAGGCAGTACCAGGCCGCATCGACGCTGCCCATCAGGATGACCATGCCGGCTTTCTCCGGCAGGCTGGCCTGGGGGTCCAGAAACTGGCTGAACAGGGCCAGGAAAAACACCGCAATCTTGGGATTGAAAAAAGCTACCGAAAAACCGTGAACCAGCGGAGTGCCGTTGCCGCGCTCGCCATAGCCTTCTTGTTCACTCTCCGCCGGGCTCCTCAGCGATTGGATGCCCAGGTAGGCCAGGAAGGCCGCGCCGGCCCATTGCAGGCCCTGGAACAGTAGGGGAGAGGTGGTAATCAGCAGGCCCAGGCCCGACACCACGGCTACCGCATAAAGGGCGACGCCGACACCATGGGCAAGGCCGGCCTGAATGCCGGCCGGGGATCCGCCAGCCATGGTGTGGCGCACGACCACGGCGAGGCTGGGGCCGGGCGACATCGCTCCCAACAGGCACACGCTGGCCAGTGAAAGCCAGTCCAGCCAGCTCATGGAAGTGTGACCGCGGCGGAAAAGGTTGCCGGCGAGCTATCAGTTTCGAGACCAGTTTCAAGATTAGTTCCAAGACCGAACCGGACGTTTTTGTTGTCCACAGAATCTGTGGATAAATCAGTGGGTAAATTGTTCAACACGCCTTTCACGCCAGTGCTCATGGCCTTTGTGACAGATTGATTAAAAATTGGTCAATGCCAATTTCAATAGTAAAATCAATAAGATAAAGAATCTTTATGAAGCCGATTGTTTAAAGTGCTTCGTAAGTATGTGAAATATTCTTTACCGAAAAAAAATGTGTATAACCTCGCAGACTGTGTTATGTGTGAGCGCATTTCAGGTCAACTCGGCAAATGCGAGCGCAACTTTTACTGCTCGCCGCGATAAACACATCCCGAGGTGCACGTTTCCCGGATTTCCACGCTGGAGAGCTGGGGAAGGTCTGGTGCCAGTCTCTCCCAGATCCAGCGCGTGATGTTCTCGCTGGTGGGATTTTCCAGACCCTCGATCTCGTTCAGGTAGTGGTGGTCCAGTTGATCGTGAAGCGGTTTGAAAGCTTGTTTCACATCGGCGAAGTCCATAAGCCAGCCGCTGTGCTCGTCCACCTCGCCGGTCAGACACAGGCGCACATGGAAAGAGTGGCCGTGCAGGCGCGCGCACTTGTGACCCTCGGGCACGTTCGGCAGCCGGTGAGCGGCCTCGAAATGGAACTCCTTGTAAATCTCCATGGGCGGGATATTCAGAACCAAAACCAGGCGCCAGTGTAGCGGCAAAACCCTTGTAAATTAAGGTTTTGCGCGCTCTGGAATCTTTTTCTGCCAACGGTTTGACAGTCAAAGTGAAATCTCTATAATGCGCGGTCTCGGAAACGGGGGTGGTTAGCTCAGCTGGGAGAGCATCTGCCTTACAAGCAGAGGGTCGGCGGTTCGATCCCGTCACCACCCACCACTCCGAACTTCTTTTTGTAGCACCCGAGAACACTTCTCCCGCTATATATAAGAAGCAACAGATGCGAACGCCGTTTCGCATGTCGCTACCGTTGGACCGGTAGTTCAGTTGGTTAGAATGCCGGCCTGTCACGCCGGAGGTCGCGGGTTCGAGTCCCGTCCGGTCCGCCAT
>JANQGK010000124.1 GCA_028277365.1 Halieaceae bacterium | reverse complement strand
GTGAAAGACCACGTCCCGCAGCGCCACCCGGTACTCCCCCTTGGGGCTGCGGCGCCGGGCCAGGCTGATCAGCCCCGACAGCTCCGAGTAGGCCGCCCGCGACGGCACCAGCGCCACCAGCCGGATACCTTCCTCGAGCTGGAACTCGCTGCCGATAATAAGCTGGATGGGCGCCCCCAATTCGGCGGCTTCCTTCGCCGCCACATGGGCCTTGACCACCCCGGCCAGGGAGCATTCGTCGGTAATGGCAATGGCGCTGTAGCCCAATTCCGCCGCGCGCAGCACCAACTCGCGGGGGTGGGAAGCCCCCCGCTGAAAGCTGAAATTGCTCAGGCAGTGTAATTCGGCGTACATGTTTTCTGTCGCTGGCGCTGTTCCAGGTGGCTGTTCCAGGTGTTAGGCGAGGGGATAAATCGGCCACTCTAAAATACTGTACATATATACAGTATATGTGCGGCGTGAAATTGCAAGCATCGCCGTTCCTGCATAGCTGGACAGTTCAGGTACAGCGGGATGGTGCGCCGGGGCAAAGCTGGATACATCTCACAGCTTGCGGATATTTCCTTGCGGCGCCAGGAACAACCGTAGACACTTGAAAATTGAGCGATTTTTCAGGAAACCGGCTATTCATGTATTGGCTGCGACCGGTCAGGCAACTCATTCCCCCGCTGCTGGCAGGCGTGGGCTGTGTTGCCTACCTGTTTTCAGACTTCGAGTTGGCGCGTTTCCTGGACGTCTGGCATGGGGTCGGCATGTCCTACGTGCTGGTCGCCCTGCTGCTGGCCCTGGCCAACGTGATAGCGCTGGGGCTGCGCTTGCGTTACCTGTCGGAACCACACCTCGGCCTGGGGGACGCCAGTAAATCGGCACTGCTGGGACTGAGCCTGAACGTGCTGCTGCCGGCCAAGATGGGGGAGTTGGGCAAGATTGCCTTTATCGTTGATCGCGCCGGGGTCAGCGTGGCGGAGTCCAGCCGTATCGTATTCTGGGAACGTTTCCTGGACCTGCACATGATCCTGGCGTTTATCCTGCTGGCCGTCAGCTTGGGCATGCCCGCCCAGTTCAGTATCGGCCTGTGGGGCCTGGTGGCTTGCTGCTGGCTGGGACTGGCCGTCGTTCGCTGGCGTACAGACAGTGTATTGAGCCTGCTGCAGGCTATAGGTTATGAGCCGCTGCGCCGCTTCCTGTTGGAACTGGCGGGACAGCTGGGTCGCGGTATAGCGCCATCCAGGCTGGGCGGTGCGAGCCTGCTGTCCTTGGCGCCCTGGTTCATTTACGCCGGCCAGGTGGCCTTTGTGCTGATAGTGAGCATGGCTTTTGAATTGTCTTTGATACAGATGCTGACGGTCTTCCTCGCGGCTTGCATCGCCGGCTCGCTGCCGCTGACGCCCGGCGCCATCGGCATCTACGAGGCGGCCATTGTTGCGGTGCTGACTCAGTATGGGGTCGGTAAAGAGCTGGCACTGTCAGCCGCCATCATGATGCACGGCATGCAGTTCCTGCCGGTGCTGTTCGGCGCCGCCTGGGCGCTGGGAATCGCTGCCACGCTGGCCAACAAGGATAAAAAGACGCTCAATGCGGCCTGATACCGATACCCTCGCGCTGCTGTTGGTGGCGGTCGTGGCGCTGCTGCTGCGCCTGCACCACCTGGATGCCTCCAGCCTGTTCATGGATGAGATACACCAGTTCTACTATTACACCGGTGACCTGGCCCAGGCGCTGCAGGGCTCCCTGCGACAGCAGCAGCCACCGCTGGACTACCTGATCGGTTTCCTGGTCTACCAGGTGAATCCCGGTGATTTTGCGCTGCGGCTGCCGGCGGCCCTGTTCGGTACAGGTACCGCGGTGCTGATTGCCCTGCTGAGCTCACGAGGCATCCGCGCCATGGGCGGTGATGATACGCTGCGATTGCCGGTCATGGTGGCGGCGGGATTGATCGCTGCGCTGCTGCCATACCCGATCTATATTTCCCAGGATCTTCGGCCCTACAGCAGTGCCATATTCTTCGTGCTGCTGCTGGTGCTCGCGCTCGACTCGCTATTGCGCGCCGCGCCCCCGAAGCGGCGCCACTATGTCGGCCTGAGCCTGGCAACGCTGGGCCTGCTGTTTTCCCGCACCCTGAGTCCGCTGGTGGTTTGTCTGGTATTGGGGCTGACGCTGTTCCTGCCTTGGGTGCTGGGCCGTTCGCGCGAGCCCGCGATGGCTGCCGTTCGCTTTCGCGCCCAGGTCGCCATGGTGTCGGCGCTGGTGCTCTACCTGCCCGTGCTGTACCTGATCATTGCCAACGGCCAGCGCTACCTGGATGTGGGGAATGCGCCCGCTAACTGGCCGCTGCAGGCGGTGGGTGATGCCTGGACGGCGCAGTTGGAACCCTACGGGCTGGAACTCCTGTGGTTGCCGCTGATGGGTGTGTGGGCTGCCTGGCGCAGTAGAAAACCCTGGGATCGATTGCCGGGCCTGGTGGTGGTGCTGCTGGCGGGCGCGACGCTCATACACTTCGTGGTCTTCCACACCATGACCTCGTATTCGTACCGGCCCCCGTATCTGATATACCTGTTCCCGGCGGTGCTGATTCTCTCCGCGCTGGGCGCCTTCCGGCTGGCGGAGCTGATGCGCCAGCGCTTCTCCCTGAGAGCGGCGCAGTGGATGGTGGGCCTGGTGACCGCGGGTCTGCTGCTCCATGCCGGGGTGGCGACGCTGGATTTCAAGTCGCGGGCGATCAAGACCGACTGGCGCTCGCTGGTCAGCTACATCAATCGACACCAGCCCGACGATTTCCTGTGGATCAGTCATGCGCCGTCGCTCTCGGCGGATGCGATCTGGGATCCGGGGCTGTACGGATTCCTGCGCTACCCCTCCGGCGGCATCATTGGCGGTGAGGTCAGCGACCTGGTCACGCAGCCGGAAATCGTTGAGGCGCTGGAAGGCAGCCAGCGCAAGCCGGTACTGGTGCTGTTCATCTACCGGGATTACCTGCTCACCAGTCGCTCCCGGGTACCGCTGATACCCAGGCCGTTTGGCGTGGACGGCGTGCAAGGCCTGCAGGCGTCGCCGGCGCTGGAGAGAGTGGACCTCACCGGCCTGATCCTGTTATCTCTTAAAGACAGTAGTGGCAACAGCCGGGAGGACCTCTCGCGCCTGTTGTATGAAGTACTGGTAGCCAATCCCGACGCGCCGTACCTGACCACCGTGCAGGCCGCCTTCGCGGCCCTGCAGAACACCGAGGAAAAGTCGACGTGATCGACGAAAAAGTAAAAAAAACCGCAGACTTCTACGACGAAATTGCCCCGGCTCGCCCTGCATGGCGCCGCCGCAATGCCTACTACTACGACTACCTGTCGCGGCTGATGCGGTTTCTCATTCCCCGCGGCAGCAAGGTGTTGGCACTGGGCTGCGGCACCGGTGAGCTGTTGGCCTCGGTTGAACCCGGCCGCGGTATTGGGGTGGATGTGTCCACGGGCATGGTGGAGCAGGCCCGGGGCCTGCATGCAGGCAACGACGCCCTCAGCTTCGAGGCGGGGGACGCCCACAGCTGGCAGGGGGAGCGCGACTTCGACTACATCATCATGGCGGATGTGATCGGCGACCTCGCCGACGTCTGGGCCACGCTTCGAAATGCGCGGGAGCTGCTGAGCAATGATGGCCTGGTCGTTATCAGCTATTTCAATGCCCTTTGGGAGCCCGTGCTCAGGCTCGGAGAGAAGTTCGGCTGGAAGATGCCTCAGCAGGAGCAGAACTGGCTGGGCCAGGCAGATATTCGCAACCTGCTGTTCCTGAATGGCTTCGAGATGGTGAATGAGGGCGAGGGCCTATTGTTCCCCCGGGACGTGCCGGTGCTATCAACCCTGTTCAACCGCTTCCTGGCCAGGCTGCCGATCATTCGCCATCTCTGCCTGTCCACCCACGTGGTGGCGCGCAAGGTATCCCTGCCGGAGCCAGCCAGCGAACCCAGCGTCACGGTGCTGGTGCCGTGCCGCAACGAGCGCGGCAATGTTCGCCCCGCGATTGAGCGGATTCCCGACATGGGTCCACACACGGAGATTCTCTTTGTCGACGGCAATTCCAATGACGGCACCGTGGAAGAGATCGAAGCAGTGATTGAAGAAAACCGGGGCAAACGGGATATCAAGCTGCTGCACCAGGTGCCGCCGGGTTCGGAAGACGGCGCCGGACACGGCAAAATGCTCAAGCTCGGTAAAGGTGACGCAGTACGCAAGGGCTTCCAGGCCGCCGAGGGTGAACTGCTGATGATACTGGATGCCGATCTGACCGTGCCGCCGGAGGAGCTGCCAATGTTCTACCGGGCGATCGTGGATGACCGGGGCCGTTTCATCAACGGTACGCGGCTGATCTACCCGATGGAGAAAGACGCCATGCGCTTTCTCAACAAGATCGCCAACCGCCTGTTCGGCTTGCTGTTCACCTGGCTACTGGGGCAGCGACTCAAGGACACCCTGTGTGGCACCAAGGTGCTCTACAAGCGCGATTACCTGCGCATTGCCGAGAACCGCAGCTATTTCGGGGACTTCGACCCCTTTGGCGATTTTGACCTGCTGTTCGGCGCGGCCAAGCTGAACCAGAAGATCGTTGAAGTGCCCGTGCACTACGCGGAGCGCACCTACGGCGATATCAAGATCGAGCGCTTCAAGCACGGCCTGCTGCTGATCAAGATGAGCGCGATCGCCCTGCAGAAACTCAAGCTGCGCCTGTAGGGGCGGCCTCCAGCACCACGAACAGGCGAGTCGCGAACAGCGCCGGCAGCCAGTCGGCCGCGCGATCAGCCAGCTGCATTACCGGCAGCAGGGCGGTGGGGTAGAACTGGGGGCCACTGAAGCCGCCTGAGGCCACGTAAGAGATGGCTGAAAGGCGCTGCGTTTTTTGCAGCCGCCACCCGGCAAGCTCCGCGCGATAACCTTCCCCAAGGAAAATACGTGATGCATTGCCCTGCGCTGCGTAGTAGTCCTCCCGGCCAGAATCGAAGCCCTCCGGCGCCCACCATTCAATTGTCTCCCCCAGGCCCAGCGGTTCGGGATGCAGTGGCCCGTATACCAGCCTGCCCAGCAGGCTGACGCAGGGTTCGAACAGCAGCAGGCGGCCGCCGGGCCGGAGGACGCGGTTAAACTCCGCCAGCGCCGTACCCGGGTAGCGTAGGTGATGAAAAACATCGAACAAGATGAGGTTGGAGAGCGCCTGGTCAGGCCAGGACAGATGATAGGCGTCCTCCACCTGGTCGATGCCGGGGTTGTCGAACAGGTCGGTCATCACGCAGCCGGGGATTGTCTCGGCGATGCTGCCTATACCAGAGCCGAGTTCCGCGGTGATGCCATCTCCCCGGCTCAGTTCGGCGGAGATACGGCGGTGGAAGCCGGCGTACACGGCGCGCAGCAGCGGCTTGTTCTCCCAGGCGGTGCGGTTCTGGACAATCTCATCGTCGTGTTGTGACATGCGCGCATTGTAGGGCAAGGTCGGGTTCAAGACACTCAAAGCAGGGGCTTTGCGCCGGCGCGCGTCTGGCGTAGGCTGCGCCCATGATCGAGGAAGTTGACCTGGCGCGGGTATACGCGCTTTACCAGGCCCTGCCCGAGTTTCGCCAGCCGGAGCCGCTTGAGTCCCTGGCCGAGCGCTTGGGTGATGACTACCTGGCGCTGGTTTACAGCGAAGCGGGTGAGGACCTCGGTTTCAAACTGGGCTACCCAGAGAACGCAACGGTGTTCTACAGCTGGCTGGGTGGGGTACGGCCGTCAGCGCGCGGCCGCGGGGTGGCCCAGGCCTTGCTGGAGGCCCAGGAGCAGCGGGTCAGCGCGCGGGGTTTCCACAAGCTGCGCGTGAAGTCCATGAACCGCTTCCCCGCCATGCTGCGACTGCTGATCCGCAACGGCTACCTGGTGGACGGCCTGACCCCGGCGCAGGACCCCTTGTGGACCAAGATTCATTTCACCAAACCACTGGGGCAGACCCCGGGAGAGTCGACATGAGCCATACCGTTATCAACCTGGCCGACAAACTCAGCAAGATAAACGAGCACTGGTCGCCCCGGGTGGTGGCCGAGATGAACGAGCTGCAGTTCAAGCTGGTAAAACTGGGTGGTGAGTTCGTGTGGCACCAGCACGACGATACCGATGAGGCCTTTCTGGTGTTGGACGGTCAAATCCGCATCGACTTCCGGGATGGTGTCGTGGAACTGGGTGCGGGCGAGATGTACGTGGTGCCGAGGGGCGTGTCGCACCGGCCGGTGGCGGAGCAGGAAGCCAGCGTCATGCTGATCGAGCCGCGCGGTGTGGTGAACACCGGCGAGGCAGGCGGGGAGCTCACCGCCGAAAACGATCGCTGGATCTGACGTATAATCAGCCCTGTTCCTGTCCGCTTTTTCGGACCCGCAACCGAGGGAAGGTCATGAAAACCAACAACTACCTGATTACCATACTATTCGCCCTGCTGCTGGGGGCCTGTTCGTCGTCAGACGATGCCTCGTCCGGCGCACCCGCGTCCGGCACCGCACAGCAGGCGCCGGAGGCAATGGCCGACGCAGCGGCCGGCGCCGGAATAGCGCAGCTCACCGGCGAAAGCGCGCGGCTGGCCGAGGTGCTGGCCGCCCAGTCGGACGAGCTCAAGGCGCGCTACGCCTATCGCCATCCGCAGGAGACCCTGGAGTTCTTTGGCATCGAGCCCGGCATGACCGTGGTGGAAGTGCTGCCCGGCCGCGGCTGGTATTCGCCGATCCTGGTGGACTTCCTGGGTGCTGAGGGTCGCCTGATCGGCGCCGATTACCCGCTGGATATGTGGTCCAACTTCACCTTTGCCGACGCCGATTTCATTGCCCAGCGTCGCGCCTGGGTCGACACCTGGCCGGAAGATGCCGCCGCCTGGCAGGGGGATGATTCGGCCAGTGTGGCCGCCACGCGCCTGGGCGAGTTCAACGAAGATCAGGCCGGTACGGTGGACGCAGTGCTGTTCATTCGCGCCTTGCACAACCTGAACCGCTTCGAGGAGCAGGGCCGCTATCGCAGCGATGCCCTCAAAGACACCATGATGCTGCTGAAGCCCGGCGGCCTGGTGGGCGTGGTGCAGCACAGCGCCCCGGAGGAGCGCAGCCTGGAGTGGGCCGACGGCTCTCGCGGCTACCTCAACAAGGGCGCGGTGATCACCTTCTTTGAAGACGCCGGTTTTGAGCTGGTGGCAGAGAGTGATGTGAACACCAATGCCAGGGATGTGCCGGCTGAAGAAGACATCGTCTGGCGCCTGCCCCCCAGCCTCAACACCAGCCGGGACAACCCGGACCTGCGGGCAAAGTACGAGGATATCGGCGAATCCAACCGCATGACCCTGTTGTTCCGCAAGCCCGCCTGACAGGTGCGAATCTGGGTTGACGCGGACGCCCTGCCGCGGGTGATCCGGGACGTCCTGTTCCGGGCCGCCCAACGCACCGGCGTCGAATTGACCCTGGTGGCCAACCAGCCGCTGCCGACTCCGGCGGCGGCCAATATCCAGTCGCGGCAGGTATCCGCCGGCTACGACGAGGCCGACAATTACATCGCCGGGCTCGCGGAGGCGGGCGACCTGGTAATCACCGCCGATATACCGCTGGCGGCGGAGGTGATCGAAAACGGCGCGCTGGCGCTTAACCCCCGCGGTGAGCTGTATACGGCAGACAGCATCCGCTCGCGGCTCAATATGCGGGATTTCATGGATACCATGCGCTCCAGCGGTATCGAGATGTCGACCACGCCGGCGCTGAACCAGGCCGACCGCCAGCGCTTTGCCAACAGCCTGGACCGCTGGCTGGCCAGGCGCTCAGCGCAACAGGAGAGAAGCAATGGGTAGAATCGTGATGGTGGCCTACCGGCCCAAGGTCGGCAAGGAGGCCGATCTTGAGGCGCTGGTACGGACCCACGTGCCCAAACTACAGGGCCTGGGCCTGGCCACCCAGCGCATGCCCGTGACCATGCGGGCTGCAGACGGCACCGTGGTCGAGGTGTTCGAGTGGAGTTCACCGGACGCTATCGAGCAGGCTCATGCCAACGCCGACGTGCAGGCCATGTGGGCGGACTTCGCGGAGGCCTGTGATTACCTGCCCATTGCCGAGGTCCCCGAGGCAGCGCGGCTGTTCTCTGAGTTCGAGGCGCTGGACTGATGTGGCACTACACCGGCAGCGAGCGCCCGCCCTTCGCCGAGGAGCCCGGCCGCGGCCAGGAATCGGTATGGGACTACCCGCGGCCGCCGGCGCTGGTGCCCAGCGAACGCACCGTACGGGTGGAGGCGGGCGACGTTCTGCTGGCGGAGAGCCGGGCTGCGTACCGGGTGCTGGAGACCGCCAGCCCCCCCACCTATTACCTTCCTGCGGCGGACGTGGACTTTGACGCCCTGGTGGCCGCGCCCGGGAGTTCCTTTTGTGAATGGAAAGGCGCGGCTGTCTACTGGGCCCTGGCCGGCGGCGGCGAGGCCGTTGCCTGGAGCTACCCGGAACCCAGCGAGCGCTTTGCTGCGATCCGGGATGCCGTGGGGTTTTATCCCGGCCGGGTGGCCTGTTTTGTGGACGGCGAGCGGGTGCGGCCGCAACCGGGGCATTTCTACGGTGGCTGGGTAACCGACGAGATCGTCGGCCCGGTCAAGGGAGAGCCCGGTACAGGGCACTGGTGACGGGGCCTCCCCGCCGTCGCAAAGTCGTCATAGCCGCGTAATATTTCTGTCACGTGCTTTCTGTAATCTGCGCGCCATTCATAGTTAACCGAATTGTCATAATGAAAAAGCGTTTTGCTTTTAGTCTGCTGGTAGCCCTGGTCAACCTGCCTCTGGTCGCCAACGCCCTGGAGCTGGGCGCTGAAGACTTCGTGGCGGCCCGTGAAATGACCTGCGTGCTGGCCCAGGACAGTCTTGGCTACCTGAGCGCAGACGAGTACGCCGAGATGGCCGAGGCCATCCTCGCCGACTATGACCAGACCCAGACCGACGTGATTTACGCCCAGGCCCTGGGCTATTTCGACGGCCTCATGTTCGGCCTGCCCGAATCCGACGAGCGCGAGATCAGCGCACGCCTGCAGGCGTTTGTCGCCAGCGGGGCCTGCACCCGCTTCACCGGTCTCGAAGGCGTCAGCCTCACCCTGTAATCTCCCCGGCTGCCCGGTGAATTACTTCGCCTACGGCTCCAATATGTCTTTCCGCCGCCTGCAGCAGCGCGTACCGCAGCTGCGGCGGCTGGATACTGCCATACTGCCTCGTTACCGGCTGTGCTTTCACAAGGTCGGCCAGGACGGCTCCGCTAAGTGCGATGCCTTCTATACCGGTGTTTCTGACGATGCGCTGCACGGCGTGCTCTACCATATCGAGCAGGAAGGCAAGCAGGCGCTCGATCGCATAGAGGGCCTGGGCGCCGGCTATGAAGTGCAGGAAGTGGCCCTCCAGACTGCGGCGCTGGGTGGCGTCTCAGCCTTAACCTATGTGGCCACCCGCATTGACGCCAGCCTGCAGCCTTTCGGCTGGTACAAGCGGCACGTGCTGGTGGGCGCGAGGGAAGCCTGCCTGCCGGCGGCCTATATCGACGCTATTGAGGCCCACCCCCACCAGGACGATCACGACACCCACCGCCATCAGCTGGAAAGCGCGATTCACCTCTAAGGAGTGAGGCGCGGAACTATCTTGTGCATCCTCCATCAAAGCTGGCTTTGCCAAACTTGTAACAGGGAAAACCCATGAGCAACGCTACCCTTGAGACTCGCCTCGCCACCTGCCTGCTGCTGATCCGCCTCGGCGTCGGCCTGGTGTTCGCCATCTGGACGTTGGACAAGTTCGTCAACCCGGATCACGCCATGCGGGTGTTCTCGCACTTCTACATGATTCCCTTCCTCACCGAGAACGGCGCCTATATCGTCGGCGCACTGCAGGCCCTGCTGGTGGCGGCTTTTATCGCCGGCTTCCTGAAGACCTGGTCCTACGGCCTGGTGTTGGCCCTGCACGCCGTGTCGACGCTGACGCCGATGGCCAATTACTTCAGCCCCTGGGAAGGCGCCAACCTGCTGTTCTTTGCCGCCTGGCCGATGCTGGCCGCCGCCTGGACCCTCTGGTGGCTGCGCGACTACGACACCCTGTTCAACCTGGACGCGGGCCGGGCCTAGTGGTTTACGCCCCCGCCGCGCGCCGTATCGACTGCTTCGACAGCGCGGCGCATGTCGGGGTGTTGGGCGCATAGCGCCAGCCAGTCATTGCGTTGAAGCTGGTAAAGGGTGCAGGGGCTGATCGCCTGCACAGAGGCATTGCGCGGCGTTTCATGAAGTAGCGCCGCCTCGCCGAAGAAGTCGCCCGCGTAGAGCTGGCAGAGCTCTTCCGCGCGGGTATCGTCGAACACTGACACCAGGCCGCGGGCGATCATGTACAGGGAATCGCTGTGTTCCCCCTGGCGAATGATGGTCTCACCGCGCGGGAAGTTGCGCTTGCGCAGACAGGGAATAATGCGCGCAAACTGCTCATTCTGAAGCTCGGCAAAAATCGGTACCTTGGCCATCAGCTCGTCGACGGGCACATCGAG
>JANQGK010000114.1 GCA_028277365.1 Halieaceae bacterium | reverse complement strand
CTCCGGCGTTCTGGGCGAGGACGTACACGCCGTGCAGCTGCGCAATCGCATAGCCCAGCGGCGGAACCTCCTCCTCGGGGGTGTCTTCCAGCGTCGGCTGGCTGTACAGCTCGCGCAGCCCCGCCACCTGCTCGCGCACGGCTGCCGCAGGAGCGGCAGCGCCGCCGAAAACACTCGCAGACGGCGCGCTGCCGGGGCGCCCCCAGGCGAGTGAATCCTGGGTGGGCTCCCGGGTCGGGGCCGGCTCCGACAGCATCGCGGCAACCTCGCCCGCAGGAGGCAGCTGGTCCGCCGGGCGTACATCCCCCAGCGCGCGGTGCAGGCTGCGAAAGATAAAATCGTGCACCTTGCGCCCGTCCCGGAAGCGCACCTCATGCTTGGTCGGGTGCACATTGACGTCCACCAGTGCCGGGTTCAGTTCGAGGTACAACACAAAGGCCGGGTGACGACCGTGGTAGAGCACATCGCGGTAGGCCTGGCGCACGGCATGGCTCACCAGCCGGTCACGAATCACCCGGCCATTGACGAAGAAGTGCTGCAGATCCGCCTGGCTGCGGGAAAACGTGGGCAGGCCCACCCAGCCCCACAACTTGAGCTCGCCGATATCGGTTTCGATGTAAAGAGATTCGTTGATAAAAGCCGGCCCGCAGACTGCGGCCACCCGCCGCTCGCGCGCCGTGTCTGAATCGCAGGCGGCCAGCTGGTGCACCACCCGGTTGTTGTGGCGCAGGTGGAAAGCCACGTCGTAGCGACTCAGGGCCTGACGTTTGAGCACTTCCTCGAGGTGACCGAACTCGGTTTTCTCGGTGCGCAGGAATTTGCGCCGTGCGGGCGTGTTGAAGAACAGGTCCCGCACCTCTACGGAGGTGCCGCGCGGGTGGGGCGCAGGTTTCACCGACACTTCCATGCCGTTGCCCTCGCACTCGGCACGCAGCCCGCTGGCACCGTCGGTATCCGCATTGGAGGTAATGCCCAGCCGGGACACTGAGCTGATACTGGCCAGCGCCTCACCGCGAAAACCGAGGCTCGCCACCTGCTCGAGATCTTCCAGCGAACGAATCTTGCTGGTGGCATGCCGCGCCAGCGACAGCGGCAGGTCCTCGGCGTCCATACCGCTGCCGTTGTCGCGCACCCGGATCAGCCGGGCGCCGCCGGACTCCACCTCCACCTCGACCCGGTCGGCGCCGGCGTCCAGCGCGTTTTCCAGCAGCTCTTTCACCACCGAGGCGGGCCGCTCGACGACCTCGCCGGCAGCGATCTGGTTGGCCAGGCGCGTATTGAGCAGGGCAATTTTTGACATCAGCTGGTGGGAATAATCAGTTTCTGGCCAATGCGAATGGTGTTGCTGGGTAGGGAATTATGCGCCCGCAGGGAGGCCACGGTCACGTTGAATCGCAGGGCGATTTCCGACAGCGTGTCACCGCGGGCGATCACGTACTCGCGGGTGCCGTTCTGCTTCTGCCAGGCGATCAGGGTGTCGGCCGGCGGATGCTCCAGGAACCAGGACTTGACGCCGGCGTGGATGGCGCGCGCCATCTTGTCCTGGTACCCGGCGGTGCGCAGCAGGCGCGCCTCCTCCGGGTTGGAGATAAAGCCGGTCTCGACCAGGATCGAGGGAATGTCGGGGGACTTCAGCACCACGAAGGCGGCCTGTTCCACCTGCTTACGGTGCAGCTTGCTGATCCGGTCCATGTTGCCCAGCACCCGCGAGCCGAGCCCCAGGCTGGCGTCCAGGGTGTGACTCATGGACATGTCATAGAGCACCTGGGCCAACAGGTCGTCCTTGTCGTTCAGGCTCACCCCACCTACCAGATCGGCGGCGTTCTCCCGCTGGGCCAGGAAGCGGGCAAAGGTGCTGGAGGCGCCGCGCTGTGAAAGCGCGTAGACAGAGGTGCCCTTGGCCTTGGGCGACTTGAAGGCATCGGCGTGGATCGACACCAGCAGGTCGGCCTGAGCCTGGCGTGCCAGCTCGCGGCGCTTCTTGAGGCCCACATAGTAGTCACCGGTGCGCACCATGTAGGGCTTGAAGCCAGACTCCCTGGCAAACAGGTCCTTGACCCGGTTGGCGATGCCGAGCACCACATGTTTCTCGCGCAAACCGCCAGGACCGCTGGCGCCCGGGTCTTCACCGCCGTGACCGGCATCGATAGCGATCACGATATCCCGGCGCGAGGAATTTTCGATGCTCTTCTTGACAGAAGGGGCGGCTTCTTCGCGGTCCTTGTCATACAAGTCCAGCACCAGCCGGTCGCCGCGCTGCTCATTGGCCTTGAGAACAAAACTGCGAGGCGTGACCGGCGACTGCATGTCCAGCACCACCCGCAGGTCGTTGCCGTCGCGGACCCCGGAGCGCATGCGCCGGATCGGCGTGTCCGCCAGCGGCACCTTGGTCAGCTCAGCCTGGAGCTTGGTATCGGAGATGTCGACCACGATGCGGTTGGGGTTGGTGAGCTGGATCAGCTTGTGGGAGGCCGGAGCGCTCAGGTCGAAAACTATTCGGGTGTGGTCGGGGGCTCGCCAGAGCCGCACGTCACGTACGTCCAGTCCGAAGGCCACAGGCGCGTTGAGCATACCCAAAAACAGCGCCAGTGCTATGCAGGTTATACCGGTCTTACGGGACCGGTACGGGGTCCACCTGCCCGTCATTTCACTCCCGGTTCGCCTTTGCCACTGATTTTTCTGTTAGCTGCAGAAGGCATTCTACACCGCGTTCCGTGGCGGCAGCAAAGCGCAAGCTGCGGCCGTTTCCGCCCAGTTCGATGCTGATGAGAAGGTCGGGGACAGGCAGGTAAGCCGCGCCCCGCTCCGGCCATTCCAGCAACACGACGCTGGCACCGTCGAAGTAATCGCGAATGCCCATAAACTCCAGCTCCTCGGGATCGCCGAGGCGGTAAAGGTCGAAGTGGAACAATGCGGTATCACCCAACTGGTAGGGCTCCACCAGCGTATAGGTGGGGCTCTTGACCGCACCCTGGTGCCCGAAGGCGCGCAAGACCCCGCGGGCCAGGGTAGTCTTGCCCATCCCCAGCTCACCCTTAAGGAACACGACCGTGCCGGGCAGCAGCGCGCGGCCCAGGGTCTCACCCAGGGCGACCATGGCGGCCTCGTCGCAGGCCCGGCACTCTTGAACGGCCAGTTCACTCATCCATCAGCCCGCGCAGGTAAGGCATGAGATCGGTAGCCAACAGGCCGCGCATACCGTCTTCCGCCGCAAGATCGGCGGCAACGGCGTGCAGGCAGACGCCCAGACAGGCGGCATCACGCAGGCTCATACCCTGGGCCAGCAGCGCCACCAGGATGCCGCTGAGTACATCCCCCATACCGCCGCTGGCCATGCCCGGGTTGCCGTAGGGGCACACGTACACCGCGTCGCCATCACAGACCAGGGTACCGGCGCCCTTGAGCAACACCACGCCACCGTAGCGGTTTTGGAGATCGGCCACCGCCGCGAAACGGTCGGCCTGCACGGTGGCGGTGTCGCTGGCCAGCAGCCGTGCCGCCTCACCCGGGTGAGGCGTGAGAATCCAGTTGCCGCGCTGCGGCGGCCCGTCTTCGCAGCGCCGCGCCAGCAGGTTGAGCGCATCCGCATCCACCACCAGCGGCAGTTCGGAATCGAGGGCATCCTGCAACATTTGCTCCGACCAGGGGTTCTGGCCGAGACCGGGCCCCACCGCCACCGCAGTGGCGCGGGCCAGTAAAGGCTCCAGTTCGCCCCGGGCCTCCACCCCATGGGCCATGACTTCCGGACGGCGGGACAGCAGCGCGGGCACGTGGATGGCGCGGGTGGCGGCGGAGACCAGCCCGGCGCCGCAGCGGCCGGCGGATTCCGACGCCATCAGGGCAGCGCCCGCCATGCCGAGGTCGCCACCGATGACCAGGGCATGGCCGAAACGACCCTTGTGGGCGGTTTCCGCCAACGGCGGCAGGGCATCCATTTCCTGCTCGAGGTTCAGCCGGAACGCGCTGGCCGGCCGCTGCGCGTAGACCTCGGCGGGCACATCGAGACCGGCAAAATACAGCTCGCCGCAGCAGTCCGGTGCATCACCGGTCAGCAGGCCGCGCTTCTGGCCGATAAAGGTGATCGTGGCATCGGCGTCAACCGCAACGCCGAGCCTGCGGCCGCTGTCGCCACAGAGTCCGGAGGGAATGTCGACGGCCAGCACCGGCATGCCGGAGGCGTTAATGGTCTCAATGGCAGTGCGGTAGTCACCGCGCACCTCACCGCTGAGGCCGGTGCCGAGCAGGGCGTCGACAATGACGCAGTCTTCCAGCGTGACGTCGGCGCCGAATGCAGTGATGTCCACCCCCGCGTCGAGAGCGGCCTGGCGCGCAGTCGCGGCATCGCCGCCAATCTTATCCGCCTCGCCGACCTGGTAGACGGTGATCGGGATAGCGCGGCCGGCAGCCAGGGCCGCCACCACAAACCCATCACCGCCGTTGTTGCCGGTGCCGCAGAAGACTGTCAGCGGACAGCCTTCCGGCCAGTTCGCCTGCAACAATTCGAAGGCGGCGCGGCCGGCCCGCGACATGAGCTGGATGCCCGGGATGCCGACACCTTCAATAGCGACCCGGTCGAGCTCGCGGGTCTCAGCGGACGTGTAGAGCGATTGCTCTTGCAAGGGGAGTACTACCTCTGCAGGGGTGGGCACATCTTCCTTATACTGACGGGAAGACTGTCGCCGAATTATACGCATGTCAGCAGGTGAGCAATACACAGATCTGGCCGGGCGCATCCGTGAGTGGGCGCTCGAACTGGGCTTCCAACAGCTGGGCATTACCGACGTGGACCTGGGTGAGCACCCGGCCTATCTGCGGCGCTGGCTGGACGCGGGCTACCACGGAGAAATGACCTATATGGACCGGCACCGCGACCTGCGTGCCGAGCCGGCAACGCTGGTGCCCGGGACCCTGAGGGTACTGTCTCTGCGCATGGACTACCTGAGCGACGGCGCCGACCCGGTTAAGGTACTCGAGTCTCCAGAGAAGGCCTACGTGTCACGCTACGCTCTGGGCCGCGATTATCACAAGCTGATTCGCAAGCGCCTGGCCCAGTTGGCGCGGCGCATCGAGGCCGAGGTGGGCGGCAGCCACCGCGCTTTTGTCGACAGCGCCCCGGTGCTGGAGCGCGCCATCGCTGAAAGCGCCGGGCTGGGTTGGATCGCCAAGAACACTATGCTGATCAACAGCCAGGCAGGCAGCTGGTTTTTCCTCGGCGAAATTTACACCGACCTGCCGCTGCCCGTGGATGCACCCCAGCAGGACAAACACTGCGGCAGCTGCCGTGCCTGCCTGGACATCTGCCCCACCGACGCCTTCGTCGGGCCGTTTGAACTGGACGCCCGGCGCTGCATTTCCTACCTCACTATCGAGCACCCCGGCAGTATCGACGAGGCGCTGCGGCCGCTGATGGGCAACCGCATCTTCGGCTGTGACGACTGCCAGTTGGTATGCCCCTGGAACAAGTTTGCCCAGTCCGCCGGCGAGGACGATTTCAGCCCCCGGCACCGGCTCGACGACCGCGAACTGGTGGAGCTGTTCCTGTGGGAAGAGGAGGAATGGCTGCGCCACACCGAAGGTTCCGCCATTCGCCGCATCGGCTACGAGCGCTGGCTGCGCAACCTGGCGGTGGCGCTGGGGAATGCACCGCGTAGCTCACCCGTGATTGCTGCGCTGCAGCGGCGCGCGGCCTACCCTTCAGCGCTGGTGCGCGAGCACGTGGCCTGGGCCCTGGCGCGCCACGCCGCTTAACAGTGCAGGAAGTGCTCGCGGTAGTAGCGCAGTTCCTCGATAGATTCGCGAATATCGTCCAGCGCCAGGTGGGTGCCGTCCTTGTTAAAGCCCGCGGCCAATTCCGGGCGCCAGCGCTGGATCAAGATTTTCAGAGTGCTGACATCCAGGTTGCGGTAGTGGAAATAGCGCTCCAGTTCCGGCATGTGGCGGGCCATGAAGCGCCGGTCCTGGCAAATGCTATTGCCACACATGGGCGAGGCGCCTTCCGGCACGTAGTCCTTGAGAAACTCGATCGTGCGCGCGGCGGCGCTGCGCTCGTCCTCATCGCTTTCCTTGACTCGCTTCACCAGGCCCGACTGGGTGTGGTGGGAGGTATTCCACTCATCCATGGCATCCAGCCGTTCGGTGGGCTGGTAGATAGCCAGCACCGGGCCCTCAGCCAGGGTATTGAGGTGGTTGTCGGTGACGATGGTGGCGATTTCGATGACCGCGTCGTTGTCCGGGTCCAGCCCGGTCATTTCCATATCGACCCAAATCAGGTTCTGCTCACTGAACATAACGGCGGCATCCGGCGGTCTGTGGAATGAGTGTAGCAAAAGGCATAAGCGCGGCTGAAGGCGCTATGATGGCGCCATGAGCAAACGCAAGCTGACCCGCCGGCAGGCCTGGCGGGTCAGGAAAATCCAGGACGAGCGCCGCCAGCGCGCCGAGAGTCGCGGCCAGGCAGCCGAAGACGTGCTGAGCAGTGGCGAACTGGGCACCGAGCGCGAGGGCCTGGTCATCGCCCACTACGGCACCCAGGTGTTGGTGGAGGCAGGTACGCTGCGCCAGCGCTGTCACCTGCGCGCCAACCTCGATAGCCTGGTAACCGGTGATACCGTGGCCTGGTGCCCGGGGGAACCGCTTGGAGTGGTGGTGGCGCGACACCAGCGCGAGTCGGAGCTGCTGCGCCCGGACCCCTACGGCAAGCTCAAACCGGTGGCTGCCAACGTCGACCAGATTATCGTGGTGATTGCGCCGCGGCCCGAGCCCCACGCCAACCTGATCGACCGTTACCTGGTGGCCGCCGAGGCGGTGGATATCGAACCGCTGATTCTCCTCAACAAGTCCGACATGCTGGAGCCGGGCAGCGCGGAAGCGGGGGCGGTAGCTGAGCTGTTGGCGCCATACCCCCCACTGGGATACCGCCTGCTGGAGGCGTCCTGCAAGAACCGCGACGGCCTCAAGTCGCTGATGGTCACTTTGGAGGGCCACACCAGCGTGTTCGTGGGCCAGTCCGGCGTGGGCAAATCCTCGCTGGTCAACGCGCTGCTGCCAGACGCGGATACCCGGGTGGGCGCCCTGTCCGAATCCGGCGACAAGGGCACCCACACTACAACCACTGCCGAGCTGTTCCACTTGCCCAGCGGCGGCGCGCTGATCGACTCGCCCGGCATCCGCGAGTTTGGCCTTTGGCACATGGATCGCGCACAAATCGAGCTGGGCTTTCGGGAATTCCGGCCACTGCTCGGCCTGTGCAAATTCCGCGACTGCCGCCACCGGGAAGAACCGGGCTGCGCGCTGCAGGCGGCGTTGGCAGCCGGCGAAATCAGCGAGCGGCGCATGGCCAGCTACTGGCATATGGTCAACGCGCTGGACGAGAGTACCGGCAACTGAGCTACACTAGCGCCCGCAAAACTCCAGCCGGCAAACAGGCATCACCGCTTACACAACGATATGACCGACCCCGCCTTCCCCCTGCTTCTCGAGCCCGAAGATTTCGCCGCCCGCCGCGACGCGGTCGATAACCTGCTACTGGTGGAGGTGGGCAGCGCCGATGCCTACCGGGCCGGACATATTCCCGGGGCGGTACATCTGCCCCCGGGTGTGCTGCAACGTGGTGCGCCGCCAGCGCCGGGAAGAATTCCCGAGCAATCGCGGCTGGAGGAAATCTTCTCCTACCTGGGTCTTGGCCCGGAACATCACGTAGTGGCCTACGACGACGAGGGCGGCGGCTGGGCAGGCCGCCTGCTGTGGACCCTGGACGCGATCGGCCACGGCAATTACAGCTACCTGAACGGCGGCATCCACGCCTGGCGCGCCGCCGGCCTGCCGGAGGATACCGACATCACCCAGCCGGCTTCCCGGCCCGTTAGCGTAACCGTGGGCACTGGCCCTATCGCTGAAGTCGACGACATTCTGCCGCGGCTGGAGGATGAGAGTTTCGCGATCTGGGACGCGCGCTCCGCGGAAGAGCATCAGGGTCTGCGCTCCGGTTCAGCTCGCGCCGGTCATATTCCGGGTGCGGTCAATATCGACTGGCTGGAACTGATCGACCGCGGCAACGCCACGCGCCTGGTGGACCTGGAGCAGCTGCGCGAGCGACTCGCGGGCCTGGGGCTGACGCCGGACAAGGACATCGTGACCCACTGCCAAACCCACCACCGCTCCAGCCTTAGCTGGCTGGCGATGAAAATTCTCGGCTACCCCTCGGTCAAGGGCTACCACGGCTCCTGGGGCGAGTGGGGCAACCGCGACGACCTGCCGGTGGATTGATTTCATGAACCAGCTATTTATCGCCCTGCAACACCTGGTGCCCCAGCACCTGCTGTCCCGCCTGGTGGGCTGGCTGGCACGCTCGGAGCTGCGGTTTATCAAGACACCCTTTATTCGCGTGTTTGCCAATCACTTCGAGGTCAACATGCAGGAAGCGGCGGAACCTGACCTGGATACGTACCCCAGCTTCAATGCTTTCTTCACCCGCGCCCTGGCCGACGGGGCGCGCCCCCTGGCAGAGGGTGACGACGCCGTCCTCTGCCCCGCGGACGGCAGCATCAGCCAGCTCGGCGGCATCGATGGCGGACGTATCTTCCAGGCCAAAGGCCACAGCTACAGCTGTGCCGAACTGCTCGGTGACCCGGCGCGGGCCGAAGCGTTCGAAAACGGCAGCTTCGCCACCGTGTACCTCTCCCCCCGCGACTACCACCGCGTGCACATGCCCTGCGCCGGCGAACTCAGCGCCCAGACCTATATTCCCGGCGCCCTCTTCTCGGTCAACCAGATCACTGCCGATCACGTCGACCGCGTGTTTGCCCGCAATGAGCGCCTGGTGTGCTATTTCGACACCGACACCGGCCCTATGGCCATGGTGCTGGTCGGCGCCATGATCGTCGCCGGCATCGAGCCGGTCTGGTCGGGCCAGGTAGCTCCCCCACCCCGCCTGCCAAAAACCGTCGATTACAAAAACGCACCCCCGGGCATCAGCCTCACCCGCGGCGAGGAAATGGGCCGCTTCCTGCTCGGCTCCACGGTTATCCTCCTCTTCCCCAAAAACACCGTCGCCTGGGAATCCCGGTTTTCCGCCGGCTCCCCCATCCGCATGGGCGAACGGCTCGGCACTCTCCGTTCGGCTTGAAGATTCCTCCTCGAATCGCGCTCGCGCTGATCGCTTTTTCAGGATGGCTCCTGCCCGGCATCCTGAATAACGGACTGGTCTCTGACCCCGTTGGAATCCTGCCGAGCTTAAAGCTGCACATTTTATATTCTCTGATGATGCTGGTCGTTTCGCCGTCTTTCGACTCGCCGCCTTATCTATTCATCCTGTTCGCTGTGGCGATAACGCTTTCAGCGGTATTCTTGGTGATGGCAAAGCAAACTCGAGCGCCCCGCATGCGGACGTTCAGCTTTTGGTGTTTTGCTATAGCGAACACCGCGCCGCTGCTGGGGTGGAGTTTAATGATGCTCGGGATATTTCATTACCGTGGACCCTGATGACAATCGCAAACATGCTCTGCAGCGCAACCTGCAGTGCGGATCTCGTCAACTCCTGACCGGCGGCGCTTGAATGTCGCGTCCAGTGAACAGACTGATTCCGGCTCTGGCCCTGTTGGCCAGTTTCCCGCTGCATGCGTCGGAAATCCGCCCCTTTGAATCCGATGGATGCAGCGCGTTTCCCGACGGCACCCCGCAACAGCAGGAACTCTGGTTGGGCTGCTGTCGGGCCCACGATCTGGCCTACTGGCGTGGCGGCACCGCTTCAGAACGAGAGGCGGCAGATCTGGAGCTGCGGGAATGTGTGGCCTCTCTCGGCGAGCCAGAGATTGCCGATGTCATGTTGGCGGGTGTAAGAGCGGGCGGTACGCCATATCTGCCCACCA
Source organism: Halieaceae bacterium (assembly GCA_028277365.1). GTDB lineage: Bacteria > Pseudomonadota > Gammaproteobacteria > Pseudomonadales > Halieaceae > JANQIO01. Next base: position 6,384 of record JANQGK010000114.1, on the reverse strand, counting down.
GGTTCCGCTGGGGTTACGGATGGCCTTATCCCCGTGGTTACAAAGCGTTAACCCGTGAGGAGCTCGAGCAAATAGAGGCGGCTACAGAAGACAGATAACGTGGCCGCGCCCCGCACTACGGAGCACGGCCAGACCAGCTAGAGGTTTTCCTCGGCAAAGGCAGCCAGGCGTGAGCGCTCGATGCCGTTGACGTGCATGATGCCGGCGTGGTCGAACTGCTTGCACTTCTCGACCAGGTAGGTAAGCCCCGAGGTCAGCGGAGAAATGTACTTGTTGTCGATCTGCGCCAGGTTGCCGAGCACCACGATCTTCGAGTCGGCGCCCACCCGGGTGATAACCGACTTGAGCTGGAACTGAGTGAGACCCTGGCTTTCGTCGATGATGATGTAGGCATTGTTGAAAGAGCGCCCGCGCATGAAATTGAGCGACTTGAACTGGATGTTGGCGCGCTCCTTCACGTAGTCGATGCTGCCGTGGCTGCACTCGTCGGCACCGTGGAGAATCTCCAGGTTGTCGTCAAAGGCCGCCAGCCAGGGCGCCATCTTTTCCTCCTCGGTGCCCGGCAGAAAGCCGATATCCTCGGCGATGGGTGGCGTGGAGCGGGCCACGATCAGCTTGTTGTACTTCTTCTGCTCGAGAATGGCGTGCAGGCCGTAGGCCAGGGCGATCAGCGTCTTGCCTGAACCGGCCGGGCCGGTCAGTACCGTCATGTCGACGCTGTCGTCGTCGATCAGCTCCATGGCCATGGCCTGCTCGAGGTTGCGCGGCGACAGGCCCCAGAAGCGGCGATTCATCAGATTGTCGCGGCTGTCGCAGCGCAGGTAGACGTAGTCGTCGTCAACGCGCTTCACGTAGGCGAAGAACTCTTCGTCATCGAATACAAACATGTTGGGATAGGCCTGGGGCAACGCCTCGCGGGGCACCCGGTGCAGGGTACGGTCGCCCTCGCGCAGGGTGTCGACCTCGGCGATACCGGCCCAGAAGTCACCCTCGATCTGCTCATAGCCCTTGGCCAGCAGGTCGATATCGTCGAGCACCACGTCCCGGCGGTAGTCCTCAACGTGCTCGAGGCCGGAGCCCTTGGCCTTGAGGCGCATGTTGATGTCCTTGGTGACCAGGCACACAAAGGCATCCGGATATTCGGACTGCAGCTTCAGCGCAACGTTGATGATGCGGTTGTCATTGGCCTGGTCCTGGGTGTCGTTGAGGAAGGGGATGTCGCTTTCCTCGGACAGCAGCTGGTCGGGGTAGATGGACAGCTTGCCCAGAATGCCGTCGACATTGGAGCCCGGAATCTCGACCCCTTCCTGCAGCTCCGCCGGTGTGGCCTCGTCGACGATCTTGTCGATCATGTTGATGGCGATTCGGGCCTCGCGGCTGACCGTCTTGTCGCGGCGGTCCTTGATGTGATCCAGCTCTTCGAGCACCGTCATCGGGATAACGATGTGATGCTCGTTGAATGCGCACACGGCGGTGGGATCATGGAGTAACACGTTGGTATCCAGCACATAGTGTTTCTTTCTGGCAAGTGCGGGATGGGGTTGATCTACACGCAGCGCGGCGCCTGAATCCATATATGTTTCCTCTCGGGTCTTTTTGATAGCGACTGTTGCGAAGACAGTCTTTCTTGTTGCCCCGAGCACACGACTATATGCACAACTGCAGACGCAGGCGCGCAAACAGCGTCCGGGGTACAAAAAACAGGGGGTTGAAGAGTGCTGAGCGATGCTGGCCGGGGCGGCCGTTGCTCGGTCGGGATGCGCGCTGGTCGCGCTCTGTCGTACGCCGTGTCGGGAATACCCTGTGTGGCTGGGCTTCTCACCGGCGTCTGGAAAATCTTCAAATATGTTTCCCAGTATTACCCGCTAACCACGCACCGGGCGCACCCGGTGCAATTTCATTATCGGGGTCGATTTCCGGCGTTGTCAACGGAAGATTCATGAAGATGCGGGAGCAGTGCACGGAACACTGACACTGCGCCTGAATTCAGCTAGCATAGCGCCCCTTATGACGACACTTTCCCGAAATGCTCAATCAGGATTCTCTAGCTCAGCTTAAGGGCCTCAAGGCCCAGATGGAGGCCGAGAAAGAGCGTGCTGAAGCCGTTATCAAGGGCACCCAGGCTCGCTACGGCTTCGCAGTACTGGATGACGGGCGCGAGATCTTTATCCCCCCCGACGAGATGCTCAAGGCCTTCCCGGACGACCGGGTGCGCGTGTGCATCCGGCCCGACCGCGGCGACAAACCCATTGCCGAGGTCGAGAAGCTGCTGGACTGCCCGATCGGCGAGTTCAATGGTCGCTGCGTGCGCAAGGGCAAGGCCCTGTTCGTCGAACCCGATCTGCCTCGCCTGAGCCGCTGGCTGTTTATCCCGCCCCACGCCCGCAACGGGGTCAAGGAAGGCGATTTCGTGCGTGCGGCCCTGCTGCGCCACCCCATTCGCGACGGCAAACCCCAGGCCAAGGTGCTGTCGATCATCGGTCATACCGAGACGGTCGGCATCGAGAACCTCTACACAGCCACCAAATACCAGCTCTCCCGGGACTGGAGCGACGAGGCCCTGACCGAACTGGAAGCGGGCCTAGCCTCGGCAGAGCCATTGGATGACCAGCGCCGCCGCGACCTCACCGACCTCGAGTTCGTGAGCATCGACGCCGCCCGCACCCAGGACATCGACGACGCCCTTTACGCGGCCCCCAACAGCAACGGCTGGTGCCTGTATGTGGCCATCGCCGACCCGACCCCGTTTATCACCCCGGGCGGCACCCTGGACCAGGAGATCGCCGCCCGCGGCACCTCCATCTATTTCCACGGCGATGCCATCGCCATGTTGCCGGAGAAGCTGTCGCAGGAAACCTGCGCCCTGGCCGAGGGCGAGGACCGCCCGGCACTGGTTTGCAAGATCGAAGTTAATGACAGCGGTGAAGTCGGGGAGTTTGAGTTCATTGAGGCTGTCGTGCGCTCGCGGGCCAAGCTCAGCTACATCGCCGTAGACCGCTACCTGGCCGGCAATTACGACGAGCTGATGAGCCACGCAACCCCGCTGGAGGCGCTGTATCAGGTGTACCGGGCGCTGCGCGGCTACCGCGAGGAGCAGGAACTGGTGATGGAGGAGCGTCCCGAATACCGGTGGATGCTCAACGATCAGAAGAAGATCGAACGCATCGAAAAGTGTGACAAGCTGCTGTCGCAGAAACTGGTGGAAGAGTGCATGGTGGCTGCCAACCGTTGCTGTGCTCGCTTCCTCAGGGAGCGCGACTGCAGCGGCCCGTTCATCGGCCATCGCGGTTTCCGCCCCGACCGCAAGGACGAAATCAAGCGCTTCATGACCCGCTTCATGCCCGACTTCGTCGAACAGGACCTGGGCGAGCTGTCGGTCTACCGCGACGCTATTCAGCGCATGAACCAGTCCACCGAGCTGCCCTTGCGCAGCATGGCCAACCGCCTGCTGGCGCGCGCCGAGCTGCTCACTAAGGCAGCGCCGCATATGGGCATGGGCCTTGCCTGCTACAGCAACTGCACCTCACCGCTGCGCAAGTACGTGGATTTCCTGGTGCACCGGCAGATCAAGGCCGTGCTGCATGGGGACGACAGCGCGAGCATTTCAAGTACCGAGCTCAGCAGCCTGTCGGCACGGCTGGCCACCGTGCGCCAGGCCACCAGGGAAGCCGAGGTCTGGCTGCAGTGCGAATACCTGGCAGACAATGTGGGCGAGGAGTTTGAAGCGATAGTGGCGCAGATCAGCAGCAGCGGCTTCACCGCCAAGCTGGTGGATAACGGCATCGAAGGTCAGGTCGACCTGCGCAAAGACCCGGAGAAATTCAGCTTTGATCGCTGGGCGGCAACGCTCAGCAGCCCCAGCCGTACCTTCCAACTGGAGCAGCCGGTGAAAGTCAGACTGGCGCGGGCTGATGCGGCCAGGCGGGAGATCCTGTTTGCCCCGGTGCCGGATAGTGCGCCTGCACCAGACTCACCAGGCGAATCATCTCCGTAACCCCCAGCTCGCGCAGGTAAGCACCCACTTCCGCCGTGTCGCTGCACAGCGCCAGGTTGCAATCCACCAGGGTGAGCGTATCGACGATCGTCTGGTCGGTGGGCGAGAGAGTCTCATCGGTACTGAATATCAAGCGAGTAAAGCAGTCCACAATCTCCATTTCACTGGGGATCGCGGTTTTTGACTGACTGACTCGACCATCCATACTTCCAGTATGGCTCAGCCACTGGTCAAAAAATGACCAAATCCGGGTAATTCTTCACAAAACACCCCAAAATTGGCCGCTACGGACCCAAAAACCCCGGTTTTCGACCACAAACGCCCTTGACAAGCCACAACGCCGAGGCAGCAAGCGCTCTGAAGCGTTCCTTAGCTCCGCGACGCGACGCGAGTGTGGTGGCCCCGTTTCCCGATCAGCCCTGAATCCATCTCTAGGTGAGTCGCTGTTCAGGAGGCTGTGATGTTCACCTGGGGTTTCCTGGACTGTGTGAGGCATGGATGCCTCACTCAAGCCCCCAGGGATGGGTTCACGGCGGGTCCAGGAAACCCCAGGTGAATAGCGCAGCCGGCCTACGAAGTTCACTGGAGCCGGTTTAGAAGTGCGCGTTTCCCGGGGTTCTCGGAAACGGAATCGCGTCGCGGATGTTTTCCATGCCGGTGATGTAGTTGAGGAGGCGTTCGAAGCCCAGGCCAAAGCCGGCGTGAGGGACCGTGCCGAAGCGCCGCAAGTCGCGGTACCAGTCCAGTTCGCCGCTGAGCCCATGCTCAGCCATGCGGGCGTCCAGCACGTCGAGGCGTTCCTCCCGCTGGCTGCCGCCGATAATCTCGCCGATACCCGGTGCCAGCACGTCCATGGCGGCCACCGTCTTGCCGTCGTCGTTGAGGCGCATGTAGAAGGCCTTGATCTCCTTCGGGTAGTTCATCACCACCACCGGGCGACCGACATGGGTTTCGGCCAGGTAGCGTTCGTGCTCGGACTGCAGGTCCTTACCCCAGGCCACCGGGAACTCGAAGCTTTCGCCACAGTTCTCGAGGATGTTGATAGCCTCGCCGTAGTCGAGGCGTTCAAAGCGGGAGTCCACCACTGTGCGCAGGCGAGTGATGGCGGTCTTGTCGATGCGCTGCTCAAAGAAGGCCATGTCTTCCTGACAGCGTTCCAGTATCACGCCAAACACGTGCTTGAGCATGTCCTCCGCCAGGTCGGCGAGCCGGTCGAGGTCGGCAAAAGCGATCTCCGGCTCCACCATCCAGAACTCGGCCAGGTGACGGCTGGTGTTGGAGTTCTCGGCGCGAAAGGTGGGGCCGAAGGTGTACACCTTGCTCATGGCCAGACAGTAGGCCTCGACATTGAGCTGGCCGGAGACGGTAAGGAAAGACTCCTCACCGAAGAAGTCCTGGCTGAAATCCACACCGGCGTCGCCGCGCGGCAGGTTGGCGAGATCCAGGGTGCTGACCCGGAACAGCTCGCCGGCGCCCTCGCAGTCGCTGGCGGTGATGATTGGGGTGTTGATCCAGTGGAAGCCGTTCTGGAAGAAGTAGTCATGGATCGCATGGGCCAGCACAGTGCGCACGCGGGTGATGGCGCCAAAGGTGTTGGTGCGCGGCCGCAGGTGGGCCACGGTGCGCAGGTACTCGAAGGTGTGGCGCTTCTTGGCGATCGGGTAAGACTCGGCGTCCTCCACCCAGCCGATGACGTTCACCGCGTTGGCCTGGATTTCCACTGACTGGCCCTTGCCCTGGGACTCGACCAGCTCGCCGCTGACCTCCACCGCGCAGCCGGTAGTGATGTGCAGCACCTCCTCTTCGTAGTTGGCGAGGTCAGAGGGAACCACGGCCTGGATCGGGTCAAAGCAGCTGCCGTCGTGGACGGCGAGGAAGGAAATTCCGGCCTTGGAGTCGCGCTTGCTACGGATCCAGCCACGCACGGTGACCTGCTCGCCGGTCGCGATTTCTCCGCCCAGTGCGGCGGCGACAGAGTGGTTATTCATGGTAGCTCCGCGGAAAAAAGCGCAAGCATACTGGATTGCTCAAACGCCACCAAGCGGCGTTAGGGCCTGGGCTAGTCGAGTGGGCTGATCTTGCTGCCTTCCAGGGTCAGGTTGTACATCAGGCCCGCGTTGGTGAATACGAAACCGATAATGGGCGCCTGGGCCGTGGTGGTATCGAGCCCGCCTCCGCCCCCCGTCTGCACCAGCGCGATGCGCCCATCGACCCCCGCCTCCCAGCCCTTGCTGCGCCGAAATTTGCGCAGCGCCTGGCGGTTCATGAAGAGAATGATTTGCGCCTTGGACTGGGCGCCCAGCTGCAGTCCGAAAGAGGCGCCGGAAATGGAATAGTAGGCCGCGGTCTCGCCGCCGGTCAGCAGTGCACCTTCGCCGTACTCCCCGCCG
>JANQGK010000103.1 GCA_028277365.1 Halieaceae bacterium | reverse complement strand
TGCCCGCGGTGTTAGCGGTGGCGGCGCCGAAGGTGACGGTAATCAGTCTCGGCCAGTTGGAAGAAACCCCCGTCGATGAAGCGCCCTTTGATATCTGGTTGGTGGCAGAACCGGCACCGCGGGAAGACCCCTGCAAGGCCTTCGCCGCACAGCGCAGCGCCGAGATGCCCAGGTAGGCACCAGGCTCCGCCTTGGCCGCGGAGCTAGCGCACCGAGGCGTAGACCTCGTCACCCCAGCCGATCAGGGTGTCATTGCGGAAGACCAGCGGGGTGGTCTCGTCCCGGGTGGTCTCGCCGTCGGAGTGGCGGTGCTGGGTGCGGAAAAACAGCACCCGGTATTCCTCACCGTCGCGTGAGTACGCCTCGGAGAACTCTGGCGCGCTCAACCGATCCAGCACATCTTCGCGGTCCATGCCGATATTCAGCTCGGCAATGGCCTCGCGGTTGTTCTCCTGGTCGCGCTCCCAGCCGTTGTACCAGCCGTTATCGTCGTTGACGATAATGCAGCCGGGGAGGGTGGCTACGGTGGCCAGAACGGTAAATGTCAGGAAGAGAAATTTCATGGTAGATGCCTCTTAAAGGTGGAAGCACAGCTCCACGGATATGGTGTTATAGTTCACCATAGCACACTGTGCTCAAGTTGCAAGAAATGCGCGTAAGGTGCAAGACATGTGTTCATGGTGTAAATCACGTGAAGGCTTTCGGTGAAAGCTATTTCGAGCCGGGTGTGTGAGCTGGCCCCGCCGCAGAACGGGTAGCTGGGCTGTGGGTGGTAGAGTTCAGCCGCCACAGTGCAACTGCTACTATCCTGCTTTATACCTGCGAGACTAATAATCTAAGGCACCGACCATGCGGCTAGGAGTGATGGCATTTGTGATGACGGGCTTGCTGGCCTGCGGCCAGGAGGCGGCCGAGTCGCCGGCGACAGCCACGCCCGGGGTGCCGGCTGTCCATGCGCCCAAAACTATCGTCGAGCAAATCGAACGGGCGGAAGCCACAGGCGAGGTTTACGTATTCGACTCGGCCCTCGACCAGATTGCCGCCGATTACGTGAAGCTCGCACTGCTGTTCGGACACCTCGATGCGAACTACGTGGATGCCTACCACGGCCCCGCCGCCTGGCGGGCAGCGGCAGGTGCGGAGGCGGAGAAATTCGACGGTGCGGAAGACGAGTTGCTGTTTGCCGTCGGCATGGAAACCGACCGGCTGATCCAGGCCCTGGACGACCTGGAGTTGACCGACGAAGCCGATGCGTTCCGGGCGATACAGCTACTCAAGACCGTGCGCGGGCTGGCGGTGCGCTTCAATGTGGTGGCCGGCAAGCCGGTGAGTTTCGACGAAGAGGTGGCCGGCATCTACGACGTAGAGCCGCCGGTCTACGACTTGTCGGAATACGACGCGGTGCTGGCTGAGATTGATGCGCTGCTCCCCGGCGCAGGCTCCACCGCCGAGCGCGTCGATGCGTTCCGCAACACCCTCGCCATTCCGCAGGACAAGCTGCAGGTGGTGTTTGATCGTGCGATCGCCGAGTGTCGCGCCCGCACCGCGGCACACTTCGCGCTGCCCGAGGGCGAGACCTTTCGCATGGAGTTCGTCAACGACAAGCCCTGGTCTGGCTACAACTACTATCAGGGCGACTTCGAAAGCCTTATCCAGATCAATACGGATTTTCCCATCATCATCGATCGCGCCGTCGATCTGGGCTGTCATGAGGGCTATCCGGGTCACCACGTGTGGAACCTGTTTATCGAGAGCGAGCTGGTGAATAACCGTGGTTGGATCGAGTACACGGTGAGCCCGCTGTTCGGGCCGCTGGGCCCGATTGCCGAGGGCTCGGGCAACTACGGCATCGACCTGGCCTTCCCCGGCGATCAGAAAACCCGCTTCGAACGCGAGGTGCTGTTCCCGCTGGCCGGTCTGGACCCGGCCCAGGCCGACAGGCTGGACGCACTGAATGCGCTGACGCGCAAACTTTCCCACGCCACCAACGAAATTTCACGGCGCTACCTGGACGGTGAGCTGCCCGCGGACCAGGCGGTCGGCGCGATCCAGAAGTACTATCTAACCAGTGCAGAGAAGGCTGCCCAGCGCCTGCGCTTCGTGGATGCCTATAGGGCGTACGTCATCAACTACAACATCGGCCAGGATATCGTGCGCGCTTACGTCGAGGCCGGGGACGACCCCTGGGCGCGCTTCGAGCGGGTGCTGACCGCGCCGCTCACGGCTTCGGATATCCAGGCGGAGATGGCGGAACGCTAGCCCCAGCCGATTTCGTCCAGGTGCTTGTCGTCCAGCCCGAAGTAGTGGGCAATCTCGTGCAGTGTGGTTTTAGCGATTTCCTCGCGCAGCTCGCGTTCCGGCAGGGCGAGCGCCAGGTGGGGCAGGCGGAAGATGTAGATCACGTCCGGCAGCTGGCCGACGTGGTTGCTGTCGCGCTCGGTGAGCGGTGTGCCGGTGTAAAGCCCCAGCAGATCATCAGTGCCCTCGACGACCTCGGCGGGTGAATCCACCACCAGGATCTCTATATTGTCGAGCGCCTCATGCACCCAGGCCGGCAGCCGCCGGATGGCCTCGTCGATGACTGTCTCGAAGTCGCGGATGTCCATGAAGTCTCAGTGCGGTTGCCAGGCCTCAGTGTACTGGCTTCCCCGCCGATTGCCGTGGGTCACACCCTGCCCGGCCGGTGGGCTAGACTTATGATCAGGACCGGAGTCCAGAGGCTATTCGATGTCCTTACCGGTGGAAAGCGACGCCGTCGCCGCTGCCATCCAGCGCTGGGAGAATGAGCCCGGCGGGCTGCTGCCGTTGCTGCAGGAAGTGCAGGCGACGCTGGGCTTTATCCCGCCTGAGGCGGTTCCCGGCATCGCCACGGCCTTCAACTTGTCGCGGGCCGAGGTGCACGGCGTGATCAGTTTCTACCACGATTTCCGCACCAGCCCCGGCGGCCGCCACCGGGTACAGATCTGTCGCGCCGAGGCCTGCCAGGCGGTGGGCGCCCGCGCCCTGGAGCGGCACGCCACCACACTCCTGGGTGCCGGCTTTGGCGATACCACCGACGACGGCGCCATCACCCTGGAGCCGGTTTACTGTCTGGGCAACTGTGCCTGCGGCCCTTCGGTGCGCATCGATGATTGCATCCACGGCCGGGTGAATGGCGACAGGCTCGAGGCGCTGCTGGCGGCCTGCCGGCAGCCGGAGGTGTCGTGAACGTCGAAGCCTGGTTGCCGCGGGACACCAGCGCCGTTGCTGTTGGCGCCGATGCGGTAGCCGACGCCCTGCTGAAGGCGGGCGTTGAACTCATGCGCAATGGTTCCCGCGGTGCCTTCTGGCTGGAGCCCCTGCTGGAAGTGGACCTTGGCGGTGAACGAATCGGCTTCGGGCCGGTTACCGTGGCAGACGTGCCCGACCTGTTGGCGGCGCTGAAATCAGAGCCTGCCAGCCACCCACTGTACCTGGGTCCGGTGGATGCCATTCCCTGGCTTGCCTCACAGCAGCGTCTGACCTTCCGGCGCTCGGGCCTCGGCGACCCGCTCTGTCTCGATCACTACCGCCAACTGGGAGGTTACGCCGGGCTGGAGCGGGCGCTGGACTTATCTCCACAGGAGATTGTGGCCGAGGTCACCGCGTCCGGCCTGCGCGGCCGCGGTGGCGCAGCCTTTCCCGCCGGCACCAAATGGCAGACGGTGCTGGACGCGCCCGCCGCGCAAAAATATGTGGTCTGCAATGCCGACGAAGGGGACTCGGGCACCTTTGCGGACCGTCTGTTGATGGAGTCCGACCCATACCAATTGCTGGAAGGCATGGCGATTGCCGGCCTCGCGGTGGGAGCCACCGCCGGTTACATCTATTTGCGCAGCGAGTACCCGCTCGCGCAAAGGGTATTGGAGTCCGCCATAGAGCGGGCCCGGGCAGCAAAGCTTTTGGGCGCGGATATCCTCGTCAGTGGCCGCACCTTCGACATCACCCTGCGACTGGGTGCTGGCGCCTATATCTGCGGCGAGGAAACCTCCCTGCTCGACAGCCTGGAGGGCAAGCGCGGCATGGTGCGAGTCAAGCCGCCCCTGCCCGCGGTGCAGGGCCTGTTCGGCCAGCCCACCCTGGTGCACAACGTATTGACCCTGGCGGCCGCCAGTGCCGTGCTGGCCGAGGGTGCAGCCGGCTACCAGGCCCTGGGAACGGGCCGCTCCCGCGGCACTCTAACCCTACAACTGGCGGGCAATATTCGCCGCGGTGGGTTGGTGGAAGTGCCCTTTGGCATCAGCCTGCGGCAGGTGTTGGAAGAGTTCGGCGGCGGCAGCCTCAGCGGCCGCCCGATTCGCGCAGTGCAGGTGGGCGGCCCCCTCGGCGCCTACCTGCCTGAGTCCCTGTGGGATACGCCTTTGGACTACGAGGCCCTGGCCGGGGTCGGTGCCCTGCTCGGCCACGGCGGGGTGGTGGTATTTGATGACACGGTGGACATGGCACAGCAGGCGCGCTTCGCGATGGAATTCTGCGCGGTCGAGTCCTGCGGCAAGTGCACGCCCTGCCGGATTGGCTCCACCCGGGGGGTGGAAGTGATCGACCGGGTTGTGGCGGGCGAGCAGCACGAGGCCAATCTTGCCCTGCTGGAAGACCTGTGCGATACCATGGAGCATGGTTCACTGTGCGCCATGGGGGGGTTGACGCCCAATCCGGTGCGTAGCGCCCTTGAGCATTTTACGGAGGACTTCGGCTGATGTTGCAGTTCTACGAACCCCAGCGAGATTACGGGACGCCGGAGCAGGTCGATACGACCCCGGTGACACTCACCATCGACGGTGTCGAGGTCACGGTGCCGGCCGGCACCTCGGTGATGCGGGCGGCCGCTGAGGCCGGTATCAAGCTGCCCAAGCTGTGCGCCACCGATTCCCTGGAAGCCTTCGGGTCCTGCCGGGTGTGCCTGGTGGAAATTGCCGGCCTGAAGGGCTACCCCGCCTCATGTACCACCGAGGTCGCGCCGGGCATGCAGGTGAAGACCCAGACCGACCGGCTGGCCGCGCTGCGCCGCAATGTGATGGAGCTGTATATCTCCGACCATCCGCTGGACTGCCTCACCTGCCCCACCAACGGTGACTGTGAGCTGCAGGACGTGGCCGGGGAGGTGGGCCTGCGCGCGGTGCGCTACGGGTTCGACGGCGCCGGCCACCTGGAAGCCGGGAAGGATGTGTCTAATCCCTACTTCACCTTTGACCCCTCCAAGTGCATTGTCTGCTCACGCTGCGTACGCGCCTGCGAGGAAACCCAGGGCACCTTTGCGCTGACCATCCAGGGCCGCGGCTTCGATTCCACCGTGAGCGCCGGCCAGGACGAGGCGTTCATGGATTCCGAGTGCGTGTCCTGCGGCGCCTGCGTGGCGGCCTGCCCCACCGCAACGCTGGCTGAGAATTCCATCATCGAACACGGCGTACCGGAACACAGCGTGGTGACCACCTGTGCCTATTGCGGAGTGGGCTGTGCCTTCCGCGCCGAGGTGCGCGGCGAACAGGTGGTGCGGATGACGCCCTGGAAAGACGGCCAGGCCAATGCGGGCCACGCCTGCGTGAAAGGCCGCTTCGCCTATGGCTATACCACCCACACCGACCGCATCACCCACCCCATGCTGCGCGACAGCATCGACGAGCCCTGGCGGGCGGTGAGCTGGGAGGAGGCGATCACATTCACGGCGCAGCGCCTGCGCGAGATCCAGCATCGGCACGGCCGCAACGCCGTCGGCGCCATCACCTCGTCCCGCTGTACCAATGAAGAGGTGTACCTGTTGCAGAAACTGGTGCGCGCCGGCTTCGGCAACAACAACGTCGACACCTGCGCCCGGGT
>JANQGK010000363.1 GCA_028277365.1 Halieaceae bacterium | reverse complement strand
GTGCGGCCGTCCTGGCCGCACACGGTCCCGGAAAGGGCCCAGGCACCGCACGCGCTCTATCGAAAGTAGTTTGAACAAGGAGCTCCGCGATTTCGTGCCTGGATCCCCGCGCTGAACGAGGGTGTGAGCTGGGTACCCCGCCTTCACGGACCGTATGCGGCCACGGATGGCCGCATCCGAGCGAGACAGGGATGTCATGCTTGTAGCGTGTCCGGGGAAGGGGCCTACCCAGTTTGCGCCCGCGTGCGGAGCACAATTCCTCAGGGAAGAGGGCGAAGTACCTGGTTAGCTACCGCAGGATTGGCGGACGATGAGTTGGGGTTCCAGCAGGAGGGAGCTCTCGTCGCCGTGTTCGATGAGCTGCAGCAACAGGTCGACCAGGGTTTCGCCGGCGCGTTTTACGTCCTGGCGCACCGTGGTGAGGGCCGGGCTGCAGTAGGCCGCCGCCTGGATGTCGTCGAAGCCGACAATAGCGACATCATCAGGCACCGCGATGCCCTTATTCTGCAGGTAACGCATGGCGCCGATGGCGATCAGGTCGCTGGCGCAGACGAGGCCGTCGAATTCCAACCCGGCTTCCAGCAGGCTTTCCACCGCGCTGGCGCCACTGGCTTCCACGCTTTCTGCGTAGACCTGCAGGTCAGTCTGGGCGCTGAGTTTGGCTTCCTTCAACGCCCGAGTGTAGCCGCGATAGCGATCGGCGAACTCCGGGGCCTGTTCTGAGTTGCAGCCCAGGAAGGCGATCCTGCGACGGCCCTGCTGCAACAGGTGCCGGGTGGCCTGATAGCCGCCCAGCGCATTGTCAGAGCCAACACAGATGCCGTGTTCGAAGTTGAGCCGTGGCCCCCAGATCACCCAGTGGGCGCCGGAGTCCGCCAGCCGCTGCAGGGTAGGGTGGGCGTTGACGTAGTCGCCGTAGCCCAGCAGTATCAGGCCATCGGCGCGATGTGCCTCCTCGTAGCGGGCATACCAGTCCTCTTCCGGATGCTGAAAGGACACCAGCAGGTCGTATTCGTGGTCGGAGCAGGCCCTGGTGATGCTGCCCAGCATAGACAGGAAGAAAGGGTTGATGGGGGAGGCAGCCTCGGGGGCGTCCTCGAACAAGAGCAAGGCCAGCGTGCGGGTGTGGCCGGTGCGCAGGCTGCTGGCAGTGCGGTCGACCTGATAGTTGAGCTCGCGGGCGATGGCCTGCACCCGGGCGCGGGTTTCCGGGTTGACCAGCGGGCTGTCGCGCAGGGCGCGGGACACCGTGGACTGGGAAACACCGGCCTTGGCCGCGATATCGAAAGACGTCGCCTTTCTTTCCGCCATGTTAGTAACACACCGAGCTTATGGCCCTTGATTGTCTGTATTTACGCGGGTTTGCGCAACGGTCGCCAAAACGGCCAGTGGGCCAGTTTTTTGCGCCAATTCCGGGTGCCACGTGAATACGTATGCAAGCCATTGCCAGCGCAGGGCCCCGTGCCTACTGTGTTTTCCACATATTTTTCAGGGTAAAACCGCCTATGGCCGCGGTTGAAAAACACAGTGTCGTATCCGGGGATGACCTCTACCTGTTTGGTGAGGGCACCCATGAGCGGGCCTGGCAGTGCCTGGGCGCGCACCCGTTCGAGGGCGGCACCCGTTTCACCGTGTGG
>JANQGK010000072.1 GCA_028277365.1 Halieaceae bacterium | reverse complement strand
TGACACAGGTGAACGGCGAGGTACCACCGTTTGAGCTGCCTCGCTGCGCCGCCCCCGTGGATCATCTCTTTATACCCGTACTGTCGACGCCGGACCGGGACGCGAGCCTGTGCGACTATGAGGCTGTGGCGGCCACCGAAGGCATGCGGTTTGAGACGCGCATCACCGTTGTCAATCAGGCCTTGGGGCTGCCGCTGGAGCAGCGCCACCCCGTGGGCACCCTGCAGCTTGCGGGCAACGCCCTTATCGAGATCGATCAGATTGGCGGTAGCGTGCCGCCCCCAGCCGGGATTTGCGAAGGCACGGCTGCCGTTGTGTTCCACGCGGCCGGCAGCGCGCCTCCCCAGGCGCTGCGGCCCGAGCTTGGGCCATTTGCGGGCCTGCCGCTGCTCCCCTTTACCGGCAGCGCCGGCGAACACGCCGTGCTGGCGTTCCGAGACTAGGGCCTGTTCACACTAACTGAGCTGGTGTGAACAGGCCCTAATACCCAGCTTCTCAAAAACCGGAGTATGTAATGGCTTATCGAACAATCCGCGGGCGCATCCGCTATACCAGCAAGAAACCGGAGCGCCTGGACCAGGAGCGCGGGCGGGAGTTCTTTACCCTGACGCAGCAACCCGATGGCACCGACGTACTTCACGCGCATTGCGAGATAGACGATGAACCCATGGTGGTGCGTGACGTGGTCGCAGCCATGGATCACGCAACATCCGCGCCCCGCGACTGCCACGTCCGCCTGAGTGTCGGCCACCGCTTCGAGGGCAGCGGATGGTTCCGCTTTGGCCCTGACAGCGTGGAGTGCGAAACCTTCAATCACCGTGACGGGCGCATCAGCCAACATATCGAGCTCGAAAACCCCGTTAGCTGGATGCAGTGTCACCCCATCGTCGGCGATGCCCTGCTAATGAAGCTCTACGACCTCTCAAAAGGCCCCGGCAAGGCCTTCTTCGATAACATCATGCTGTCGTCGCCGGACCACCGCGGCGCCACCGGCCCCATGTTGTTCAGGCTGGGCTTTGGGATTCGCTACGTCGGAGAAGAGACCATCACCGTCGAAGCGGGCACCTTTGCCGCACGGCAGTTCCAGGTGGTGGATACAGCCGGGCAACTGCCTGAGGAGCACCCGCCCTACAACGTGTGGTGCACGGCGGACGACGACTACCTGCTGCTGCGTGCCGGCGCCGAGGGTTACATGCAGACCCATTATGAGCTGACGGAACTGGAGATTCTGACCGGCGACTCTGGGTAGCAGCGCCTGCGTTAATCTTCCACCGCCGTCAGCCCGGCCTGAAACCAGCGCAGATTGACGCCGATCCGCGAAGCGTCCGTCGACGCCCAGGTATAACTGAGCGTCTTGCCTGTGGCTTCCTCGATAATGCCGAGCTTGAGGATCGGCACACGGGTCTGCTGATAGGTGAGCCTGGCCAGTTCGATGCCGAAGCCTGTTGGCTTACCAGCGTCGTCGAGTATCGACTGCCGCCCCCCTTCGTTGTGAATCGTGAAGCCTCCAACAAAGAACATGTCGTCGCCGTCGTAGTCAGGATTGACCCGACTCTTGCGGACTCCCATCCAGCCGCTGAAGCGACGTACTTTGCGATTGACATGGGGGGCCTCACGTCCGAAAACGCGGTTGCCGTCAGCGTCCCGCGCTTTGTCGCCAATCCAGATTTCGCTGTCGGTCAGGCGCAGCGTGTCTGTGATGTAGAGTTCCTTGCCGTAGCGCGTTGAGAAGAAATGACAGGCACCGGCTTTCATGGTGCCGTCGAAGTACTGGCCATTGTGACGCCAATACACCTCACAACCGGGCTGGGTGCTCAGGTCTTGCAGCGTGATCTTTTCGAACAGCGAGGAATCCCGCCAGGCCTCCCGGTAACGCGCTTCGTCTTTCATGCGGTAGATCCGCAGACGAACTGCGGATTCCTCGGGCTGCGCATCGAAGCTGTAAATACGCTGGCGATAGACCTGGGCGGGATCGTCATCCAGGGCCTGGGTGACGAAGAACACGTGCTCGCCTACGGCCGGCAGGGAAACGGGTACGAAGCGGTGATGAATGCGCTCGTGCAGCTCCTCTTCCGGGACGCCGTCCTGGCGCTGCTGCCAGACCTGCTCGTTGTTGTCGTATTCACCCGGGAACCACTCTAGAAACAGAGCGAGCTGATCCTCCACGCTCATCGCTGCCGGCTCATCCGCGGCGGCCAGCCCGGTAGCAAGCCACAGTGCAACGCCGACGCAGAACATCGACGTAACTCTATGTTTTTGCTGCATTAATTCTCCTCCTGCTGGCTTGCTCGCGCCGGCGCGACGAACATGGCCTCTGAATTCACCAGTGCTGCAATATCCTGTTCGCCAAGCCCCAGCTCCCGCGCAATGGCGGGGCCGTCGGCACCCTGCGATGGCAGGTCAAAATCTGGCTGAGCCGGTTCGTCGGCAAACTTGATAGGTACGCCGAGATGTTTTCTGCCGCCGCTGTCCCGTAGAAGCATCTTGCGGTCGGCAAGATGCGCGTCGTGAACCGCCTCATGCAGACCGCGCACCGGCGCCCAGCACACGTCAATTCCATCGAGAAACGTCCGCCAGTGCTCCAGCGGCCGGCTGGCAAAAGTTTCGCGCAGGAAAGCCTTCGCCGGCGCCTGCCCGGCGCCCGGTGGCTCCTGGCAACTGGTGTAGAGGTCTTCGCGCCCCAGCGCGCTAAACAGGTTGTGCGCAAACTTCAATTCGCTGCCGCCCAGGGTCAGGAAGCGGCCATCCGCCGTTTCGTAGATCTGGTACATGGCGTTGCCGCCCCAGGAGCGCTCGTCCTTGACCCGTGGCGAGCAATCCTCAGCGAACACAGGCCCCATGGCATTGGGGTACCAGGCGACAAGGCTGTCCTGCATGGCGATGTCGAGGGTGTCTCCACGGCCGGTTTCACCGCGGCGCAGCAGCGCCATGAGGATACCGGACAAGGCCATCAGCGAGGCGGCCATATCAGCCACCGGCATCCCCGGCATTGCCGGACGGCCGTCGGCCCCCTCGTTGAGAAATACGGCCCCGGAATCCGCCTGGACCGAGACGTCATGGGCCGGCTTAAGACGCTTGGGGCCCGTTTGACCGTAGGCGGTAATCGAGCAATACACCAGCCGGGGGTTACGCCCCCTGAGGGTCGCCGCATCCAGACCGAGACGCTCGGCGGTCCCCGGGCGGAAGGCTTCGATAAACACGTCCGCCCGATCGACCAGATCGAGAAGCAGGTTGCGGGCATCAGGATTCTTGAGATTCAGGCTGAGACTGCGCTTGCCGCGTCCGACATTGCGAAACCATACGCTGTCCTCCCCATCCCGCAGGCCGATCTGCCGCACCGGCTCACCGCCGGGGGGCTCTACCGCAATCACCTCGGCGCCGTGGTCGGCCATCATCATCGACAGGTGAGGACCGGGCAGAAACTGAGACAGGTCGACGACGCGAATGCCGGAGAGTTTCATGGCGCTTTAAACCACGCCGCCCTGGCGCAAGGCCTCACACTGCTCCGCCGTGTAACCCAGCTCTCTGAGAACGGCGTCCGTATCCGCCCCAAGTGACGCACAGGCCTTTCCGGGCAGACGCTCGCCGTCGAGCTTGATGGGATTGGCCAGCAGCTTGAGTTCACCCGCACCGTGAGTCACTGCCTGCACCAGCCCCTGACTCTGCAGCCACGGATTGTTGAGGGCGGCGGGCAAGTCGTATACCGGTGCGACGGGCACTTTACCGGCAAAAACCTCGATCCAGTGCGCCGTGGTCTCTCTGCCAAACTGCTCGTCCAGTTCCAGCGTAAGCTGTTCCCGGTGCTCGCGCCGCGCAGCGACGTCACGGTATTCCGGCCGATCGGCCAGCGCCGGTTCGTTCAGTCCTTCGCACAGCAAGGCCCAGAACTTCGGTGTCATTGCCATGACGAAAAGCCAGCCGTCCTTGGTCTGATAGAGTTGGGAGGGCACCGTCGACGGGTGGGCCGAGCGCGCCACCCGTTCGGTGACATGCTCATTGTTGAGAAACCAGGTGGCCGGGTAGCTCAGCTGATTCAGCGCCACATCGAAGAGACTGACATCCACGTCTCGCCCACGTCCCGTCTTCAGCGCCCCGATATAGGCGGCAAGCAAGGCCATGCCGGTGGTCACACCCGTCATGAAA
>JANQGK010000020.1 GCA_028277365.1 Halieaceae bacterium | reverse complement strand
CAGGAGATCTTGCGTATACCCTCGCGCTTAATCGAATGCGCGAGGGTATACGCAAGATCTCCTGCAACAGACAGCTCGGTGTCCTGCGCGTCGATTTGGATCGCGCCCTCCCAGGTAGCGAGCCAGGCGGCAATGGTGTCCTGATTGACACCGCGTTCAGCAAGCGGAGGTGCGAGGCTGTACACCACGGCGTCAGCCGAGTAACAGGCGGCGATGGCGCCCGCATCCCTGTCATGGTGGGCCTGCCCCATGCGCTGACACAGGGCGATAATTGCTTCGTGATCCGGCGTCATTGTGTAGCCCTCATACCTCTACGATCATCTGGAAACCACCGTAAATCAATCGCTCGCCTTCATCGTCGAACCACAGGCAGGTGCGGACCTTTGGCACGGCGCTCATGCTGCTCCCTCGGCTTTACTGCCTTCGTAGTTGAGCATCCAGGGGATGCCGTAACGGTCGGTAAACGTGGTAAAGCGCTCCGCCCAGAAGGTCTCCTCCGGTGGCATCTCAATGCTCTCGGCATCTTTTGCCAGCGCCTCATAGATGCGCTCAAAATCCACCCGCGACGCCGGCGCGATATTGATGTTGAAGCCCTGGGGTCTGTGGTAGGCGTCACCGGGCGCATCCGACGCCATGATCGTTGCACTGCCGAGCCGCATAGACATGTTCATGACCAAATGATCACCGCCCGGCATGCGGTCTCCTTCACTGGGCGCATCGGCATTGGTGAACACACTCTCGATTTCACCACCCAGCGTCTCCGCGTAGTGGGTCATCGCTTCCAAGCAGTTGTCTTTGAAAAACAAGTAGATGATGGGATCCATAAGTCTGCCTCCTGAAGTCGAGGTTGATCGTCGAAAGACTGCCCGGTCGCATCAGCTACAGCCCTCGGCGTGTGGTTGGGAGAACAACAGTTCGATATAGCGCCGCAGGTGATCGACGCTTTCGCGCGCAACTTTGCGGTCACCGGTGGCCTTGGCGAGGATGAACGCACCCTGCAGCACCGCCTGCGTGTGGCGGGCAAGACTGGCCGCAGTCCAGTCAGGTGTGATTCCGCGCGCCTTTACCGCCGCCTTGATGTCCGGCTCCAGGCTGGCGGCGTGGCCGAAGATGCTGGCTGCACAGGCTTCGCGAATTGCAGGATAGGCGCCGTAGGCTTCCTGCACCATGGTGCCGACGAGGCAGGTGAACTCGGCCAGGTCTCCTTCAATGATGCTCCTGCGAAAGTCCACGTAAGCCAGCACGCGTTCCAGCGGGTCTTCCGGTTCGTGGTAGGGCGAGTTCCTGAATAGTTCAGATGTGGTCTCCGCCCAGTATTCAGCGGCGGCAACACCAAGCGCCTGCTTGCTTTTGAAGTGATGGAAGAACGCCCCCTTGGTGACGCCCGCGGCGTCGCACAGATCATCGACGGTGGTCGCGGAATACCCTTTCGCGCGAATAAGGTCCCGTGCCGCTTCGAGCAGGCGGGTGCGAGCGTCCCCGCGCTCCGGTTGATGCTTGGTAGGTCTTGGCATGCCTGATAAATACCATACAGTTGGTATGCATGTCAATTCAGGAGTTGAAGCGGGACCGGACAATTCAGCTGCCACGAGCGTGAGGAAGATTTGACCCATTTGTGAGAATTTCGTGATAACTGCCCGGCGAGCCAGCGCCAGACTGATGCCTTCATTCACTCTTGGAGACTATGCTGATGAAAAACGTTCTCGCTCCATTCTCACAGGCACTGGCATTGGCACTGGCGCTGGCGGCGGTCAGCCCGGCCCAGGCAGTGCAGTTCGATGTCGAAATCATCAACCTGACCCGGGGCAGCTACTTCACCCCCTTCCTGGTGGCCGCACATCCGGAGGGCAACAACCTGTTCGTGTCGGGCGAACCGGCCAGCGCGAACCTGCAGGCCATGGCAGAAGGCGGTGATATCTCAGGCCTGGTGGCAGATGTAGCCGCGCTCAACGCCACCCTGTCGGAGAATCCCGCGGGCGGCCTGCTGGCGCCGGGGGCGAGCACCACCACAAGCCACGATACTGACCCCGCACCGGACAACACCCGCCTGCCCATCGTCGCCATGATCCTGCCCAGCAATGACGGCTTCATGGGCCTAAATGCCGTCGAGATTCCCACCGAGCCCGGCACCTACGTCTACAACGTTCCCGCCTACGATTCCGGCACCGAGGGCAATGACGAAATCGTCGGCAGCGGCGTCCCCGGAGAGCCCGGTTACCCGGCGCCACCCCCGGTGCTGGCCTCCAGCGGCAGTGGCGGCAGTGGTGTGAATGCCATGGCGGAAGGCTTCGTCCATATCCACCGCAATGTGCTGGGTGACGACGATATCGCCGGTGGTGACAGCGACATTGTCAACACCGTTCACCGCTGGCTGAACCCGGTGGTTCGCGTCGTCGTGACCGTGAACTAAAGAGGACTTCGCCATGAGACGCTTTCTATTTATCTTCCTTGTCGGACTGGTCGCCGCCTGTGATGGAGACGGCGGCAACGGCCCGACGGTAATCCCCGCACCGGAGCCGGAACCCACGCAGGCGGCCACCTTTACCGTCACCACGACCAATCTAACGGTGGCTCAGCCGCTGTCACCCCTGGCGGCGATCATCCACGACAGCAGCGTGCGCGCGTTCAGCATCGGAGAGGCCGCCTCAGATGCCTTGGAAGTCCTCGCGGAAGCCGGGGACAACAGCGGCCTGCTCGAGGCGATAGAGGGCCTGTCGGAAGCCAGCGGTGATGCTCCCCTGGGCCCCGGAGCCAGTGAAACCCTGACCCTGGCGCTTCCCGACGACAACACCAGCGGTGCGCTGCTGACGCTGGTGACCATGCTGGTCAACACTAACGACGCAATTACCGGCATCAACAGCCTGGACGTTTCCGCGCTGGCCGTCGGAGACAGCATGACCCTCTCTACGAACGCCTACGACACCGGCACCGAGGCCAACACCGAGGCCACAGGCACCATACCGGGACCCGCCGATGGCGGTGAGGGCTTCAACCCGGCCCGCGACGATGTCGCCGACCAGGTGACCCTGCACCCCGGCGTGGTCACCGCGGACGACGGGCTGACCGGCTCCGCGCTCAACCAGAGTCATCGCTGGGACAATCCCGTCGCCCGCATCACGGTCACCCGAACACAGTGATGCTGCAGGCCCGGGGAACCAATTCGGAATCGGACGCTCTGAGAGAAGTATTCCGTTTGGAACCCGGGCGCGCCATGCAGGCACTGGCTGACAGCTACTCGCACTCCCGCATATTGCTGGTCGAAGACGACCCGGATATTGCCCGCCTGATCACGCTGCACCTCTCGGAGCTGGGGCCGGATGTGGAACACTGCGAGCGGGGAGATACCGCTCTGGAGCGCGCGCTGGCGGAAGACTGGAAGCTGATAATCCTGGACCTGCGACTGCCCGGACTCGGCGGACTCGACATCTGCCGCAGGCTACGTGAACTCGGCCGCCACACACCAGTATTGATGTTGACTTCGAAATCCAGTGAGCTGGACCGCGTCCTGGGTCTGGAGCTCGGCGCCGACGACTACGTGACCAAACCCTTCAGCCCCATTGAACTGACCGCCCGGGTCAAGGCAATCCTGCGCCGGGTATCCCTGGAATCCCGTCAGATACCTGCTCCGGAAGAACAATTGCAGTGCGGTCCCCTGTCCATCTGTACCCGGAATCACCAGGTAACGCTCAGCGGCCGGGACGTGGAATTGACCTCCAGGGAGTTCGATCTGCTTCTGCACTTCGCCCGCCAGCCCGGGCGCGTGTTCAGGCGGGCCGAACTGCTCGATGAGGTGTGGGGCTACGGCCACGACGGCTACGAGCATACCGTCAATTCTCACATTAACCGGCTGCGCGCCAAGATCGAAGACGACCCCTCGCAGCCCCGGCGGATCACCACGGTGTGGGGTGTGGGCTACAGATTCGAGCCGGCGTCGTGAGCCTGTTTTCACATCTGTACGCCAGGCTGGCCCTGGCCATTTGCCTGTTGTTTATCCTGGTGGGCGGCGCCGTGGTCTACATCAGCACCCAGACCAGTGAGATGCATTCACTGGAGATCACCCAGCGCATCAACCGCGACATCGCACTGCACGCGGCGGAAGACATGCCCCTGCTGGACCAGGGCGGCGTCAACAAGGCCGCCCTGAAAGAACTCGCTCACCACGTCATGTTTATCAACCCCATCGTGGAGGTGTACCTGCTGGACACCAGCGGGCGGGTGCTGTCCCATGCCCTGCCCTATGAGACCGTGGTGCGTAATAAAGTGGATATGGCCCCGCTCAAAGCCTTCATGCAGGGCGAACAGGCGCTGCCCATCTTCGGCGACGACCCCCGCAGCCCGGACCAGCGCAAGGTGTTCTCGGTGTCGCCTATTATGGAGGCGGGGGAGCCTGCGGCCTATCTGTACACGGTGCTCAACGGCAAGGACTACGACGGCATGCAGCAAGCCCTGCAAGGCAGCTATCACCTGCGTGCCGGGGTGATGACCATCATCGGCAGCCTGCTGGTAGCGCTGCTGGCGGGCGCCGGCGTGTTTTTTCTGCTGACCCGCCGGCTGAAGACCCTGGCCGACGCGGTTCGCGCCTACCGCGAGGGCAGCTATCAAGGCCGCATCACCCTGGCGCCGCGCAAGCATGCGCGGGACGAGGTCGACGAGCTGACAGAAGCCATCGGCGATATGAGCGAGCGCATTGAGCAACAGTTTTCCGCCCAGGGGGAGATAGACCGAACCCGCCGCGAGCTGATCGCCAACGTGTCCCACGATCTGCGCACACCAATCGCCTCCATGCAGGGCTACCTGGAAACCGTACTTGTGAAGGACCTGGATGAGTCTGCCCGCCGCAGCTACCTGGAGACCGCCCACAAGCACTGCACTCGTCTCAACGATCTAATCGGGGAGCTGTTCGAACTCTCGCGTCTGGAATCCAGCACTATCGAGCCCAACTGGGAAGCCTTTCCGGTCATGGAGCTGGTGCAGGACATTATCCAGGATCACGAGCTGCTCGCCCGCGAGCGCAACATCACCCTGACCGCTCACGCCGCGAATATGGATGCCAAGGTGGTGGCAGATATCGCCATGATCCACCGGGTGCTGGAAAACCTCATTCAAAACGCGCTGCGCCATACGGCCTATGGCGGCGAGATCGCCATCAACGTGCGCAGCGATGCAGATCGTGTGTGGGTGGAGGTGACTGACAACGGCGAGGGCATCGCCTCTCACGAGATCCCGCACATCTTTGAGCGCTTCTACCGGCCCGATACTGAGACGCCACAATCCGGCCACGGCCTGGGCCTGGCGATCGTCAAACGCATCGTTGAACTGCACCGCTCCCAGGTCGCCGTTCGCAGCGAGCGACACAAGGGCACCGCCTTCAGCTTCTGGCTGCCGCAGCCTGCCTGAATGTGGACGGCCGGTCGCGGGCTGCGGCGCTGAGGGAGCCGTCGTCCTAGCTCCTCACAAAGACGAAATTGGTGAAAGCGTAAATGTTGGTCAGTGGATGGGAGGGATCGCGCCTGACCCAGCCACCGGGTAGCAGCTGATATACCTCGTACCCCGGCAGCAGCTCAGCTAGATCATTCAGCGTGGCGCCTCGTAACAGGTGGTGCCAGTTGAATTCAATCTGGATATACCTTGGCTTGAGGGTCGCCACTGTCCAGCTTGCGCCTCTCAGCACCTCCGGTTCGAAGCCTTCGGTATCAATTTTTATCAGGTCGATCTGGCTCAGATCCTGGCTCTGCAGGTAGTCGTCGAGCGATACCACGTCCACCTCTGCACGCTTGGAGTTCTCTAAACCCATCAATCTGTCGACGTCACTGTGGAAGGAGGCGAGCTCAAGAGCGTCGGGGTTGTAGTGTATTGCAAGCCGGCCGGAGGTCTCACCTACCCCCTGGTTCAGGGCGATGGACCTGTCACCCCAGGGCTCTGACCGCTCTCGCAGCTTTTCGAAAGACAGTGGTACCGGCTCGAAGCTGATAACCTGCGCCTCGGTATTGCGCAGCAGTTTCTCCGAATAGTTGCCGACATTGGCACCGATATCGATGCAAACGACCGGTCGCTCGGGTGCCAGCACCCTGCGGATGAAAAAATCCTCGCCGCTCTCCTTATCGTTCCTGTAGTTGAAATAGCCACGAGCCCTCAGGGCCGCATGCAGCAACACATTGTTAAGCTTCGACAAAGGCGGCCTGGAAAACAGCTTCGCATACAGGGCGATAATGGCGTCTAGCATCAAAAAGACTCTATCGGCTGACCACAAAATACATGCTCCAACCGACGGCTGGGCTGAGACAGCAGACAGCGATTTTTCCCAAGCAGAGCATTGATTCTGAACATTCCGGTCAAGTCCCGAGCGCGTAGCGGGATTATAAAACACCTCCTTCGCATAACTCCCGGAAAATTCCCTATTCGAGCTGGCAGCGCAGGCCGTCGACAATCATGGGCGATTTCGAAGTGCCCGGCGAGGAACAGGGCCTACACGATCTACTGATGGCGGGCGCGACCACTCAGCCAGTGATACAGCGTGGTCGGCAGGGGCGCTGTGAGGCTGCACAGGGAGAGCAGCAGCCCGTGATGACGCCGGACAAGTGTGGCCTTGTCCGCGGCGAAGGCACTATCCTCAAGAGTACCGCTGGCTCCGCTGCGGTCACGATAGCGTGCGATGGGAAGGTCCAGGTAGCGGAATTCGTGACTGGCCATCAATTCAATATTCTTGGCCCAATCGGCATGGGTACGGTAGCGGACATCGAATGGTGAACTCCGCAGCAAGGCGGCTGGGAAAAACATGGCCTGGTGACAAATGTTCCGGTACACCAGCTTGAGCGGAGAGAAGCGACCGTCGTAGCGGCGGCCGTTGCTGGTCAGCACGACATCTCCGTAGTAGACGGCATTGCGATCCTCCAGCCTGGCGAGGGCCTCCGCGAAACCGGGCAGCAACCGATCGTCGGCACCGAGAAAGAAAACCCAGTCGCTGCCGGCCTCCGCGACAGCTGTGTTCATGGCATCGTAAATGCCCTTGTCCGGCTGGCTTTTGCTGCTGAGCCCCGGTAGATCCAGCTCTGCGAGATACTCCTGACTGCCATCGCTGGAGCCCGCGTCGCGAACCATTACGTGGACGCCCTGACCCAACAGCGAGCCCAGCTGTTGGCGGATGCTCTCGACGCACCCGGGCAGGTACCGGAGCGCGTTGCGTGTGGGGATGATGATGGTGATGTCGCCGGGCGGAGGGTTCAAGGCGTGGTCGGGGTCCTGGGCAGGGTTTCCGATTGTGACCGGCACCGGAATCTCTCGCAAGTGTGCGTCAGGTCTCAGCTGCCTGCCCCAGGGGCGATCTTTACTCGCCTATCGGGTATTCTGGCGCCCGTTCGGCTTGCCCTGGCAGCCGATACGCCATTACTGTTGTGGGAGATCATGCCAGGCATGAGCGACAGCAAGACTGCCATCATCACTGGTATAAGCGGCCAGGACGGCGCCTATCTGGCCCGGCTCCTGTTGGACAAAGGTTACCGGGTGACCGGCACCCTGCGCCCAGGCGCCAGCACCGACCTGCAGGGCCTGGCGTTTCTCGGCATTGCCGACAGGGTGACCCTGCTACACCTGGACCTGCTGAAGGCAGACGCCGTAAATGCACTGCTGGAGCGGGAGCAGCCGGAGGAAATCTACAACCTGGCGGCGCAGAGCTCTGTCGGGGCTTCCTTCGGCGAACCGACAGACACCTTTCAGTTCAATACACTCAGTGTCCAACACCTGCTCGACGCCATCCGCAGCGTGTCACCAGCCTCCCGCTTCTACCAGGCCTCCAGCAGCGAGATGTTCGGCAACGTTGGTCAGGACCGACTGCCCATCCGAGAGTCCATGCTGTTCCACCCCGCTAGCCCCTACGCGGTCTCCAAGGCGGCCGCCCATTGGCTGGCGGTGAACTACCGCGAGGCCTACGGCGTGCATGCCTGCTGCGGAATCCTCTTCAACCATGAGTCATGCCTGAGGAGGGACAACTTCGTCATCAAGAAGATTATCAGCAGCGCGCTGGCCATACAGTCAGGCGCACAGGAACGCCTGGAACTGGGCAACCTGGCAGTGCAGCGTGACTGGGGCTACGCCCCGGCTTACGTAGAGGTAATGTGGCGCATGTTGCAGACAGAGACAGCGGATGACTACCTGGTCTGCTCCGGCGAAGTGGGCAGCCTGGAAGGCATGGCGCGGCTCGTGTTTTCCGAATTGGAGCTGGATTTCGACCGCCACGTCAGCTTCAATCGGGCGCTGCTGCGCAATGTTGAACTCGACATCATCTATGGTGACAACGGCAAGGCCCGCCGCGAGCTCAGCTGGGAGTACGGCCTCGACCGACCCGGTCTGGTGAGGCAACTGATCGCCGATGAGCGCGCCTTCAGGAACTGGACCGCTGCCAGCTAGGTCGAGCGATAGAACGTAAGGTCACACTGCAGTGTGCGCCCGCTTTCCGGGTCGGAGAAACTGCGATCGATGGCCCAGACATCGAAACCGGAAGCACGCAGCCTGGCAAGCATCTCGTCCCAGAGGGGCTGGCCGGAATACAACTCCACCAGTGATATCTCCAGTTGCACACCGATACAGCGAGCCAGTGTCTGCTGCGCCCCATCCAGCACCCGGGACTCAAAGCCCTGGGTGTCGATTTTAAGAAAGAGCCGCTCCTGGCTGCCGACGTAATCCTGCACAATGTCATCCAGGCGCTTCACGCGTACCGTTTCGGTGCCGACGTAGGCAGAGGCGGGCTCCGCCCGTACGTGGCTGTCCTCGATGGGCAACATACTGGAGGAGACCGAGTTGGCCGAGATGTTGATCTCTGCCTCCCCGCTTTCCGAACCCAGGGCGATGGCCTCAGCGAGTTCCCAATTGGGATGACCTGCCACCAGCTGGCGCAGGCGCGCGTGGGCAGCCGCCATCGGTTCGAAACTGACCAGTCGCCCTGCATAGCCGCGCTTGATCAGGCCCAGGGCAAACTGGCCTTCGTTGGCGCCGATATCGAACACAGTATCGATTCTGTGGTGGCGCAAACCCGCCAGCAGCCGGCCGTCGAAATCGTCGATCTCAGAAGCAAATCGGATATCCAGGCCGATGCGACGAAAGCCTTTCTTGATGCTTTGGACCAGGCGCTTCTGCACGGACATATCAGCCTCCCACTTCGGATACGGAGGGCTGGCCCAGCAGCTCGCGGTAGATTGCCAGGGTCTGGTCCGCACAACGCCGCCAGGTAAACTGCGCGGATCTTTCTCTGCCGCGGACCACCAGCGCCTCGGCCAGCTCGCTGGAATACAGCACCTGTTCGAGACTGTCTCGAATCGATTCCGGCTGCTCGGGATCGCAGAATTGTGCTGCATCACCGAGCACTTCGGGCATGGAGCTGCTGTTGCTACTCACCACCGGGCAGCCTCGACTCATGGCTTCCAGTGGCGGCAACCCAAATCCCTCGTAGAGCGAGGGGTAGACGAAGACGCTGGCCTGCTCGTAGGCCTGGGCGAGATCGCTGTCATCACCGCCCAGCTGCAGCACTCGCGAGCGGTCGATACCCAGCTCGTCGACAAGTTCCAGTTCCACCTGGCGCAGCGAACCACCGCCAAAGGCAACAATTCGGAAATCGTCCATCAGCCGACCGGAAGCCGCATAGGCCCGCAGCAGCCCGTGGAAATTCTTGTAGAAGTCGCGTCGCGCCACGTAGAGGATGTAGGGAACGCTCTGGTTGAGGACCGCATTGTCCCCCCGAGAGGGTTTCAGGGGATCATAGCCAAGGTGAACCACTGAGGTTTTCTCACCTGGCAGGTCGTAGTGGTCCAGCAGGTCGCGGCGGGTATTCTCTGAAATACAGATGACATGGTCTGCGCGCATGACCGCTGCCGCCTTGTTGGCCCGGGTGGGGTCGCGGGGGTTGAAGGTGTCGGCGAACAACTCATGGGTCATGTCGTACACGGTCAGCACCGTCGGACAATGCCCGGAATGGGTGCGACGCCGGGTATAGTAGGTTTCATGCACCAGGTCCGGGCGCCAGCGATCAATCCGCGACCGGGCGAGGGATACGTTCAGCGGTCGAAGAATGCTCTCAGCCCGGGGCGGGCACTTCGGCAGGCGTAGACCGGATACGCGACCCGGCGGCAGGCGCTCGAGGTAGCGGTTCTGGTGAAGCGGCGCAAACACATGCACGTCCTCACCTCCGGCGATGAAAGCCTCCGCCAGGCAACTGTAATAGCGCGACACGCCACCGTAAGCCTGCTCACAGAAAATTTGGGAGTCGAAGGCAATCCGCATGCTAGTCCTTCCCACTCCCCTTGATCGCCAGATGATCACGCCAGGTGCGGGTGCCGAGATGATACTGGGTGGCGGGCACCAGCAGCTTGCGGATTGCCATCAGCCATTTCCAGCGTGCGGCGCTGATTGGCCGGCTGCTGAAGAGGTGGAAACTGCCACCGTCGCTGAGCAGGTAGCGTCCAAATCGGCGGGCCACGTTCTCGAGGGTTTGCAGCGAGTAGAATCCGATATGTTGACCGTGCTCGGGCCCGTAGTACCACCAGTCCGCCGGCGCGGGCGGAGGTGATGCAATCAGGTCGGTCGAGACCAGCAGGTTGGGAGCGGCGTCCATCAACGCAGCCAGTTCAGTCTGGGGCGATGGCAGATGTTCGAAAACCTCGAACGCGGTGGCGAGATCCGCATTCTCGCCGCGATAGTCGAAGCCTCGGGCAAACAGGTTGTCGCAGTACTTGTCGCGCCAGCGGGCATCGATACCGGCATCGCGAAGCATGCGCACCAGTACGCCGTAACCGCCCGCTTCGTCCAGCACCAGGCCCCGCGGTTTACCAATAGCCCAGAGGGTGGCGACCACGCGGCCGACATTGTCGCGGTTGCGAGCCATGATGCCGGTATCCTCGGCGTTGATCGGATCGCGGTAGGCCTCGTCGAGCCAGTGCGGTTCGCCGGTCTGCACGTACCCACAGGTGGCGCATCGGTAATAACCTGTCGGATGACCCAACACCTGACCCCTGGCGAAGTGGGAAGCCTCGGCACCGCAGCAGCGGCAGGGCAGAGTTTCCGCAGCGCCGGCCTGTTCCTTCACTTCCACAGCTTTCTCCAAATCTTGCCCAGCAGCACCCAGCCGCGGCGCGGCCAGCGCAGATTCCTGCCGCCGTAGTGGTGCTCGAACACGAAGCTGTCCGCCTCTTCGTCGCGCACCACATCCGCCGGGTGCGTCAGCTCACCCAGGGACGAGACCGGCAATGCACCGGCGGCGCTGTCTGCCACCGTGTGGGTCGCGCCCTCACCGAAACCTATATTGCTCACCAGGTTCACGTTCGGGGTCGCAGTCAACCCGCCGGCGTACCAGATTGAAGCCACCCAGCAGTAATCCCAGGTGTCGATCGCCTGGGCGTGCATGCGATCAAATATTCCCCGCCACCACTGCCGTTCGGCGCGATCTGCAAACAGCGAGCGCCACGTCGGGCCTCGCCTCCAGTTGGGCCAGAATGCCATATCACCCTGGTAATGTCCCCACGCGCGGCGCCAGCTGGCCCAGCCCCAGATGTGTGGATACCGGGAGAAGTAGTAAGCGGCATCACCGCGGCGATGACCTTCCTGAAAATTGTCCCCGGTAATCATGGCGACGCGCTCATCCTCCGCAAAGCGCTCCAGTAGCGCGCTGCAGAAGGGAAAAAAATCCGGGTGCGGCAGGCAGTCGTCCTCGAGCACTATGCCGGCCGGCTCCTGGTCAAAAAACCAGCTGATAGCGCCTGACACAGCGCGCTTGCAGCCAAGATTTTCCTCCCGCAAAAGTGTCTTGACCGTGCAGGGCCAGTCGACTGCCGCGACGATCTCGCGGACTTCGGCGCAGCGCTCTGCCTCCCCTTTGCGGTCCGGCCGCGGTCCGTCCGCGGCGATGTACAGGTACGCCGGCCGGGCTAAGCTCACCGCGTTGAAAACCCGGGCAGTTTCCGCTGGCCGGTTGAATACCAGCAGCAATACCGGTGCGCAGTCAGCCATAACCAGGATTCTCTACAAGCCGCCGGGGGCTCATGGCTGCGAACCTCGCAGCGTGCGGTAACGTCCAAGCAGGTGCGGCGGGTACACCGACAGCAGCTTCATTCGCAGCATTGGCCGGGTTTCCTTGCGCAGCAGATCAAAGCCGACGGTGGCAAACATTTGCGCCACCAGGGTGGCGACCGCGGCACCGGCCGCGCCATAGCGTGGAATCAAGATGAGGTTCAACCCGATATTGGCAGCGGCCCCCAGCAGGGTCCGCTCCATGGCCAGCCGCTGTCGGTTTTCCGCGAGGTGCCAGCCATTGCTGATGACACCCCAGACAATAAAGACGCTGGTCCAGGCGTGGATGGCGAGTACCCGGCCGGCTTCAAGGTAGGCCGGGCCAAACAGCAGGGAAACGATGAGCGGCGCCAGCAGGCTCAGCGTAATCACAACTAACAAGGTCACCGAGACCATGGCGTCCAGGGTGAGCTGGATACGCGCCAGGAACAAGCTGCGGTCTTCACCGTGCAGCCGGATAATGCCCGGCATGACCGAGGCTGAGAAGGCGACGATCAGCAGGTGCCAGAACTCGCTAATGCTGAGTGCTGCCGAATACTGTCCCACTGCCGCGGTGCCGGCAAGTTGCCCGAGCATGACCTGGTCGGCGCGGGTGTAGATGATGGTAGCCAGCGAGGAGACCAGCAGCGGCCAGCTTTCGCGCAGCAATTCGCCCACCACCGCGGTGCTGACGCGCAGCTGCAGCCCGGCGGGAGCCTGCCAACGGAACACTCGAAAGCTGCCCACTGCCACCAGCAGTGTCTCCAGCGCAAACACCAGCGCAAACAGCCCCAGCTCTGCCTGCCAAAGCACCAGGCAAAGCTTCGCCGCGGCGCCACAGGCGAAAGCCAGCAGTTGCACAATGATTATCGGCCGCGATTTGACCCGGGCTTCGAACCAGAAGGCAAGAACCTCGCCGCTGCCCAGCAGCGCCATTATCGCCAGCAGCGACAAGACCTGGCGAACCGCAGGGTCGGCGATGACCAGGGCAATAGCTATACAGGTGAGAGAGCCGACAGCCCCGCTCAATACACGCAGCAGCAGGGCGCTGCCCAACAGCGTGCCCGCCGAGCGCTCGTCCCGCACCAGGTTGCGAACGACGACCCCCTGCAGGCCCAGTCCTGCGGCCGTCGAGACGATCACCACCACGGCCAGGGAATACTGCAACACGCCGTACTGTGCCGGCCCCAGGTAACGCGCCAGTACGGCAACAAGAAAAACGCTGAGCACCAGCCGCAGAATTCGTGAGCCGGTCAGCCAGCTCGCATTCTCGAGGATTCGCCCCAGCTCCGGATGACGGGCAGTCAGGCTCCGCAGCAGCGACGCCGTGGATTGACTCACTGCTCAACCCAAAGGCCAAGTGGCAGCGCTAGCAGGGGTAACATATTGAATTTAGTAGCTTTATTCTTCGTCAAAGGCGCCTGCATTGTTGCGCGAGCAGCGGCTTCCCGCAACCCCTTCGTCGCAATTTGCGGCCTGGGGCCGGGGTGCCGTGCCGCCTGCTGCCACGGCGTGTTCCTATACCCGGCTCACCGCATCGAAGCGCTTTAAGCGCGCCCCGGGGGAGTCGCCCCGAACCGCCGCGTATTGACACTTCGGTAGCGCGACCAGAGCGCTGCGCGCCGCTTCCGGCAGCTATGGCAAAGCTTGCGCCAGCGCAATGTTAAACCGCGCTCACTCTACTAGGCTTGCCACAGTGTCTGCATGAGTGATGGGGTCGCTACCATGGAGTCGGTTGAAGGTGAGCCAAGGGCGACGCTCCGGGCGGAAAACCTGACCAAGACCTACCTGACGGGAGAGCGAGAGTTCAAGGCCCTGGACAATGTCGATCTCAAGCTCTACGCGGGTGAGATGGTCGTGCTTCTCGGTCCCTCCGGCAGCGGCAAATCAACGCTGCTGAATATCATCGGCGGGTTGGACACACCTACCAGCGGGCGTGTGTTCTTTAACGACCTGGACATCACCGCCTGCGATGAACTTGAGCTGACACGCTACCGCCGGGACTGTGTCGGCTTCGTGTTTCAGTTCTACAACCTTATCGCCAGCTTGACCGCGCGCGAGAACATCGCGCTGGTGACCGAGATCGCCCAGGATCCGATCGACCCGGCAGAAGCGCTGAGCGTCGTCGGGCTTGATCACCGGGTAGATCACTTCCCTGCACAACTCTCGGGCGGAGAACAACAGCGTGTCGCAATCGCGCGTGCAATCGCCAAGCAGCCGCAACTCCTGCTCTGCGATGAGCCGACCGGCGCCCTCGACAGCAAAACGGGTATCGTCGTGCTGGAGGCAATTGAACGCGTCAATCACGAGCTGGGAACAACGACCGCCATCATCACCCACAATGCCGTCACTGCGGGGATGGCGGACAGAGTGCTGTTCCTCGGTGACGGTCGGATCACACACATTGAATGCAACGCCGAGCGTAAGTCGGCGAAATCGCTGGCTTGGTGAACCTGGTGATCGCGGCACTGGACAGAAAACTCCTACGCGATCTATGGCGGCTGAAGGGCCAGGTCCTCGCCATAGCGTTCGTGATCGCATCGGGTATAGCACTCCTGGTGATGTCGCTCTCTACCTACGAGGCACTGCAGCTGACCACGGATACCTACTACGAGCGGTATCGATTTGCCCACGTATTCGGCACCGTGAAGCGCGCGCCGCTGCAATTGGAGGATAGAATCAAGGCGCTGCCCGGTGTGCAGAACACGCAATTGCGCATCGCCAAAGAGGCAGTGCTGGATGTGGCGGGATTTCCGGAACCGCTGATGGGCCGCCTGGTGTCTCTGCCGGAGGGGCGGCAGCCCACGCTGAACCAGCTCGTTCTGCGCCGCGGCCGACTGGTCGAACCGTCGCGGCCGAACGAAGCGGTGATTAACGAATCCTTCGCCAGGGCACACGCGCTGAATCCCGGCGATACGATCGAGGCGATTATCAATCAGAAAAAGCGGCGCCTGCGGATTGTGGGAACGGCACAGTCACCGGAATTCATCTACGTGATCAGCCCATTCGCGCTGATTCCGGACAAAAAGCGTTACGGCATTCTCTGGATGGGACGTGAAGCGCTGGAAGCTGCATATGACTACGAGGGTGCCTTTAACGATCTGTCACTCACCGTGCTGCGGGGTACCGATACCCGGCAGACCATCCAGGCCCTGGACGCCCTGTTGGCGCCTTTTGGCAGCGTCGGCGCGATCGACAGAAGTGATCACCTCTCCAACTGGTTTGTGCAGAATGAGTTGAAGCAAAATCAAACCTCCGCACGTATTCTGCCGAGCATTTTCGTGATTGTGTCGGCCCTGCTAACGCAGGCGGCGTTGACACGCCTGATAGCGACTGAGCGCAACGAAATCGGCCTGATGAAAGCCTTTGGCTATACCGATGCGGAAGTCGGCTGGCACTACGTCAAGTTTGTGCTGGCGATCAACGCACTGGGCATTCTGCTGGGCTGGGCGCTGGGAGCGCAGCTCGGTAGATTCAGCACGCAGAACTACGCAGAGGTGATGAACTTCCCCTTGCTGATTTACCGTCCCGGGCCAGCGGCCTTCCTCATCGGTGCCGCGCTGAATCTTCTCGTGGCGCTGCTGGCCACGGCCAGGGCGGTACGCGCGGCGGCGCGCCTGGCACCCGTGGTCGCCATGCAGCCTCCGTCGCCGCCGCAGTTTCGCGGCGAGGGCACCTTTCTGAGTCGCCTGGGAGCGCTGGCGGATGAGCCCAGCCGCATTATTCTCCGCCAGATCGAGCGCTGGCCCTTCCGTGCGGCGGCCACGGTGTTCGGCTTAGCCGGCGCGCTGGCGATGATGATCCTCTCCCTGCAGTTCGTGGATGCGGTGGACGAGATCGAGCGTTCGCATTTTAGTGAGCTACAACGCGAGGACCTGGCACTGGGCTTTAGCGAGCCGAAATCCACCGTCGTGCTGGGCGAGATCGCGCGCCTTCCGGGGGTGATGGCCGTCGAGCCCATGCGCATCGTGCCGGCGGACTTTGTAGCCGGCCACATCCGTCATCGCGGTGCGATTCAGGGGATCTCCCGGGACTCGCAGATGACGCGAGTATTCGACGTCCATCGCGGCCATCTCCGCGTGCCGCCCGGCGGTGTCGTCCTCGCCGCGCGCCTTGCAGAAAAACTGCAGCTCCGACCGGGAGACGAGTTCGAACTCCGGTTGCTGGAGGGGCGCCGCCCCTTGATCAAAGCCAGTGTGTCGCAGGTATTTGACTCCTATATCGGCATGTTCGCCTACATGGATATCGTCGCACTCAATCGAGCAATGAAGGAGCGGCCGGTCACCGAGTACGTTAACGCGCTGATAGACGAGTCCCTGCAAGAGGAGTTGCTGGTGAGGCTTAAGAACCTGCCCGCTGTTTCTACGGTGGCGCTGAAGTCGATTGCCGTGACCAACTTTAAAGAGACGGTTGCCGCGACACTGATGATATTTATCGGTTTCTTTTCAGTCTTCTCTTTTGCGCTTGGCTTCGGAGTCACCTATAACGCCCAACGCATAGCACTCTCTGAGCGGGGTCGTGAATTGGCGACCCTCCGGGTGCTAGGATTCTCCCGCAGAGACGTGCTCTACATTCTGTTGGGGGAGACCGTGCTGCTGGTCTGCCTCGCGCTGCCGCTGGGCTGTTGGCTCGGATGGGCGCTCACGGCGGCCTTCGTGAACGCCAGTGGTTTTCAAACCGAGCTCATGCGCATTCCTCTGGCCATCGCACCCTCGACCTACGGGATCTCGGTCTTGGTCCTGCTGGTGGCCTGCGCCATATCCGGTATTGCCATGAAGCGTCGCGTCGACGAGTTGGACCTGGTGGCCGTCCTGAAGACAAGGGAGTAGCTCCACATGTCTGCAAATATTAAGAGGCTGGTATTCTGGGCGGTTATGGCAGGCCTGGTTGCCCTCGGCCTGTTGTTTGCATTCTGGCCCCGTCCCCTCCCGGTGGATATGGCGGCGGTGACCGCGGGCCCGATGCGGCTGACGGTAGAAGAAGAAGGTGAAACCCGGGTCATCGATGCATTCATGGTAACGGCGCCCATCGGCGGTTGGCTGCGCCGTATTGAGGCCGACCCCGGTGATGCCGTGACAGCGGACCAGACCATCGTCGCGCAGGTCGAGCCCGCCGAGCCTACCCTGCTGGATCCCCGCAGCGAGGCCGAAGCCCAGGCACAGCTACAGGCCGCGATTTCGGCGGAAGCGCTGTCGCGCGCGCAGCTGGAGCGCGCGCAGGCCGACCTCGAGTTCGCGATGGCGGAAGTCAAAAGGGTTCGCCCACTCTTCGAACGCGGCTCACTTTCCCGCCGGGACCTTGACCAGGCGGAGCGCGAGCTGAAAGCCGGCAGGGCGGCCCTTTCTATCGCCCAGGCCAATGTGCGGGTGCGCCAGTTCGAACTCGAGCGCGTCCGCGCCCAGCTCATGTCGCCGGATGAAATGCAGTCCCGGCGCAGGGGCTGTGACTGCGTGTCGCTCTACTCACCCGTCGATGGCTACGTGCTGCGGGTGCTGCGGGAGTCGGAGGGCTTCGTCAGCGCAGGGACCGAGTTGATTGAGATCGGCGATCCGGAACGGATCGAACTCATCGTGGACTTTCTTTCCATCGACGCAGTTAAAGTTCGGCCCGGGCAACCCGCGTATCTCAAGAACTGGGGTGGCGCGGAGGCGCTGGAGGCGCGTGTGAAGCTGGTCGAGCCTTTCGGTTTCACCAAGATATCGGCGTTGGGAATCGAGGAGCAGCGTGTAATCGTTGTGCTGGACCTGGTCAGCCCCCCAGAGGCCCGCCGCGTGTTGGGTCACGGCTACCAGGGAGATGTGGAAGTGGTGCTCTGGGAGTCGGAGGATACGCTGAAGATTCCGCTGACCGCGTTGTTTCGTAACGGCGGGGATTGGGCGCTGTTTGCGGTCGAGGATGGGCGCGCGATGCGGCGGGCGGTGGAAGTCGGCCGCACAACAGCGACGGAGGCACAGATACTGTCCGGCGTGGCGGAGGGCGAGATGATCATCGTCTACCCGGGAGACGCCATAGACGACGGCCTGCGAGTGACAGCGCGATAGCCACTCCGGCCCAGAGGGCGCGCTCGCAAAGCGTGCCCTTCGCCTTGATGGGTGTAAGCGGTGCGGACCATTCGATTATTGGCAGCAAAGAGGAGTTTGTTATGGCAAAGGTAGAGAGTCTGTTCGAGAAAGCTGTTGATGAAATTGAGCGCATGCTCAACACCAAGACGGTAGTCGGTGAACCGATCACCATCGACGGGAACACGCTGATACCGCTAGTCAGCGTGGGCTTCGGCTTCGGCGCGGGGGAGAGAACCGACCCGGCCAAGGGGGCGAACCAGAGCGGCGGCACCGGTGGCGGTGGTGG
Organism: Halieaceae bacterium; assembly: GCA_028277365.1. Classification (GTDB taxonomy): domain Bacteria; phylum Pseudomonadota; class Gammaproteobacteria; order Pseudomonadales; family Halieaceae; genus JANQIO01. The sequence goes on along the minus strand of JANQGK010000020.1, from coordinate 10,688 downwards.
CGTCAAACCGATAGCGCTAGTCATCGTCAATGCAGACGGCGTCAGAGTGGAACCTATCAAGCCCAGTGCAGTGTCGGCTGTGGAAAGGATCGCCGAGGTGGTCGGCAAAGCCGTTTCCGAAAAGAGCAGCCAAAAAGATGACGCCTAGCACCCTGTGCTGATCGGCATAGCAGCCTTCCTGCTGGTATCGCTCTTACTACTGGCGATTCCGCTGACGCTCACGTTTCATGCCTGCTGGCGACCTCTGTTGGACGGGGAGGTCCATCTGCAATGGGCATTCGGTCTCGTTCATATCCGGCACCGCCTGGCGGCGGACGGCCCCGCCCCGTCCAAGGCTGACGAGCGGAGGCGACCGTCAATGGGTTCAGCCCTCGGGCGCGCGGCGGATGCCCTCGGCAATACCCTCGTCCGCCGTCGGCTGCTGAAATTCGTTGCCGATCTCTGGCAGGCGTTGCGCAAACGTGATCTCAGCGTACATCTGCGCCTGGGCCTGGATGACCCCGCAGATACCGGAAGACTGTGGGCAGTCATCGGGCCTGTGTCGAGCCTGCTGTCCGCCTGTCCGGACGCGACCCTGACGGCGGAGCCGGTGTTTCACGGCAGCCTGTTTGAGGTGGAAAGCCGCGGCAGTCTGCGCTTCATTCCCCTCCAAGTCCTGGTCATAACGCTGGGAATGGCGTTGTCCCCGGCAACCTGGAAGGGTGTTCAACAGATGCGCGGACCGCGGTGAATCATGTATCAGTTGCGCTGCCGGGCCGTCCCGCTTCCGCGCCTGCGCCTGCGCCTGCAGATTTAGCGCCGACTGCACTGCGTCCGGCGATCTTGCCGAAGCGTTGCAGCTTATCCTGCACGCGCCGTGAGTACGTCACGAAGTGCGAGAGCACCCCCACGTCCTGCCGCCGCGGGTCGCGCATGAGCCGGAGCAGGTCGCGACTCACACCATCGATAGTGCTGCGCAGTTCGACCGACGCCTCGTGCGTATCCGGGCGTTGGCCTTCGGAGAGCGCGCGGTAGGTCTTGTCAAAAAGATGTAGCGTCCGGCTGGAAATCTCCCTCACCATCAACATCACATCACTCCGCAACTCGATGAACTGTTTGTCCATGGTCACCTTGGTATTAAAGAGATCCTCGATGGAATCCTCTATCTGGAACAGGTAGTCATAGCGGGTAAACAGGTTCATGAGCTGGCGCGACTCCTCCTCGTCCGCCGTGCTGACCAGGAAGTGTGAGAAGGTGGCCTGCACATCGCGCTCCAGGTAGGCGATGTACTCGATTCGTCGCTCGGCGGCCTCCTGCACACTGCGGTAGTTGGACTCAATCCCCAGCGTTACCAGGTTGTAGTTTTCCTGCAGGAAAGCAAACAGCTTTAGCAGGTTAGCTTCCAGCCGCCGGTACCGCTCTGCGAAAGGCACGTCCGGGCTGTAGCTGGGAAAATCGATGCGCTCGAAGTCCATCTTGCCCTCCCCCATCACCGACTCCACCAGCCGGGTGAACGGCGCGATGAGAGCGAGGAAAACCAGGCAGGAGACAACATTGAAGATCATGTGGATGTTCGCTAGCGCAATGGCCGGGTCGCTGCCAAGCCGATTCAGGTGCTCTCCGAACACCAGAAACACCGGCAGGAACAGCGCCACCCCGCCGACATTGAACAAAAAGTGGCACAGTGCGGTTTTCTTCGCTGCCAAGTCCATATTGAAAACGGCGAGCAAAGCAGTTGCAGTGGTGCCAATATTTGCGCCCATGATCAGAGGCACGGCATTCTCCAGGCTCAACAGGCCCTGTTGAACAAAGATGATCGCCAACCCGGTGGTGACTGAGCTCGACTGCAGCAGCGCCGTGAACAGGCAGCCGGCCAGCACCGCCAGCAGGGGGTTTTGGGGCTGGACCAGGTACGCGACCAACAGGTCTGACTCCTGGAGCGGACTGAGGGAAGAGGCGATCAGATTGAGGCTGAAGAACACGAAGCCGATATAGAACATCGGCTTGCCGAACAGGGTCCAGCGCGAGCGCATCAGTGACAGGAAGAAGCCGAGGATAATCAGCAGCGGTGCGAACTCGGTGAGCTTGAAGGCGACCAGCTGCGCGGTCACTGTGGTGCCAACGTTGGAGCCGAAAACAATCCCCACACTGTTTTTGAATGACAGCACGCCGGCATTTACCAGGCTGATGGCAATGACCGACGTCGCGGAACTGGACTGGATCACGGCCGTGACCAGGGCGCCCAGCAGCACCCCAAACACCGGCACGCGTGTGGCCCGCGCCAGCACCCGTCGAAACCGGTCACCCGTGACGCGTTCAATCTCGGCAGAGAAGTGCTCGAGACCGAAGATAAACAGCACAATAGCCGTTAGTCCGCCAATAAGCAGCTGCAGTTGTTCCAAAAGGCCCCCGGCTTTTTTGCGAACAGCGCCTCAAGTTTATCTTAGGGCTGGAAACCGCCGCGGGAATTGACGTAACTCAAGGACTCAGGGCGGACGGCCACCGACCATTGGCACTGGAAAAGCAAGTTTCCGGCTGGGCCAACCGCACCTCATCACCAGCAGCGATATCCTCGCGCGACTATTGGCGGGCATTGTGGCGCATCGGCAGAGCTGGTACGGCAGTAACGGGTCGGGCCAAGGGGAGACACACATGACAGAACTGCTGATGACACAGCCGATAACCCTGACTGTTGTGCTGTTTGCCGTGTGCGCCGTGGTCATTGCCGTATTCGGCATCCGCATGACCTACCTGGCCCGCGAGCTCGCCGTCGCCACCGGTCTGGGACAGGCGTTCATGGGGGCGGTGTTCATTGGCGCTACCACCTCGCTGTCCGGCATCATCGCCTCGGCCACCGCCGCCTGGAACGGTGAGGCCAGCCTGGCCGTCAGTAACTCACTGGGCGGGATTGCGGCGCAGACGTTCTTCCTGGTGTTGGGAGATCTGATCTACCGCAAGGCCAACCTGGAGTTTGCTGCCGCGTCGGTAGAGAACATGATGATGTCCGTGCAGCTCATGGTGCTGCTCAGTATCCTACTGATGGCATTCAACCTGCCCTCCGGTTCGTTCCTGGGCGTTCACCCGGCATCTGCAGTATTGCTGATCGCCTACCTGTATACCCTCAAGCAACTGCTGGCGGTACACGACAACCCGATGTGGTTGCCGCGCATGTCACCAGGCACGGTGCGGGAGCAGCAACATCAGCTCAGGAACAAGAACACCCATAGCAAGGCGCAGTTGCTGTTTCATTTCAGCCTGTGCGCCTGCGCCGTGGGCCTCGCAGGCTGGTTGATCGCCGGCGCCGGTATCGTCATTGTTGAGCGGTCAGCTTTGTCCGCGGGCGTCATAGGAGGCATCTTCATTGCCATCAGCACTTCGCTACCGGAACTGGTAGTGGCCATCGCCGCGATCAGGATGGGTGCACTGACTCTCGCGGTGGGCGACATCATCGGCGGCAACACCTTCGACACGCTGTTCATTGCGGTCTCCGATGTGTTCTATCGCGCGGGGCCGATCTATCTGGCGATCGCCGACACCGAGCGAATCTGGCTGGGTAGCGCGATGCTGATGAACGCCGTCCTGCTGATGGGCCTCATCTACCGCGAGCGTAAGGGCGTCGCCAACATCGGTATGGAGGGTGCGCTGATCCTGCTGATCTACTTTTTCAGCGTTGCATATCTGGCGGCCTGACGACCTCCCCAGCCGATCATGCGGCCGGGTGTTGCCCCTGTTGAAGGTTTACGGTTTGTAGTTTGGGTACTCGAACGAATGACAGCCCTGGCAAAGCGGCTTGCTCTGCTGATGCTCGCCGTGGCACTCCATGCAAGGCACGTCTCGCCCCCAGTGCAGGTTGTCGTGGGGGTTCTGCCATTCCTCACCGGCCTTTCGCGCTGTTGCTGCCACAAGCTTCTCGATTCGGTGACACTTTTCACAGGCATTATCTGGCGGCAGGGTGACCGGCTCGGTTGTCCCATGACAGGCAACGCAGGCCTTCCCGCCGTATAGCGCCTTGTGATAGCTCCGCCCCTGCAGGTCGCCGTGCGTGATCAGCGTGGACTCTTGTGCAGCGGTAACTACCGCGACCAGGCCAATCAGCAGCGCTGGCAGCGTCCGAAGAAACTTCATTAAGCCCTCCCGACCAACTAATTCAGGTTTCAAGCATGGATCTGGTGGCGGTCATCCCCATCACCATGCAATCGGGAATCGAGCAGCTGCCGAGGCGGCTCACGCCGTGCACTCCGCCAGTCACCTCTCCGGCGGCATACAGACCGGGTATGGGTTCAAACGCCCCGGAGTCCAGCACGCGGGCGTGAACATCCACCCTGGCTCCACCCTGACAGTAGTGCACTTTTGGCCAATTCCGTACCACGACAAAGGGCGGCTTGAGGTGCTTGCCCCTCGCCTTTTCCATCGACTTACCAAACTGCCGATCCACGCCGGCATCAACATAGCCGTTGTATTCTTCTACCTGGTCCTGCAGCGGCTCCAGCGGCACATTGAAATGGTCGGCCACAGCGTCCAGCGAGTCGAACCTCCAGCCCACGCCGTACTTGAGCACCTTCTCCATGGTGGGGTGCTCACGGGCGTGCTCGTAACTGGTAATGGTAATCGGCGGCAATGGCTCACCCTGCGCGTCGCGATTCGCCAGTTGCGCGTCTGCGCGGGTTTTGCGGTCGGCAATTTCGTTCATGAAACGACGACCGGTGCTGACGCTGACCGATATAGAGTGCGCAAAATTGTAGATAGAGTAGTTGGACACATAGCCGAAGCCCTCTTCGTCCGGTGAGGCCCAGGGACCGGTCTGAATGTGAGTCATATGCACCGGCACGGCGCCAACCCTGAACATCTCCAGCAGCGCTTCACCGGTGGAGCACGGCAGATTGGTGGTCCCCACCTCGGCTGTCAGCGTCGGGTCTTCTGTGGAACGCAGATCCACGTTGCTGGCAAAACCTCCGGTTGCGATGAGTAGGCCGCGACGTGATCTTATATGACTGGGCGAACCCTCCACGCCCCTGCCGAAGTAATAGCCGCGGAGTATTCTGGCGCCCACCACGGCGCCGCCCTGGTCGAACACGAAGCTGTCGAATCGCGCGCGGTTGACCAGCTTGACTCCAAGTTTCCGGCATTCACGCAGCAAGGGCTGGGTGATACCCGCGCCACAGGCTACCGTGGTCTGATAGGTGCGCGGTACCGAGTGCCCGCCAAGCTGTTGCAGGTAGGGAAAGTACTCTGCGCCGGCATCGACCGTGAGCTGCATGGCTTCATGGGCATGCCTGGCTATGTGTAGCAGCAACTCCCGATAGGCGATCCCCCGTCCGGCTTGCACCTGGTCGGAGACCATCTGCTCCGGCGAGTCCTGGATGCCCTCCTGTCGCTGCAGCGCTGAATTCGGAACGGCGAACAAACCGCCGTTGATCGACGAATTCCCGCCGAAGAACGGCATCTTTTCGAAGATGACGACATCGCGAGCGCCCAGCCGCTTGGCCTGAATGGCCGCCGCCAGGCCCGCGAACCCGGAGCCGATGATCACCACATCATGCTCCTGGTCCCAGGACACGTCACTCGCCTGTATTGGCATAGACATGGCCGATCGCGGCAGGCTCGCGACAGCGCCGGCAGCCCCCATCGCGGCGAGAAATCTCCGACGCTCAATCGAGTACTGGCCGAGGTTTTTCACAGCGCACCCCCAGGCGTACTAAGGCTCGATAGTGTGGGACGACCCGAAAACAGGCTGCCCGACTGAACAGCGAGCGCCTGAGGCTCTATGTATAGCAAACTGCACTACAAATGCATTGACGCCGATCAAGCTCATATTTCGAAGGCTATGAAACCGGCACGCTCGCACAAGAAGCCGGCATGCCCTATTGCCGCACTTGATCTCACGCCAAACCGGCGCGAGTATCAAGGCGCGGGTGACGTGTCACCACACATAAACAGCGCATACAGGAAAATTCATCCAGGAGCTTCCATGACAGGTGTCGAGGACGCCAACCAGAGCGTGGCTCGGCTACACCGGGCCTGCTTGCAGGAACCCGACAAGGCATCGCTGCGCGGGGACTATGGCAATGCCCTGTTGGCGGTCGGCAGGCACGAAGACGCCATAGCGGAACTGCGGCGGGCTATCCGGCTTGACGAAACGCAGCCGGATTACCAGCACAGCCTCGGCGTCGCCCTGCAGGGCAGCGGGGATCACGAGGGCGCCGTGGAAGCATTCAGCGCGGCTATCGCCATTGCGCCGGGCCACCGTGCTGCTCACCTGAGCCTGGCCAACCTGTACCTCCACCTCGGCCGGAGCGACAGCGCCCTGCGGCACTACACCGTGCTGTCCGAGATCGACCCCCACGACGCCTATGCTTTCTACCACCTGCTCAACATGGGCGAGACGGCTTGCATTACCGACGCCCAGGTCAGCTTCTTTCAGGCTTACCTGTATGACGGGGAACAAACTGCCCGCTCCCGGGTCCTGGCCGGTTTTGGGCTGGCGCGCTACTTCGCCAGCGCCGGCCTGCACCGGGAAAGCTTCGAGTACCTGGTATTTGCCAACCGCCTGCATCGCGGTAGTTTCGAGTTCTCACTCAGCGAGTTCGCCGGGTATCAGGCAGCCATCAAGGCGAGCCCTCAGCCCGGGCAAGCCGCGCTGGCGCAGAATCACGCAGACCCCACACCGGTATTCATCGTCGGAACACCGCGGTCGGGCTCCACGCTCTGCGAGCAGATCCTCGGCGCCCACAGCGCGGTGGCCGCCTCTGGCGAAGGATTGTTCTTCGACGCCATTATCGACTCCCTCGGTGCCACCAACCCGGAGGGCTGGCGGCGCCTGATGCAAATCATGGACAGCGCCGAACTCGAGAGGATTCGCCTGCAGTTCCTCGGCAAGTTCCGGTCCCAGGCAGGGCGCTGGTCCGTGGTGACAGACAAGAGCCTGGACAACTACCGCTACATCGGTTTCATCAAGGCAGTCTTCCCGCAGGCCAGGTTCGTTTTCTGTGAGCGCCACCACCTGGCGAGCGGGTTCTCAATGTTCAAGAGCTTCTTCGCCGGCCACCAGCCCTTCGCCTACGATCTTGAAGAGATCGGCGCGTACCAGGGACTGGTGCGCGACATGATGAGCTTCTGGGGAGAGCGACACGGGCGGGACATTTTCTCCCTGAGCCACGAAGCGATGGTGGATGACCAGGAGGCGACGATCCGTGCACTGCTCGATTTCTGCGGACTGGACTTCGAGAACAGCTGCCTGGAGTTTCACAAGAGCAACAACTACGTCGCTACCGCGAGCACCCAGCAGGTGCGCAAGCCGATGAACAAGGAGCACACGCGGCAATGGCAGGTATACGGTGACTTGCTGGCCCCCATCAACCGCGGACTGGAGTCACCGCTGCCGACACCCCCCCGGCAGGCCGCGCCACCGGCGGCTGATACCAACACGCGCTCCCAGGCGTTGATTGACGGCCTCGCCGCCCAGAAGGCCGGTGACGTCACTGCCGCCATTGCACTCTACCGCCGCGTGCTTAGCCAGGACCCTCAAGACGAGCAGGCGAAGCACCTGCTGGGGATGGCCGAACACGAAGCGGGGAACTACACGGTGGCTATCGCGCACCTTGAGGAGTGCCTGGATACCAGCTCTACACCCTGGCTGGTGGCCTACCACCTGGGCCGGGTCTTCGTCGATGCCGGCCGACCCGAAATGGCCCGCCAGAGTTTTCGCCACGCGCTCAAGCTCAAACCGGAGTACGCGGAGGCGCACAACTCCCTGGGCCTGGTGTACAAATCGCAGGGCGATATCGATGCGGCCATTGCCTGCTTCCAGGCGTCCATCGACAGCAACCCGGAGCTCGCCAGCGGGCATGACAATCTCATCCGCATTCTCAAGCAGCATGGCAGGGACAGGGAACTCAAGGCGCTGTGCGAAAAGATGCTCGCCGCCAACCCGACCAAGACACAGTACCTGCGGGAACTGGCTTTTCTCGAGCGCAGTCTCGGGCAGCTCGACACTGCCAATGCGCTTTACCGGAAGGCGCTCGAAATCAATCCTCGCGCGGTGCTTGCCTACTACGGCCTGGCCCTGTCGCTGGAGGACACACTGGATGAGGGCGACATCGACAGCATGCGCAAGCTGCTGCAGGACGAACAACTGGAAGCATCGGAACGGGTAGCCCTGGCATTTGCCCTGGCACGCAGCCACGAAAAACACGGCGACGTGAAAGCCGCCTGGGACCACTACTGCCTCGCCAATAGCACTCACCGGGAAAGCCTCAGCTTCAAGATGGCTGACCAGCGGCGCTTCTTCAGGCAGGTCGAGCAGACCTTCAGCGCGGAGTTTGCGCGCGCTCACCAGGTGCGGCTGCCCAGCTCCGCCGCCCATATATTCATCGTCGGCATGCCGCGTTCGGGGACCACGCTGGTCGAGCAGATTCTGTCCGCACACAGCCGCGTCGCGGGGGCGGGAGAGTTATCCTACTTCGGCGACATCTGCCGGGAATACTGTAGTAAAAGGCGCGCGCCGCACCCCGAAGGTATGGCCGGTATCTCCGACCTGGAACTGGCCAGGTTGGGGCGCAGGTACCATGCACAAACGGCAAGCCTTAAGGGCGATACAGATTTCCTGGTCGACAAGATGCCCGGTAATTTCTTCCACCTGGGGGCCATACGGGCGGCGCTCCCCGACGCCAGGATTGTGCATATCAGGCGCAACCCCCAGGACACCTGCCTATCGATCTTCAAGAATCACTTTACCCAGCCCCACTGGTACGCCTACCACCTGGGGGAACTGGCCACCTACTACCGGCACTACCAGAACCTCATGGCACACTGGGAGGCACTCTACGGTGAGAGCCTGCATACCCTCGAGTACAGCGCACTCGTGGCCGATCCCGACACCGTGATCAGGACACTGCTGGACTATTGCGGGCTGGAGTTTGAGCCTGCATGCCTGCAGTTCTACGCCAACCCCGGCAGTGTGAAGACCGCCAGCCTGGAACAGGTTCGACAGCCGCTTTATACCTCGGCCATCGGCAGCAGCCAGGTCTTCTCTGATTACCTGTCAGCCTCGCCGGTGGGCAAGCTGCACTGGTAGCCGCGCGCCCCTAGAGTGGGTCGCCGAAGCGATCCCCATAACACATTTTCTCCATGGGCCGGCGTGAGATCGGGCCGTGGCCCTTGCCCACCGGGTAACCGAGCGGGATGAAGGCGCAGGTGTACCAGTCGCCGGGAATCTCCAGCAAGTTCCTGACCTGGTCTTCCGCATAACAGAGCAGCGTGGTCAGGGTGCAGCCCACACCCTCATTGACGCAGGCCAGCATCAGGTTCTGGATGGCGGGATACACCGAGCCACCCCCCACCACCGACGGCCTGTCCAGTTCTGCATCGGTAATCGCCATCAGCCGCGGGTTGAAGCACGCCACCAGGATCACCGGCGCCGCACCGAGGTGGTCACCCAGATGGTCGGCGGCCGCCAGCATCCTCTCCTGCTTTGCCAGCGCCTCCCCCTCAAGGCCTGCAAGGCCTTGCCTGTGTCCCGCCGCGTAGCGCTCCCACAGTGGCTTGTAGAGCCTGCCCAGCTCCTGCTTCAGCACCGCATCCCGCACCACCACCAGCCGCCATGGCTGCAGGTTGCCGCCGCTGGGGCCCCAGGTGGCCGCCTGCAATATGCGCTTCAGCACGTCATCGGGGATCGGGTCCTCGCGCAGGCGCCGCACGGCGCGCAGGGTACTCATGGCTTCGTAAAGTGGGAGAGACGTCTCGGACATTGCGAATTCCTTGTGCTGTGGCAGCCATCGCTGTGGCAGCCATGGCTGTGGCAGCGATTGCTGTGGCGGCCACCAACATAGCAGAGCAGGCTTGCAAAATATAGCCGAGCTATAAATAATACATGCAAATTAGAGTTTAACTATAATTTATGCCGAGCTCCTCCCAAGCCACCAGCAAGCTGCCTACGGCCCGTGACGGCGGCACCCGGCTGGAACGCAACCGGCAGAAGCTGGTGGCGGGCATTCGGGCCGATATCGCTGCCACCGGGAATTTCACGGCTGACGGCGTTGCCGAGCGCGCGGGCACCTCACCGGCCACCTTCTACAATCACTTCGCCACCAAGGACGATGCTCTGGTCGCTGCCTACGACGCCCTGATGCGGGAACTGGCTGACAGCGTGGCGCAGCACTGTCGGATCGAGCGGCTGCTCGATAGAGGGCTGGACGACTTCTCCCAGGACTGGCTGCTGGACTCCGCCGCGTTCTTTGCGGACAACGCGGCGCTGTTCCGGCTGGCCCAGGCCGCCATCGAACGCTCTCGGGAATTAAGGGACCTGTTCCGCCATTACGAGGACAGCATCATTGACACCTACCGCCGCTTTATCGAGCTGGGCCAGGCGGCGCAGCTGGTGCGCAGCGGAGACGCCCTGGCCATGGCACAAATGCTCGCCGTCATCAGCGAGGGCTGGTACCACCCCCTGATCCAGAAACTCGAGCCGGGCAGCCCGCTGCACCAGGAGATGGCCGGCTCAATCGCAAGGGCGCTGCGCCCGGAGGTCGCCTGAACATGGAACAGATCGATATTCTCACCCAGGCCGCTAGACTGAGCCGCGAACACTTCGAGCTGGCCGATGAGATCGAACAGGCACGTCGTATCCCCGCCGAGGTCTCCCGGCAGATGGCGGAAGCCGGCATCTACCGCCTGGGCATACCGGCGGCTATTGGCGGCCTGGAGGCGCCGCC
>JANQGK010000352.1 GCA_028277365.1 Halieaceae bacterium | reverse complement strand
GGGCTCACCCTGTACTTCGAACAGGCGCTTGTCGCTGCCGAAGCGGCGCGAGAAACCCGCCGCCAGGACCAGCGCGCCGCCCTTCATGCTGTCACCCGTCGCAGCTGGGTGAGTTCGGCGAGAATGGCGATGGCAATTTCCATGGGCGTCTTGCTACCGATGGGCAGGCCCACCGGGGCGTGCAGCCTGGCCAGCTGTTCATCACCCAGGCCCAGCGCCCGCAGGCGCTCCAGCCGCTTCTCGGTGGTGCGTACCGAACCCAGTGCACCTGTATAGAACAGCTCGTGCTCCAAAGCTTCCATCAGCGCCATATCGTCGATGCGCGGGTCGTGGGTGAGAGTCAGTACGATGCTGTTACGGTCGGCGGCATGGGCGCGCACCGCATCATCGGGCATGCCGCCGATGCGCTCCACTGCCTCCCCCTCCCAGCGCGCCAATACCTCGGCGCGGGGGTCGTTGATCAGCACCTGGTAATCCATGGCCGAGGCCAGCTTCGAGAGGGTCTCAGACAAGGCGCCTGCGCCGATCAACAGCATGCGGTAGCGCGGCCCCAGGGTGAGGGTGATGCTGTCTGCGGATTTCTGAAGCGGTGCGAAGCCCGGCGCCGGCGACAATTCCACCGCGCCGTCGGTCAACGCCACCCGGCGGGCGACGTAGCGGCGCTCTGTCACTGCCTCGAGCAGTGCCCTGAGCTGCGGCAGGTGGCTCACCTCCTGGGATTCCAGCAGGATTTCCAGGCGGCCGCCGCAGGGCAGGCCCAAACGCTCGTTCTCCTCTGCCGTGACGCCGTATTCCAATAGCTGCACGCCATTGAGTTCGCCGCGGCACAGCCGCTCCACCAGGTCGTCTTCCACACAGCCGCCCGAGAGGGAGCCGGTGACCTCACCGGCCGCGTTGCAGGCAAACAGCGAGCCTACCGGCCGCGGCGAGGAGCCGATGGTGGCAACTATGGTGCACAGCCAGGCAGCCTGGCCCCGCTCCAGCCAGGCGACGAGGTGTTCCAGAACCTGCTGATCAACGCTGTGCATCGTGTCCTCAAGTTGCTACCGATAAGAGCCGCAGTATACTCGGGGCCGACAGCCGTTCTGGAGTGAAATGATGAAAAGCCTTTTCCGCGCCGTCACCCTGCTGAGCGCGCTGGGCGGTGCCCAGGCCGGCGCAGAGGACGCCGCCTCGCGCATGGTGGACAGCGCCATCGGCAGCGCCGCCGCCAACTACAGTGCGATCGCCCGCGATATCTGGGAGTACGCCGAGGTCGGCTACCAGGAAGTAAAGTCCAGCGCTCGCCTCAAAGGCGCACTGGAAGCAGCCGGGTTCGAAGTTGAAACCGGCGTGGCCGGCATTCCCACCTCCTTCGTGGCCAGCTACGGCAAAGGTGAGCCGGTGGTCGGCATCCTGGCGGAGTTCGACGCCCTGCCCGGCGTATCGCAGATGGACGTACCGGTACGCGCGCCGGTACCGGGCGGCACTGCCGGTCACGCCTGCGGCCACCACCTGTTCGGCACTGGCTCGGTCGCCGCCGCGATTACCGTCAAGGAGTGGCTGACTGACACCGGTAACCGGGGCACCATCCGCCTGTACGGCACCCCCGCTGAGGAGGGGGGCTCAGGCAAGGTGTACATGGTGCGCGCCGGCCTGTTCGACGATGTCGACACGGTGATTCACTGGCACGCCAGCGATCGCAACAGTGCCTTGCCCGGTACTACCCTGGCCAACCGCTCTGCCAAGTTCCGCTTCCACGGCAAGGCTTCCCACGCTGCAGCGGCCCCGGAGCGAGGCCGCTCGGCGCTGGACGGCGTGGAAGCTATGAATATGATGGTCAACATGATGCGCGAGCACGTGCCCAGCAGCACCCGCATCCATCACGTGATTACCCGCGGCGGCAACGCCCCCAACGTGGTGCCGGAATTTGCCGAAGTGTTCTATTACGTGCGTGCTCCCAGCCCCGACGATATCCGGCCGATCTGGGCCTGGGTGGAGAACGCCGCCGAAGGCGCCGCCATGGGTACCCAGACCCGGGTAGAGTGGGAAATCATCCACGGCAACTACAACATCCTGCCCAACGTGACCCTGGCCCGGGTCATGCACGAGAGCCTTGAGACCTACGGCGGCATCGAGTACGACCGCGATGAGCAGCGCTTTGCCGAAGCGCTGGTGGACACCTATAACGGCAAACCTCCCCGCGGCCTGGGCAGCCAGAAGCACATCGCGCCCTGGACCGAAGACATCCAGCGCAGCTCGGGCTCATCCGACGTGGGTGACGTGAGCTGGATGGCGCCCACGGTGGGCCTCAACACCGCCACCTGGGTACCGGGTACCGCCGCTCACTCCTGGCAGGCGGTGGCTGCCGGCGGCACCAGCATCGGTAGCAAAGGCATGCTGCTGGCGGCACGCAGCATGGCGTTGACCGCGATTCGGCTGTATGAAGACCCGAACATCGTCGCCCTCGCCCAGCAGGAATGGCTGGAGGTGCGCGGCGGCAGGCGCATCGACTACGAGCCGCTGCTGGGCGACCGCGACCCGCCGCTGGATTACCGTAAGTAAGAAGGCACCGAACAGGGCAGCGCCGCCTGCCCTTCAGCTCTCCCTGGAGCCCCAGCGGCGGTAGAGCTGGTGCTCCAGGCCAAGCTGGTCGAATACCCGCCCCACGGTGTGGTTGACGATATCATCGATGGTTTCCGGGTCGTGGTAGAAGGCCGGCACCGGCGGCAGAATGATGGCGCCGGCCTCCGCCGCCTGCACCTGCAGGCGCAGGTGACCCAGATGCAGCGGGGTCTCGCGTACCACTAACACCAGTCTGCGACTTTCCTTGAGCACCACATCGGCAGCGCGCACTATCAGGTTGTCGGCGTAGCTGTTGGCGATGCCGGACAGGGTCTTGATGCTGCACGGCATGACCATCATCCCGGTGGTCTTGAAAGACCCGGAGGCGATGCTGGCAGCCAGGTTGTTGTCGCTGTGGCAGACATCAGCCAGCGCCTTTACCTCGTCAGCGGAATACCGGGTTTCCACCGCCAGGTTGGTGATGGCCCCGTCGGAGAGGATCAGGTGGCTCTCGACATCGTCCATCTCGCGCAGGGCTTCCAGCGCCCGCACGCCATAGATGACACCAGAGGCTCCAGTAATCCCGACGATAATCTTCTTAGTCATCCCGCGCTCCCCGAATTCACCGTTAACGGCCCCGGCAGTGTACCGGCCCCGGCGGCTCACCCCCAGTCACCGGCACGGTGTTAGCGACCCACCAGCGCAATCATCACGCCGGCGGCCACTGCCGAGCCGATGACCCCGGCCACGTTCGGCCCCATGGCGTGCATCAACAGGAAGTTTTGTGGATTGGCGTCGAGGCCGATGCGATTCGACACACGCGCCGCCATCGGCACCGCAGAGACGCCCGCGGAGCCGATCAGCGGGTTGATCGGTGTCGAGCCCATGCGGTTCATCAGCTTGGCAATCAGCACCCCGCTGGCAGTGCCGATGGCAAAGGCCACCACGCCCAGGCCGAGGATGCCGAGGGTATTCAGGTCCAGGAACTTGTCGGCCACCAGCTTTGAGCCTACCGACAGGCCCAGGAAAATGGTGGTGATATTGATCAACGCGTTCTTGGCGGTATCGCTCAGGCGATCCACCACTCCGCATTCGTTCATCAGGTTGCCCAGGCAGAACATGCCCAGCAGCGGCGCGGCATCCGGCAGCAGCAGCGCTACCAGCACCAGCAGCAACAGCGGAAACAGGATTTTCTCGGTGCGCCCCACCGGCCGTAGCTGCACCATCTCGATGCGGCGCTCCTCATCGGTGGTGAGCGCGCGCATGATGGGCGGCTGGATAAGCGGCACCAGCGCCATATAGGAATAGGCCGCCACTGCTATCGGCCCCAGCAGGTCCGGTGCCAGGATGCTGGAGACGTAGATCGCCGTGGGTCCGTCGGCGCCGCCGATGATTCCGATGGCGGCCGCATCCGCGAGACTGTAGTCCATCAGCCCCAGGTGAGTCAGACCCACGGCGCCCAGCACCGTGGCGAAGATACCGAACTGGGCCGCCGCCCCCAGGAACAGGGTGCGGGGGTTGGCCAGCAGCGGGCCGAAATCCGTCATCGCCCCCACGCCCATGAAAATCACCAGCGGCGCCACGCCGCTGGCGATGGACACGGTATAGAAGGTGTAGAGCATGCCATCGGTATAGCCCGCAGCAGTGGCGAGCTGCTGCGCCGCCACCTGGGCGGCGGGGGCGGCGCTGGTAAAAGCCGCCAGCAGTGCCTTGCCGGAACTGCCAAACTCGGCACCCAACTGCGAAGCCAGACTGGTCAACAGCGTGGCATCCCCGTTCATAATGGCGCGCTCGATGGCGGGCAGCGCGAGGCCGGCGGCAGGGATATTGGCGAGAATGCCGCCAAAGCCGATCGGTACCAGCAACAGCGGCTCGAAGTTCCTCACGATGGCCAGATATAGCAACAGGAAGCCGACCAGGATCATGATCGCCTGGCCCGGCTGCAGGTGAGCAAGGCCGGAAGAGGACCACAGGTTGTAGAGGTTTTCCACTCGCGGGCGTCCGCTCAGCCCAGGGTCAGCAGCGAATCGCCCACGGCGACCTTGTCGCCCTCGGCCACCTGCACTTCACCGACGGTCCCGGCCCGCGGGGCGCGCACTTCGGTTTCCATCTTCATCGCTTCGAGGATGACGATCACATCGCCTTCATTGACGTGATCACCGGGCTTGACCGTGACCTTGAAAATATTGCCCGCCAGCGGCGCGGGCACCGGAGCGCCGGCCGCCGGTGCGCCAGCCGTCGGCGCGGCAGGTGCTGCCTGCACTGGAGCAGGTGCCGCGCTGACCGACTGCACATCGCCACCGTCGGCCACCTCCACCACGTAGGCCTGGCCGACGACAGACACC
>JANQGK010000349.1 GCA_028277365.1 Halieaceae bacterium | reverse complement strand
CCTCGCTATTCAGCCAACTCGCCGGCTCGGCGGGGCGCATCACCAGCTCGGTGGAAACCACTCTGCAGCGCCTCGATGATCTGCTGACTGACGAGGCGGCGGAAGACCTGGGCGTGACCATCGCCGAGTTGCGCACCCTGTCGGAAAACCTGGCCGCCGCTTCGGTCGACATCGACCAGCTAATGGCCAGCGCCGGCCGGGTCAGCCAGGAACTGGAGACCACCCTGCCGGAATTCCGGTCGGTGGCGGAGCGGCTCGACAGCGAGGTCCTGCCCACCGTGGCTGAGGCCGGCCGCTCCCTGCGCTCCGCCACCGACGCGGTGGCCACCACCCTCGGCGAGAACGGCGAGGAAGTGCGGGCGCTGTTGAACGAAGAGCTACCGGCGCTGGTGGGGCTGACCGACGACCTGGCGAATACGCTGCGAGAACTCAACAGCCTGTTGGGCAATATCAACGACGAGCCGGGCGCCCTGCTCTATGGCGAGTCCGTCAAGGAAGTGGAGATCGACCGTGACTAGACTGCTTCTACTCGCTCCCACGGCGCTGTTGGTAGCCTGCATGACGCTGCCGGGCAGTGATACGCCCGCCAGCAGCCGCTATCTGCTCACCACCGCGCAGGCGGATTGTATGGAAGGCGGCATGCCGATCTCTCTGAGTGTATTAGGTGTCAACGCCGGGCTCGACAACGACCGCATCGCCCGCCTCAATCCGCGCAGCGGGCAACTCAGTTACCTCAAGGATGTCCGCTGGGCGGACCAGTTGGGCGGACTGCTGGAGCAGCGGCTGGCGGGGGACCTGGAATGCCGGGGCTTCGCGGTGATGTCCGGGCACCGGCACAGCCTGGGGCAGCCGCGCCTGCTGTGTGAGGTACGCGCTTTCAACCTGTTGGAGAGCGATCCAGAGCTGGCAGAGGTCGCTTTGTCCTGTGTCTTTCAACAGGCTGATAGCGATCGCAGCATCATCAGCCGTCACCGGGAACCGCTGGCGCGCTGGAGCGCAGACGCGGCCGTTGCCGCCCTCAGCCAGGCCTATGGCAGAGCGCTGGACGATTTGGTAGCAGGCATGCGTTGAGGAACGCGTTGTCGGGAAACAAACGTGGAAGGCCTGGAAGAGAGCACCATCTACTGTCCCTACTGCGGGGAACCCAACGGCGTGTTGCTGGACCCTTCAGAGGCCGGGCAATCCTATATAGAAGACTGCCAGGTCTGCTGCCGGCCCATCGTGTTCGTGATGGATGCGGCCGGCAGCGTCGAGGTGTTTACCGAGGACGACTAAGTCTCAGTCGGTGGCCGGCAGCGGTACTTCCGCGTAGATCGTGGTGCGCGGCGGAACATTGACCGGTGGCGCAACGTCATTGCGGATCTCGTACTCCACGCCAAACAGCCGCCGGCCCTCCTCAGAGCTGTCAGCAGCAAGCGGATAAAAGTAATATGCCCGATCAGTTCCCGGGTTGAGGTTGAAGTTCACTCGACCTGGCTCCAGTGACCAGGTCAGTGGAATTCTGGTGAATGACAGCTCCCCACCGAATGAGCTCGCAAACTCATGGAAGCCTGTTAGCTCACCACCGACGTTGTAAAAACTAAATCCAAACGTAGAACCGGGGTCGCGGGCACCGCTGTTGTCAAAAACGCTGCCCGGCTCATAGGCCCTGAAGTCGTTCGCCCAGTAGCTGCCATCCGGGTTGGTAACTAGCGCCGCGTCGATCACCAGCGACTCGTCGCGCTTGACGTAAACATTGTAATCCGCGAACTGCTCGCCATTGATCGAGAACTCGACCAGAGCGCCGTACTCCGGTCCAACCTGTTGGATAAGAGTGACGGTTTGTAGCGCGCCATTTCCGAAATCAATAACCAGTTTGCCACCGTCTACCGTCCAGGTGGCTGACTTGCCGGTGATCTCTCCGGTGGCAGTACCGTCGGTGGAAAAGGTAATGACATCGGCAAAGCCCCCTTCCGGCAGCGCTGTGTCACTGAAGTCGTTGCCGGGAGAGCCGAGGAACAGGCCACCCCAGACTCCCGGCACGCAGGGCGATCCGGCGGCGGCGCACGCCGCCGCGAAGGGAATCAACGGCAGTGACGCCTCAGCGCGGAGGGATTCACCGCTGCGGGTGGTGACGACCGTGTCGGCCAGCTCCACCGTGCCGCCGGTGGTGGCAAGCAAATGCACAGGATCGAAGCCGCGATTGCTGCGCTGCTCCAGTGAGGTGAATCTGATGAACTGCCCGTCGTCGATTAGTGCAAAGCGGTCGTCGAGGCGCGTGTCCGTATAGCGGTACTGGACGAAGGATACGGCTTCTTCAGCTTCTAGAAGTGCCAGCTGCTCGACCGTGGCGCTGGTATCGGCAGCGCTGAACAGCACACCCCTGGTACTAGCACCCGAATAGCTGAGTACAAGCTCGCCTCCGTTTACCGCCCAGCTGACAGCGTCGCTGAACAGTTGGCCGACAGGACCTAAGCCGCTCACTGTACCGGTCTGACCTGGCCCCAACAGGTCGACCAGTTCCCCGAAGCGCGATAGGTAGCCAGGAACGCTGGGCGCCACCGCCAGGTAGCGAGCGGCCACGTCCGCCTGGGTAAAGCTCACGGCATCCAGCTGCGCAGCCGTACTGGCCAGCAGCGAAGAGTCCGCTTCGTTAACTGCGTCGAAGAATGCGGCGAAGGCGCTGCGATTGCTCACGAAGTCTAGAAGATCCTTCACGCCGTCGGGTAGCGAGTAGCTGTTGTCTTCTATGATCAGGCTAACGGCTGCCGCCAGGTCGAGGATTTCATCCGGATCCGTAGACGACTCAGCCGCATAGAGCTGGGTACTGTTTACCGGAATCGCGCCATTGTTGGCAGACACTGTCAGCCCGTAGCGCGCAGTTGTCACCGGCGACAGGCGGATACCGCTCGACTCCACATCCAGCACGGTCCCAGCCACCCCGGCAAGCTGGACGGCCGCGCCTTCAAGCACTGCGGTAACCAGCTCATCATCAGCGGCATCGACCGACACCGAGAAGGCGCCCTCGCCGTCGACCGTTGTCGCAAAGGCCTGCCCGTTCACCGTCACGGTCACCGATGCTCCGGCCGCTGCTGCACCCACCACCTCGCCGGTGAGAGTCCGGCCGGAAACACCGCACTCTGCTGCGGGATTGCCTGAAGCGTCCTCCTGGCAGGCAAAAAGCGGCTCCAGGAAAAAGTCCAGGTTCAGGGTCAGGAGACTCAGGAAGGCGGGGTCATCGGCAAAGGCCAGCGTACTGATGGTGCACGCTTCATCCGTGCCACCACAAAAATGGGCCGGCGCCCTTCGCCAGCTGACAAATTCGTACCCCGGATCCGGCTCGGCCGCGAACACCTCATTGAAGTCGGCGGTCTCGACCACGAGGTCGCACTGCTGCCCGGCCTCGCAAACGATGTTCTCCGAGGCAACGCGGCCGCCGCGTTCCGGGATGGAAATCTGAATCTTACAGGCGACCAGAAACAACGATGTGGCAAGCGCCACCGCTACCCTCAGATGCGACATCATCAACTCCCTGTGAAAACGTTTGACGTTCCATTGCGACGAGGTGGCTATCGCGCCATTTAAAGTAAGTTAGCTGCAGTGGATTGCAAGTCCTACTTGCACTTTCCAGAGTTTGCGCAGGTGCTGCTAGTACCGCACCCCCGCAGGCGGCGTGAAACTGTCCAGCACGGCGCGGTAGCTCTCCCGCTCGAAGGCGGCAGGGTCGGCGGCATTGCGATGGCTGAGGCTGCCCTGCATCTGCCCGACCGACTCGTATTCTCTCTCATCCAGCCACCGGTCGAGTCCGGTAAGCATCCTCTGGATGGCCTCCGGCCCCTGCTGCAGCAGCACACTGCACAACTGCACGGCGTTGCCTCCGACCAGCAGCGCCTTGATCACGTCCTCGGTCTTGTGGAAGCCGCCGGTCACCGCAATATCGATTTCCAGGGCGCCGCGCAGGATCGCCGCCCAACGCACCCGCAGCAGCGCCTCGTAGGGATCCGAAAGCTTGAGCTGCGGCTCTACCGCCAGCGTTTCCAGGTCGATATCACTCTGGTAAAAGCGGTTGAAGATCACCACCGCGTCGGCGCCGGCCAGGTAAAGGTGACGCGTGAAGTGCAGCGGTGAAGAAAACTGCGGCGAGAGTTTCACTGCCACCGGGATCGACACCGCCTCTTCCAGGTGCGCCATCACATCGAGGTAACGGCGCTCGACGTCGGCGGCGCTCTCCTCCGGGTCGGCAGCTACATAGTAGACATTGACCTCCAGGGCATCGGCACCGGCATCCTGCAGATCGCGGCCGTAGCCGGTCCAGCCCTCCTCACTGACGCCGTTCAAGCTGGCGATCACCGGGATATCTAGGCGTGCCTTCAGCGACTGCAGCTGCTCCAGGTACTGGTCCAGGCTGGACTGGAATTCCGGCTGCGGTGGCAGGAACGAGGACGCCTCGCCGTGCCCCAGGGCCTGGTGATGCATGAAGCGCTCGAACTGGCGCTCCTCCGCCAGCAGGTCTTCCTCGAACAGTGAGTACATGACCAGCGCGGCGGCGCCGGCATCCTCAAGGCGCCTCGCGCTGTCCAGGTCGCGACTCAGGGGCGAGGCCGAGGCCACCAGCGGGTTCTTAAGGGCTAAACCCAGATAACGGCTGCTCAGGTCTGCCATCTCAGCGCTCCCTCCCTTCAGCTTCAGTCTCTTCCTCGCTCCAGTCCAGGTCGGCGAGCTGCTGGTAGCGGCGGTAGCGCTCGCGCACCTCTTCCTCGGCCTCCGCCAGCAGCGCCTCAGCGCGGCCGGGCTCGGCGTACCAGAGCATGCCGAAGCGGGTCTCCGACTCCACGAACTGTCGGTAGGGTACGGAAGGAGGCTTGGAATCCAGCTTCAACGGTTTGTGCTCGCGCCTGGGGTCGAAGCGGAACAGGGGCCAGTGACCGCTGTCCACCGCCAGGTTCTGCTGGCGATGGTTGTTGGACATGTCCACCCCGTGGGCGATACAGGGTGAGTAGGCAATGATCAGAGAGACGCCCGGGTAGCTCTCCGCTTCCAGGAAAGCGTTAAGGGTCTGCGTGTCTTTGGCGCCGTAGGCGACGTGGGCCACGTAGACGTTCTCATAGTCCATGGCGATGCGGGCCAGGTCTTTCTTGCCGGTGGGCTTGCCGGCGGCGGAGAACTTGGCCACCGCGCCGCGGGGCGTGGCCTTGGAGGTCTGGCCGCCGGTGTTGGAATAAACCTCGGTGTCCAGCACCAGAATGTTGACGTTGCGGCCCGAGGCCAACACATGGTCGACTCCGCCGAAGCCGATGTCGTAGGCCCAGCCGTCGCCACCCATAATCCACACGCTGCGATGGCACAGGGCGTCGGCCAGACCCAGCAAGCTGTCCGCCCGCTGATGGCTGCTGTCGGCCAGTTCCGATTTCAGCTGCGCCACTCGCTGGCGCTGCTCGTGAATCTCGGCTTCATCCTGTTCCCGGCAATCGAGAATGGCCTGAGCCAGGCCCTCGCTGAGTTCGCCGCGCAGGGCATCCAGCATGTCTCGCGCCCGCGCCCGCTGGCTGTCGATGGCGACCCGGATGCCCAGACCAAACTCGGCGTTGTCCTCGAACAAGCTGTTGTTCCAGGCCGGGCCGCGACCCTCGGCATTGGCGCGCCAGGGCGTGGTGGGCAGGTTGCCGCCGTAGATGGAAGAACAGCCGGTGGCGTTGGCCACGATCATGCGGTCGCCGAACAGCTGGCTGGCCAGGCGCACGTAGGGCGTCTCGCCGCAGCCCACGCAGGCGCCGGAGAACTCGAAATGGGGCTCCAGCAACATCGAGCCTTTCATGGTGCTGAGCTTGATGGCTGCATGGTCGTACTCCGGCAGCGACTCAAAAAACTCGAAGTTGGCCGCCTCGCTCTCCCGCAGCGGCGGCTGCGCTGCCATGTTGAGCGCCTTGCGGCTGGCATTGGATTTGTCGCGGATCGGGCAGATATCCACGCACAGGGTGCAGCCGGTGCAGTCCTCCGGCGCCACCTGGTAGCTGATGTGCACGCCTTGGGGGAAATCTTTGCCCTTGATCTGCAGGCTCTTGAAGGTGGACGGTGCATCGGCCAGCAATGCCTCGGGGAAGGCCTTGGAGCGGATCGCCGAGTGCGGACACACGAATACGCACTTGCCGCAGTGGGTGCACAGGTCGGTCTCCCACACCGGGATCTCCAGCGCCAGGTTGCGCTTCTCGAAAGCGGCGGTGCCGATCGGCCAGGTGCCGTCTACCGGGAACTGGCTGACCGGGATCAGGTCGCCGCGGCCGGCAATGATCTCGGCGGTTACCCGCTTGACGAAGTCGGGCGCCCCCTCGGAGATGGCAGTACCGGACTCTGCGGTGCTGTTCGCCTCGCGGCCGATATCCACCGCGTGCAACTCATCGAGGGTGGCGTCGATGGCGTCGCGGTTCATCTCGGCGATGCGCTTTGATTTGCGGCCGTAGGTGGTTGCCACTGCCTGCTTGATGGCGGCGATGGCGTCCGCGGTGGGTAACACGTCGGCAATGGCGAAGAAGCAGGTCTGCATGATGGTGTTGATGCGCTTGCCCAGGCCGTTCTCCGCCGCGACCTTGTAGGCGTCGATCACGTAGAAGCGTAGCTGCTTATCGATGATGTGGCGCTGGTAGTTGCGCGGCAGGCAGTCCCAGGCCAACTCGGGCTCAGTATCGGTATTGAGCAGGAAGATGCCGCCCGGGGCGGCCTTCTCGAGCATGTCGTAGCGCTCCAGGAATACTGGTTGGTGGCAGGCGACGAAACCGGCCTCGCCGTCTTCCACCAGGTAGGCAGAACGAATCGGACGCGGCCCGAAACGCAGGTGGGAGATGGTGACAGCGCCGGATTTCTTGGAGTCGTAGACGAAGTAGCCCTGGGCGTACAGGTCGGTCTGCTCGCCGATGATCTTGATGGAATTCTTGTTGGCGCTGACCGTGCCGTCGGAACCGAGTCCGTAGAACAACGCCTGCACGCTGTCGGAGTGGGCGCCGCTGCGGAAGCTCTCATCCCAGTCGAGGCTCAGCTGGCTGACGTCATCCCGGATACCCACGGTGAAGCGGCGGCGCGGCTGCTCGGCGTCGAGCTCTGCGTAAACGGCCGCTACCATCGCAGGGGTAAATTCCTTGGACGAAAGCCCATAGCGGCCCCCGCAGAGCCGAGGATGATCGCCCTGCCAGTGCTCCGCCAGCGCCGTCACCACGTCTTTGTACAGTGGTTCGCCGTCGGCGCCGGGTTCCTTGGTGCGGTCGAGCACCGCCATCGCCCGGCAGCTCGCCGGCAGCGCGGCCACCAGGGCGGCCGGGTCCAAAGGTCGGAACAGGCGCACCGCCAGCACGCCCACTTTTTCGCCTCTCGCGGTCAGCGCCTCGACCGTTTCGCGCACGGTGTCGGCACCGGAACCCATGATCACGATGACCCGCTCGGCGGCCTCGTCACCAAAATAGTCGAACAGCCGGTAGTGACGGCCGGTGGCCTCCGCGTACTCGTCCATCACCTGCTGGACGATGGCGGGGAAGCCATCGTAGTAGGGATTGATAGCCTCCCGGGCCTGAAAGAAAACATCGGGGTTCTGGGAGCTGCCGCGCAATACCGGCTGCTCCGGCACCATCGCCCGGCCGTGGTGGTCGCGTACCGCATCATGGTCCAGCAGCCGCCTCAGCAACTCGCGCTCGGGCAACTGCACCTTGGCCACCTCGTGGGAGGTACGGAAGCCGTCGAAGAAGTGCAGCATGGGCACCCGCCCGCGCAGGCTGGCCTGCTGGGCGATAAAGGCAAAGTCCAGGGCCTCCTGCACCGAGTTGGAACAGAGCATGCCGAAACCGGCGGTGCGCACCGCCATCACATCGCTGTGGTCGCCGAAGATCGACAGGGCATGGGTGGCCACCGTGCGCGCCGCCACATGGATAACCGTGGGCGAAAGCTCACCGGCAATCTTGAACATGTTGGGCAACATCAGCAGCAGGCCCTGAGAGGCGGTGAAGGTGGTGGCCAGGCTGCCGGCCTGCAGGGCCCCATGGATGGCGCCGGCGGCACCGGCCTCGCTCTGCATCTCGATCACATCCGGGACGCCGCCCCAGAGATTGGTGACACCCGCGGCGCTCCAATCGTCGGCATGCTCCCCCATGGGCGAGGCCGGCGTGATTGGGTAGATTGCCACCACTTCATTGAGCAGATGGGCAATTCGCGCCGCGGCTTCGTTGCCGTCCAGCATTACCGTTTGCTGCGCCTTCATTCCAGTCTCCGCTGCCCTCGAACACACAGGGCCAGCTGATACTGTGCAGGCAGCCCGCAAAAAATACCTTGAGCCAGCGCAAGACCACAGGGACTTCCCGCCGACACCCTGCAACGAAGCCTTAACCTGTTTGTCAGCTCTTTTTGGCGCCACAACGCCGCACGCGCGGTCCTTTTGGCTCCGTAGCGCGGGCGCAAACTGTGTACTCCCCCTCCCCGGACACGCTAAAAGCATGACGTCCCTGTCTCGCTCGGCGCCAGCCATCCCTGGCTGGCGACGGTCCGGGGAGGGGGAGTACACAGTTCACGCCCTCGTACAGTGCGAAATTCTTCATGCGACGCCGGAGAATTGTTCCCTGATGTAGTACGTGAGGAGCGCGCGGGGTGCCTGGGGTCTTTCCGGGACCGTCTGCGGCCAGGACGGCCGCAGTCGAGCGAGACAGGGACGTCATGCTTTTAGCGCGTCCCGGAAAGACCCCAGGTGCGGCGCGTGCGGCTTCCGAAGCGAAAAGCGATGGGCTTCAATATCTGGGACGGCACAAAAAAGGGGCCCCGAAGGCCCCTGGGTGTTTTCTGTGCCGGGTTGGGGGCGTCAGAAGCTGTAGGTGAAGTCCACGCCGCTGATGCGGCCCGGGTTCGGGTGGTTGAAAGAGCCGCCAAACTCCGGTGCCGGGATCACCTCTTCCAGGTAGTCTTCGTCGGTGAGGTTCTGACTCCAGGCCACCACCGACCACTGTTCACCGTGCAGGCCGACGCGCAGGTTCATGGTGAAGTAGTCGTTGCGCTCGGTGTTGGAGTACTCACTGGTGCCAAAGCCGAAGCCCGGTACGCCGTAGACTTCAGACAGGTCGGTGAAGAAATTCACCGTCTCGTTGCTCTGCACCGAGTGGAACCAGGTGGTGCCGACGTACTGGTAGTCGACGCGGGTGGTGAACTCCAGGTCGCCGAACACCGGGGCGCGGAAATCCAGGCTCAAGGTGCCGTTGGACTCCGGGGCGTAGGGCAGGTCGTTGCCCTCGGTGTAGGGGCGGTTCTGGTTTTCCTTGATCTCGGTATCGACGATGCCGTAGCCACCGGAGAAGGTGAAGTACTCGTTGAAGGCCCAGGCGAAGTCCACCTCGGCACCCCAGATTTCGGCTTCGTCGATGTTGGTGACGACCCGCAGCAGGCCGAAGGGACCGGCGAAGAAGTTAAAGAACTGGTAGTCGTCGATCTCGGTGTAGAACACCGCTGCATTGACCCGCAGGCGGTTGTCCAGCCACTTGGATTTTACGCCGATCTCGTAAGTGTCGGTGACTTCCTTGTCGAAGTCGTCGCGCACGTTCTGCGGCGCCGTCGGGTAGGTGCCGAAGGTGCCGTTCACGGTCGCCTGACTGCCGATACTGTTGAAGCCGCCGGAGCGGAAGCCGACCCCGTAGGAGCCGTACACGTTCAGGTCATCCGAGAAGGCGTGGGTGTAACTGATCTTCGGCTGCCACTCGTCGAAGGTCTCGTCGCGGTCCGGGATGGTGTCGGTGCCAGAGCCGTCGAAGGCCGGGTTGATGGGCGGGGTCTCGCCGAAGAAGCCAAATATCTGCGCGGCGCGCACGTTCGGCACGTTGTTGGAGACCTCACGCTGCTCCTCGTCATAGCGCAGCGCCAGGGCCAGTTCGCCGCGCTCGCCCACGTCGAGTTCCACCTGGCCGAAGACGGCAAACACCTCGGTGTCGAAATCGTCCCAGAACAGCTGGTCAGTAGGGTTGGGTCCCTCCGGCGGGACATAGGGGGTCTTCTGGAAGCCGAGACCCAGGTCGGCGCCGTAAGCCACTACCACTTCACGCTCGATGTTGGCGTAGTACAGGCCGGCGACCCAGCGGAAGAGGCCTTCGTCGTTCGAGGTCAGCTTGACTTCGATGGAGGTGCTCTCCTGGTTGCGCTCCTGGTACTGGTAGCCGTCGCAGGTAGTGGGCGAGTAGGCCGGCAGCAGGCCGTTCAGGTTGCCAAACTCCGGTACGAAGGTGCCAGGCGGGTTGCCGTCCTGGATCGCGAAGAAGGGGCTGACCAGCAGCGATGTGTCGAAGTTGTTGTAGGTCTCGGTACAGGCCGCCTGGGATTCCGGGTTGCCCAGGGAATAGCCTCCGAAGGCCGCGCTGGTGCCATCCGACAGCAGTGATTCTTCCAGGTCATCGTAGGCGCCGATCACCGTGAGGGTGGCGAAGTCCATCTCATAGTCGGCCTTGATGGAGAAGAAGGTGTTCTCCTGCTCATTCTCGCCCGGCACGTTGAAGATGAAGTTAAAGTCCGTGTCGTTCACGTCCTTGTTAAGGTCCGAGTTGCCGAGAAAGGCCGCCGCCCCCGGCAGAGCAAAGGTGGCGTTGAAGTTGATCGCACCCGCCTCGACGTCGCGGTAAAACAACTGCGAATCCAGGCTCAGTCGCTCATTGGGTTCCCAGACCAGGCGCAGGCGTGCGCTGGTGTCTTCCATGTAGTTGATGGCGTCGTCAGCACCGGTCAGTTCATTTTCGAACTGGCCGTCGGTGTCGCGGTAGCTGATAGTGGCACGGCCGAAAAGTTCGTCTTTTACGATCGGCCCGCTGACCATGGCCTGGCCCTTGACCAGGTTATCGTCACCCACACCGCCCTTAATGCGCGCTTCGAATTCGTTGGTGGGCCGCTTGCTGTTGACGATGATGGCGCCGGAGACCGCGTTGCGGCCGTACAGGGCACCCTGGGGGCCCTTGAGGATTTCGATCTGCTCGATATCAAAGAGCTCGCCGTTGAAGCCGTTGGGATTGGTAATCAGCACCCCGTCGAGCACGTAGGCGAAGGAGCTTTCCGAGTCCCGGGTGGAGTACTGGCCGCGAATCGTCACCTGGGTATCACCGGTGTTGGCGGTGTCCACGATGGTGACATTGGGCGTCAGCATGATGAAGTCCTGGGGCCGTTCGATACCGGCGTCCTGGATCTGGTCGCTGGTGAAGGCCGTGACGGCGATGGGCACGTCCTGCAGACTTTCTGAGCGCTTACGCGCAGTAACCACGATTTCTTCCAGCAGTGCCTGTGCCGATGCTGCCGGCGGCAAAGCCATACCCGTACCCACAATGGCGGCCGCGACCGCCTGACAAACCACACGTTTTTGCATTGTTATACGCCCCTGAAGATGGACTGTTATATGCCCATAAAGCTGGACAACTTTTAGACGTACGTGGGAAAGCGGGTTTCAGACCAGTCAGGAATCACCCTTCGAGCAGGGCCAGGACTTCCTCTAAGGACAGCACGTCTGCGTACTTGGCATTCATGTCGTGCAGGTTGGCCTCGTGGGCCGCGCCGTTGCGGTCACCTACCGCCTCCCGCGGCACTACCACCGGGTAGTCGTGCTGCAGGCCGTCCACCACGGTGGCGCGCACACAGCCGCTGGTGGTGAGGCCTGTCACTATCAGCGAGTCGACGCCACACGCGCGAAGCTGGTCGGCCAAGTTGGTGCCATAGAAGGCGCTGGCCCACTGTTTCTCCACCACGACTTCGCCGGTCTGCGGCGCCAGTGCTGGGTCTACCTCCACCCAGCGGGAGCCCGGCGCCAACACGTTGAGCGCCGGCAGGCGGACGCGAAACACCCGCGCCTGCGCCGCGTCGTGATACACCACGGTGGTGTAGAACACTGGAAGCCCGCGCTGACGAAACGCCGCCAGCAGTGTCGCATTGGCGGCCACCACGCCGGCGCAATCGCTGCCCAAGGGACAGGCGGGATCGGTGAAACCGTTGATCATGTCTACCAGCAGCAAAGCCGGGCACTCGCCCAGGCCCACGGCCTGGCGATCAAGATCCATTGGGGTCCTCACACAGTTGCAGTTGGGCACCAAAGGTTTCGCCGCTATCCAAATCCGCCACCCGCCAGCCTTCCAGTCCTCTGCGCTCTGGCCCGACTGGGACACCGGCTGCCGATGCGTTGGCCGCGGCCTCGTCGAGGTCGGCAACGTTCAGCGACAGCAACATGAAACCCTCACCGTGTTCACGCAGCAAGCGGGCCGGCTCGCCCTCTTCCCCGGTGGGCTGCACCAGCACCAGCCAGGCATCACCCAGCCGGAAGCGCGCAGTCAATACGCCACGCCCTGGCAGTGGGTCGCGCAGGGCGGGACCAAGCCCGAGCATTTCCCGGTAGCGTAACTCCGCCTGGTCGAGGTCACGCACCAGGAAATTAATATGGTGAATACCGCGGATGTGTGCTGCCATGAATGCGTCCGGGTGCGGGGTTCAAACAACTACTTGCCAACTAGAAACAGCTACTTCCAACCAGAAACAGCTACTTACCAACCAGAAACAACTATTAGTCAACCAGAAGCGACTATTAGCTAACTACAAACAACTGTGCGGGACGACTTTTAGCGCCGGAATTTCGGCATCATAGCACTGGAGACACCCGCCAAAGGGCTTTACACTACCGAAAAAACAAGACCATTAAATGGAACACTGTTGATAAATCCCCAGATCCTTGCAAACTTGCCGAACCTGGAAAGCTTCCTCGATCACTGCGATCGCAAGCGCTTCAAGGCGCGCTCGATTATCGTCGAGGCGGGGGAGCCCAGTGAATCCTTTTTCTTTGTCATGGACGGCACGCTAGCCATCAGCATTAAGAGTGATGACGACCAGGACCTGATTCTCAGCTACGTCAACGCCGGCGACTTTTTCGGCGAGATGGGCCTGTACAAGCGGGTCAGCAAAGTCCGTTACGCCACAGTGCAGGCCAAGACAGAGTGTGAGGTAGCCGAGATCGGCTACGAGGCCTTCCACAACTTGAAGGACGAGTACCCGGACGTGCTGTACCACATCGGCGCGCAGATGGCGGAGCGCCTGACCCAGACCACCCGCAAGCTGCACGACCTCGCTTTTGTCGACGCCCGTGGTCGCATCACCAACGCCCTGCTCGACCTCTGCCGTGAACCCGCCGCCCTCACCCACCCGGACGGCATGCAACTCAAGGTGTCTCGCCAGGAGCTGGCGCGCATTGCCGGCTGTTCCCGCGAGGTGGCGGGGCGCATGCTCAAGAAGCTGGAGAGCGAAGGCCTGGTAGAGGTCAGCGGCCACACTATCGTGGTGCGCGGCGAACGCGAAGTTCTGCAGGCACCCGAGCTACCCGAACGGGCCTGATCCGGCAATTCCTTATTCCAGCGTTTCGCCAGGGCCGAGCTGTGTAGGCGGTTCGCGAAACGGTCGCTGCGCGCCCTGAAGGTTTCGCGAACCGCCTACACAGCTTGGCCCATCACCATCGAGTCAGGCCTCACCAACTCAATATTGCAGTTTACTGGTTGTCGATCTGCTCGCGGCGATCCTGTTCCGCATTCTGCATCATCGCTTCGACGTCCGTGGCTTTGTTCATGGAGTCAAGCTGGTGCTGAGGAATGACGCCCTTGGGCTCTTCTTCGGCAGCGCAGGCGGCGAGCAGGGTGGTGACGGCAAGTGCCAGCAGAATACGGGTCATGACAGGGCCTCCTCTAAAAAGTGATCGATAGCGGCAATGCTGTCCGGCTCGTCGAGGATAGGGGCGTGACCGCGGTTGGGAATCTGCGCCACCTTCAAATCCGGCTTGCGGGACTGCATTTCCGCCACGCAGTCCTCCGCGAGTATGTCAGAGAGCACGCCGCGAATCACCAGCGTTGGGATGGGTGTGAGAGCATCGAAGGCGGGCCACAGGTCGGGGGGTACGGCGGCGTCCTGGTCTTCGGTCATGGGCTGGGAGATCGCCGGGTCGTAGGCCAGTACCGGTACACCCTCTTCGTTTTCCCGGTACAGGGCGTGGCAGAAGTCCAGCCACTGTTGCTCCGTGAAATCCGGAAACTCCTTGGCACTGATCGCTTTCTGCTGTTTCACCGCCTCTGCCCAGCTATTGACCGGGCCGGACTTGCCCACGTAATTCTTGATGCGCTCGAGACCCTCCGGGTTCACCACCGGGCCGATGTCATTCATGATCACCGCGCGCAGGCGCTGGGGCTGCACGGCCGCCATGATCATCGACATCAGGCCGCCCAGCGAAGTGCCCAGCAGAACGACACTGTTGAGTTCGAGTTGGTCGAGCAGCGCGAACATGTCCTGCACGTAGACGGCGGGCTGGTAGTTGGCGGCGTTGACGTCCCACTCTGAGTTGCCGCGGCCGCGCTGCTCCACCACGATCAGCCGGTAGTCTTGTGCCAGGTGATCGGCAATGCCGGCGAAGTCGGCCGAGTTGCGGGTCAGGCCGTGCATACACAGGACAGTGGCCCTCGGTGAGGGGTGTTGGTAATCGCGGGCATAAAGCCTGAGGCCGTCGTGGCCGCGGTAGTAGAGATCTTTAAAGCTTGCCATGCATCTCACCTCCGCAGGGTTCAATCGTAGCTTAGCGTCGCGAACTGGCTGCGCAATTCCCGCTTCAGTATCTTGCCGTTGGGGTTGCGCGGCAGTTCGCCAACCACCTGCACATCCGCCAGCCGTTGCTGCCTGCCGAGCTGGCCGTTGGCCCAGGCCAGTACCGCCTCGGCATCAAAAGCGGCGGCTTGCTCCGGCACCACCAGGGCCACCGGGGTTTCGCCCCAGCGCTTGCTGGCGGCACCGATGACCGCCACGTCGTTGACGTCGTCGTGGCGCACCAGCACTGCCTCGATGTCCTGGGGGTAAATGTTCTGGCCGCCGGACAGGATCATGTCCTTCTTGCGGTCGACGATATAGAGAAAGCCCTCGGAGTCGAGCTTGCCGATATCTCCGGAACGCAGCCACTGCACACCCGACTCGTCCACCAGCGAGGCCTCGGCGTTGGCGTCATCGCGCTGCCAGTAGCCGGGCATGGTGATGCGGCCGCGGGAAACAATTTCGCCGCTCTCCCCCACCGGGAGCGCGGCGCCACCTTCATCGACAATGCGGAGATCTGTGCCCGGCAGCGGCTTGCCCACTGAAGCCCAGCGGCCCTCTGCGTCTTCCGGATCGAGAGTGGTGATTATGCCCTCGGTGAGGCCATACAGTTCGATGACGCCGCAGGAGAAGGCCGCAAAGATGTCGCGCTTGAGTGGCTCGTGCAGAGGCGAGCCGCAGGACATCATCGACTGCATGCTGGACACGTCATCACCGGCACCCAGTGCCTCGATCACGCGCTGGAATTGGATGGGCACCATAGCCGTGTGGGTCACGCGCTCCTGGCGGACGGTGTCGATGAACGCCCGCGCATCAAAGCGCCGGTGGATCACCAGGCTGCCACCGCCCAGCAGGGTACACAGCATGGCCACCCAGGAGATATTCGAGTACAGGCCGATCGTCAGCAGCGTGCGAGCCGCGCCGT
>JANQGK010000270.1 GCA_028277365.1 Halieaceae bacterium | reverse complement strand
GTGGGCGGGCAAGTGGTCGCCCACGGCACCACCGAGCAACAGTGCCTGGAACTAAACGGCCCCAACCGGACCTCCTACCGGACAGATATCACTGTACGCGTGCTGCCGGGCTACCAGCAGCACAGCTTCCCGCGCCTGCAACAGCGGCGCTTCTTCTCCGGCGCCTACACGGTGACCGAGCGCGCCGACCGCATGGGCTACCGCCTGGAAGGGCCGGCCATCCGATGCGATATCGAGGGCATTCTTTCGGAAGGTATCTGCATGGGAGCCATCCAGATACCCGCCGACGGCAAGCCCATCGTGCTGCTCCAGGACCGGCAGACCATCGGCGGCTATCCTAAAATCGGTTCGGTGCTGTCACTGGATGCGGGTAAACTGGCGCAGCTGATGCCCGGCGCCACCGTGCGTTTCGAGCCGGTAACGCCTCACGCCGCCGACAACCTGTACCACATGGCCGACAGCATGCACCGGCGAATGACACTGGACCCCGTCAATGACTGATCTCAACAGCGGCGATAAAGACCTGGCGCTGAGTACCGCCATCGAGAACCTATTGGTAGACCGCAACCACCGCGGCATGGCCGCCGTGCAGGAAGTGCTTGAACCCGGCTATTACCTGCGCGCTGCGCAGGCCTTGCGCGGTATCCGCGGCACGGTGCTGATCGGCACCGGCTTCCCGGTCGACGGCACCTACGAAACCGACGGCCCGGTGGGCGCGCTGGCGCTTTACGAAACGCTCGAGTATCTCGGCGCAGACCCCGTACTGGTGTGCGGCACGCCGCTGTCCCAGACCCTGGCGGAGGATTACCGGGTACACGAAATCGCCGTTGGGGACAGTGCCGGCCGCGTGACCGATGAAGGCGTCGAACCGGTGCGCTTGCGCGGTGGGCGGCGCGTAGGCGACCCGGAGATCAGCACCCTGGATGCCCTGGTGCGCATTAAGCCCAGTGCGGTAATCAGCATCGAACGGCCGGGGCTGACCGCCAGAGGGCGCTACTACAACATGCTGGGCGAAGACATCACTGAACGCTGCGCCTGCTTCGACTACTTTGTGGAACTGGCCGGCTGCCCCACCATTGCGATCGGCGACGGCGGCAACGAAATCGGCATGGGGAACGTCCTCGATACCTTAGAAGCCTTAGACATCGAGCCCAGTACCACCCGCTGCGGCGAGCTGCTGGTAGCCGATGTGTCCAACTGGGGCGCTTACGGCCTGATCGCTCTACTGGGGTATTGGCGCGGCGAAGATCTGTTGGCGCATATCTCACCGCGCCGCCTGCTCAACTACCTGAGCGAGCGCGGCAGCGTCGATGGCGTAACCCGCCAGCCGACCCCCACCGAGGATGGTTTCGGAGCGGAAATCGGCGAAACTATTCTGCAATCACTGCGCGAACTGACCGGTTTTGGAGAAGCAGCATGACAATCGCGTACCTCAACGGCGAATACCTGCCGCTGGAAGAGACGCGCATCAGTCCCATGGACCGCGGCTTTCTGTTCGGCGACGGCATCTACGAGGTTGTGCCCTCCTACGGCGGGCGCATGGTGGGCTTCGGTCCCCACATCGAGCGCATGACCAACGGTCTGGCAGCGATCGACATCAGGCTGGACTGGGGCGAAGAGCAGTGGCAAGCGGTCTGCGACCGGCTGATCGAGGAAAACGGCGGCGGCGACCTGGGCATTTACCTGCATGTCAGCCGCGGCGCCGATAGCAAGCGCAACCACGCCTACCCCGAGGGCGTGAAACCCACCGTGTTCGGCTACACCTTCGAGATTCCACCGGCGCCGGTGGCGGATCGCTCCACCACCAAAACATTCTCGGTCACTACCACCGAAGACCTGCGCTGGCGGCGCTGCAATATCAAGTCCACCGCCCTGCTTGGCAACGTGATTCACTACAACCAGAGCCATGGCAGCGGCAGTGACGAGACTATTTTGTACAACGCCGAAGGCGAGATCACCGAGGCCGCCGCCTGCAACGTGTTCATTGTGAAAGACGGTGTGGTCGTCACACCCGACACCGACCACCAGATCCTGCCCGGCATCACCCGCCTGCTGCTGGTGGAAATCCTGCGCGCCGATGGCAGCATTCCCATCGAGGAGCGGGTGATCACCCTGGATGAGCTGCGCCATGCCGACGAGGTCTGGTTGACGTCATCTACTAAGGAAGTGGCGCCAGTGGTGATGGTGGACGGTGTGCCAGTGGGCGAAGGCGAACCCGGCCCGCTCTGGGAGCGCGCCCAGACCCTGTTCTCGGAATTCAAATACGACTACTGATGGCGCGACCCACCCAGGCTATCGTCGACCTCGAAGCCCTGCGTCACAACTGCCGCCTGGCACGCAGCCTCGGCGGCGAGGGCGGCCTGATGGCGGTGGTCAAGGCCAATGCCTACGGCCATGGCGCGATCCCCGCCGCGAGAGCCCTGGAACCGCTGGTGAGCGCATTTGCGGTAGCCTGTATCGAAGAGGCGGAGGAGTTGCGCAATGCCGGCCTCAACCGCCCCATCATGCTGATGGAGGGTTTTTTCGAACCGGCGGAGCTGGAGATCGCCGCGCGGCGCGATTTCTGGGTCATGCTGCAGAACAGCTGGCAGCTGGACACGCTGGAAGCGGCCTCGTTGCCCGGGCCACTGACTTGTTGGCTGAAACTCGACAGCGGCATGCATCGGCTCGGCTTTGCGCTGGCGGACGCCGCCGACCTGCTTAAGCGCCTGCGCGCTACGGCCAATGTGGCGGATGGCGTGGTGCTGGCCACTCACCTGGCCTGCGCCGATGATTTAGACAACGACTTCACGCTCCAACAGATCAGCGCCTTCCTGCAGCATACTGCGTCGCTGGGTGCACCTCACAGCATGGCGAACTCTCCGGGGCTACTGGGCTGGCCGGACGCGCGCAGCGCCTGGAACCGGGCCGGCGTGATGCTCTACGGGCAGTCCCCGTTCCGAGCCCCGCACCAGGAGGCGGACAAGCTGAAGCCGGTGATGACCCTGCAATCACAGGTGATCGCGGTTCGGGAAGTCGCCGCCGGCGAGACCGTGGGCTACGGCGGCGCCTGGACCGCCCGCCGCAATAGCCAGGTTGCCACGGTACCGGTGGGCTATGGTGACGGCTACCCGCGCAATGCCGGTAACGGCACCCCGGTGTTGATCAACGGCCGGCGCGCCCCGCTGGTGGGTCGGGTCTCCATGGAC
>JANQGK010000221.1 GCA_028277365.1 Halieaceae bacterium | reverse complement strand
CACATCGCCGTTCTCCCGTGGCAGGCGCTGCACCTCTTCGCCGTAATAAGCCTGGCGCACCTGGCGCGACACCTCGGCCAGGGTCAGGCCGAGCTTCTCGGTGCCCGGCAGCAGGCTCATATGCAGCTCTTCGGTCTGGCCCTGCAGGTTGTCGCGCACGAAGAAGGTGCCGTCGTAGGACTGTAGCTGGGCTTTCAGTTCCAGACTGGCGGCGGCCAGCACCTCGCTGTCGCGGTGGCGCAGCACATAGGACACGCCCGGCGATTCATTGTCGATGGTGTAGTTGATCTCGATCTCGTCGGCGTCCGGCACGTCGCCCACCAGAACCCGCAGCCGGTCGGCGGTCTCCTTGGCGGTCATGTCGCGCAGCTCCGGCGGCACCAGTTCGATAATGGCCAGCACGCTGTCGCGCCGGGCCCGCGTATACCAGCCGTGAATCAGCTCGCCGGTGCCGCCTTCCTCGGCGCGGGCTTCCACTTCCTCGATCAATACCCGCTGGGCTGACTGGAACTGGTCGAGAATCTCCAACGAGCGGGAGTAGGGGTTACCGGTGGGCATCTGCGCCTGTACGTAAACCTGGGTGCCCTGCACCTCGGGCATGAAGGCGAACTTGACCCAGCCGCTGGAAAACACGCCGATGCTGATGAGGAAAGCGCCCATGAAAATGCTCACCGTCAGGTAGCGGCGCTGGATGGCGGCGGCCAGGCAGCGCCGGAAGGGGCCGCGGGCGATACTCACCAGGCCTTCTTCGAGGCGCTTTTGCTGACGCGCCAGGCCGGACAGCTTCTCGCGGTGTTCGAGCTTGCGCAGGTGGGCGGGCAGAATGAAGAAGGCCTCGATGATGGAGATCAGCAGCGCCACGGTGATCACCACCGATAGCTGTTTGGTGATCTGTGCCTCGGCCAGGGACACGAAGAACCAGGGTGCGAAGGCGATCACCGTCGTCAGCACCGCGAAGATCACCGGTTTGGATACCGCGAAGGCGCCCTCGATGGCGCTGTCAGGTCCGCCCCCGCCGCTGTGGCTGTGCTGGTGGATACTCTCGCCCACCACGATGGCATCGTCCACGACAATCCCCAACACCAGCAGGAAGGCGAAGGTGGACATCACGTTCAGGGATACGCCGTTGGCGGGCAATAGCGAAAAGGTGCCGAGGAAGGCCACGGCAATGCCGGCTGTCACCCACAGGGCCACCTTGGGCCGCAGGGTCAGGATCAGTATCAGGAACACCAGCAGCAGACCCAGGTAGGCAGACTGCATGATGGTATCCATGGTACCGCGGTAGATATCCGCCGAGTCTCCCCACAGCGTGAGGTTGACCCCCTCGGGCAGGGTCTGGCGGCGCTCGTCCAGCCAGCCGCGCAGGGCTTCGCTGCTCTTCACCACCTGCATGTATTCCTGGGACATCACCTGCAGCAGCACCGCCGGCTCGCCGTCGAGGGTGGCGAGAATGTCCTCGTCCTCGAAGCCGTCGATGATGGTGGCCACATCGCTCAGGTACACGATGCCGCCGCCGTCGGTCTGGCGCACCACGATGCGGGCGAAATCCTGCTCAGTGTCGGCCAGGTTGCGGGCCCGAAGGCGGACATCACCCGTGTCGGTGCGCACCTGGCCCGAAGAGAGGTTGATAGAGCTGGCGCGCACGGCGTCGGCGACCTGGTCGAAGCTCAGCCCATAGCGGCGCATGTCGAGCTCCGACAGTTCAATCGATACCTCTTCTTTGCGAGCACCGAACAACTCGACGATGGATATATAGGGCAGGCCGGCCATCTCGTCGCGCAGGTCCTGCGCGAGTCGCACCAGCTGGCGTTCGGTCAGCACCTCGCTGTGCACCGCAACCCGCGCCATCTCGTCGCGGAATACGGTGCGGCGCACCTGGGTGTTTTCCACATCCCGCGGCAGGGAGGTGACCGAGTCGACGGCGTTCTTCACCTCGTCGAGGAACGCATCGAGATTGACCCCGGCGTAGGTCTGCACGTCGAGGCGGGCGAGGTTTTCCGACGCGGTGGCGTAGACCCGGTAGACGTTATCGACGCCCTTTAGCGCCTCTTCAATGCGCAGAATGATCTGCTCCTCTACTTCCTGGGGAGCAGCGCCGGGCCAGGTCACCTCGATTTCGACCTGGTTGGGTTTGAAGAAGGGGAAGGCCTCGCGCTCCATGGCGTTGAAGCCGAGGAAGCCGGCCAACAGGATGCCCACCATCAACAGGTTGGCGGCTACCGGGTTATGAACCCACCAGGCGATCAGCTTTTTCATGCTGGCTGTTTCACCCCGCGGGCCCCCTCAACCCGGTCCGCCGCCGGCCGGGTTGGCGCTGACCAGGGCTTCGCCATCGCCGTCGGCTTTTAGGGCCATGCCGGGAATCGGGTTGCGGATGGTGGAAGTAATCAGGCGATCGCCGGGCTTTACGCCGTCTTCGACGATGGCATAGCGGGGTGAGCTGTGGCTGACCCGGACCGAGCGAATCTCCAACTCGTTGTCACTGTTGATCACGTAGACCGTGTCCCCCGCCCGCAGCGCCTTGCGGGGAATGCGCACCGCTTCGGCGAGCTCTCGGCCACGCACGGTGGCGGTCACGTACAGGCCCACGGCCAGTGGCATGCCGCTGGCGGACACATTGGCGCCATAGGGGTCTTCCACTTCGGCGATAGCGTAGAGAGTGCGGGTTTCCCGGTCGATGGAGGCATCCAGCCGCAGCAGTTCGCCTTCCCACTGCTGATTGCGTCCGGCCACGTCGGCTTCCAGGGTCACCGGCAGGCCCGCGCCGGCATCGGCGCGGAAACCGATCGGCAGTCCCAGGGCTGCAAGTTGGTCGTAGGTGATGGGCAGGCGAATCTCCACCTTGTCGGTGGCGAAGGCACGGCCCAGGGGCGCGCCCACGGTGACGTATTGACCGAGGTCTACATAGGTATTGGCGATACGCCCGGTAAAGGGCAGGGAGACCCGGGTGCGTGCCAGGTTCACCCGCGCCTGTTCCAGGTCGGCCTCGGCGGCCTTCACAAGTCG
>JANQGK010000310.1 GCA_028277365.1 Halieaceae bacterium | reverse complement strand
AGCT
This sequence comes from Halieaceae bacterium, assembly GCA_028277365.1. Lineage (GTDB taxonomy): Bacteria > Pseudomonadota > Gammaproteobacteria > Pseudomonadales > Halieaceae > JANQIO01. Next base: position 4,006 of record JANQGK010000310.1, on the reverse strand, counting down.
TCCAGAGGTTGCCATCGATGCCGATGACGATGCCTGTATCTTCTATACCTCGGGCACCACTGGCTTTCCAAAAGGTGCGCAGCTCACCCATCGCGGTTGCTGCAACAACCTGATGAGCCTGATGTTCATCAACATGGCGCAGGCAATGGCCGCTGCCGCTGCCAAGGGCGAGGAGGGCGCCAATCCGCTGGACGGCGGAGCGCCGCCGATTGCCGCCATCGTGGCCACGCCGCTGTTCCACGTCACCGCCAACAACTGCCTGGCCCAGACAGTCACTATTGCCGGCGGCAAGCTGGTGCATATGTATAAGTGGGATGCGGGTGAAGCCCTGCGCATTATCGAGGAGGAAAAGATCACCACGTTCACCGGCGTGCCGGTGATGAGCCGTGAGATCATCAGTCACCCCGACTTCCAGCACCGGGACACTTCAAGCCTGCAGGCCCTCGGTGGTGGTGGCGCCGCCGTGCAGCCTGACCTGGTGGAGAAAATTGACAAGGCCGGCAAGGGTGCGCGGCCTTCCCAGGGCTACGGCATGACCGAGGTGTGCGGGATTATCAGCGCCTCGGCGGGGGATTATTTTGTCGACAAGCCCAACAGCGCCGGCATTGTGATGCCGATCTACGAGGTGAAGGTCATCGACCAGCAAGGCAGCTCACTGCCTCTCGGCGAGGCCGGCGAGGTGTGCGTGCGTGGCGCCCAGGTTATCAAGGGTTACCTGAACCGACCGGAAGCCACCGCGGAGACTATCGTCGACGGATGGCTGCACACCGGCGATATCGGCTATCTGGACGAGAACAACTTCGTCTATCTGGTAGACCGCGCCAAGGACATGGTGCTGCGCGGCGGCGAGAACGTGTACTGCTCGGAAGTCGAAACCGCGCTCTACAAGCACGATTCAGTGGCCGAGTGCGCGGTGTTCGCGGTGCCTGATGAGCGCCTCGGTGAAGAAGTGGGGGCGGCCATTTTTGCGGCCCAGGACACCCACCCCACGGCGGAGGAGATTCGCGAATTCTGCAAGGCCCACCTGGCGGCCTTCAAGATTCCCCGCTACATCTGGATCATGGATGAGCCGCTGCCGCGCAACGCCAGTGGCAAGTTCGTCAAGAAGGAGCTGCAACAGGAATTGTTGGTCGCCGATGCCGGGTGACAGTGTGGTAACGACGAACCGGGTGCAGAATAACTGCTGTGGAGCTCAGAGGCCCTTGCGGTAGGTATAGGGCGTCACCCCGGTCCAGCCCTTGAAGGCGCGGATGAAGGCGCTGGACTCCGAGAATCCTGCGCGGTGGGCGATTTCCTCGATGCTGAGCCCCTGCTTGCCCAGGTAGTGAAGGGCCACGTCCCGGCGCACCTGTCCCTTGAGTTCTGAGAACGATGTACCTTCCTTGCCCAGGCGACGCCTCAATGTCTGGGGGTGAATATCCAGCGTCGCGGCTACCGGCTCCAGTTCCGGCATGTCTACCATATCCTTGCGCAGCAGCTGCTTGACCCGCGCAGTCCAACTCGTCTGATCGTACTGTTGCGTCAGCATAGCCAACACCGGATGGCGGAGAAATCGCGCCAGCGACTGTTCGTTCTGGGTCACCGGCGTATCCAGCAGCGCCTCATTCAATACCATCTCAGCATGTGGCTTGTTGAAGTTCACCGGATTGCCGGCAAACATGGGCCGATACTCGTCCAGGTGCGGCGGGGGTGAGTGGGAAAAGTTGAACGCCTGGGCGGGCAGCAGCTCCGACACCAGCCAGCTCATGAACCGGTGACAGTTAAACAGTGCGAGCTCGGCGACGTAGCTGTCTGCGCCAGACCGGTCGGGGATCGGGGTTAACCGGACGATAGCGCTTTGGTCTTCGACGATCAGGTGAGGCGTTGCTACCTGCTGAAACAGTCCAAAGAATCGGCAGTACCGGGCCAGCGCCTTGCCCAGCGTGTCGCAGTGAATGACCGCGTAGCACATCATCGACCAGGTGCCGATCGGCAGAGGCCGGCTACCGTAGCCCAGGGCCTCGTCCTCCATGCTCATCACCACGCTTACCTGAAGGTCGGCGAAGCGTTCGATGGAAATCCTTGCGTCATCCTCGTCCAGCAGCCGCGGCGAGATTCGGTTGCGCCGCAGCAGTTCCACCGGATCCAGTCCCTGGGCCACAGCGTGCTTGAGCACCGCCCTGACAAACACGACCGAAATCGAAAGCTGCCGCATGGGTCAGGTCCGGGTAGCTAGCGGCAATCGTGGACCAGCCAGTCCAGGATGCGCTCCGTCAGCTGGATGCGGCTGTAGGAAAAGGAGTGATCGCCGGGGATCTTGTGATACTGCAGGCGAATGGCCGGGTCGCGCAGGTAAGATTTCACCGTAGGGTCGAACATGGAAGATGGGGGCAGCACCGTGTCCTCGGTGCCGGTGATCATGAACACCGACTTGCCGCGCAGCCCCGGGCCGAACAGCCGGGTGTCGAGCTGCAGCGCGGGCACTGACAGCAGGTCTTTGCGCATGTGGGCGCCGTCAAAATTGCGCAGCATGAATAGGCCGTCGGCGTAATCCAGGAAGGCCAGAGCGCCGGGCTCGCCGGCGCGGAAGCCTTCCGCCATCAGGCCCAGGTTGGCAGGTGCCATGGCGCCAACACAAGCCAGCCCCGGGTCGCGGCTGCCTGCTGCGAGTGAGGCGTAGCCACCCAGCGAGTGGCCCAGCAGGCTGAGGTGATTGACGTCCACGCGGTGGCGCACGGCGTTCTCACGCAGGAAGTCCACGGCGGCGGCCACATCGTCGGGTTGCTGCGAAATGCCGTAGTCACCTTCGCTGCCCCAGGCTCCGCGGTAGTGAAAGAACATGACGTTGAATCCGGCGCGACGCATGGCCTGGGCGAGGTCCAGGTTTTTCTCGTTGCCGGGCAGGCCGTGCAGCAGAATCACCGTGGGGTGTGGCCCCAGCCCGTTGGCAAGGTAGAGGATGCCGGACAGCCGCGACCCGTCTACAGTAAAGCTGATCTCCTCGATGGTCGGGGGGAACATCTTGTCGGGCCGGGGGTCCTGGGCCAGGGCCCGTTGCAGGGTGTCATTGCCGGTGTTGGCGGGCGCCGGGGCCGGCTCCCCGGCCGGAGTCTGGCCAGCGCAAAACAAGCACAGCAAGAGCAGAGCCCCACGCATGCCACAATTCCCTGTCGATTTGTTCGAAGGGGCGACATGCTACTCCCGGCTGTCATTTTGGGTCAATTTATTTGTCCAAGGCCGTCATTGTTGCCCCATGGCTCACTGTCGATACTGAGGCCCGCTCAAATCCGGACTAGAGGTATTCGATGCTCCCACGAGATTTCACGGAAGAACAGAACATGTTCCGCGAGACTTACCGCAAGTTCCTGGCGGCAGAGATTGTGCCGCACATGGAACAATGGCGTGAGCAGGGACGAGTCGACCCATCAGCCTTCCGTAAGGCCGGCGAACAGGGCTTGCTGATGATCTGGCCCGACGAGAAGTACGGCGGTGTCGGTGAGTACGATTTCCGTTTCGAGCAGATCATCATCGAGGAAACCGCCTACGCCCGTGCCGGTGACTGGTACAACACTCTGCACAGCCGCCTGGTCGGACCCTATTTCACGCGTTTTGGCAGCGAGGAACAGTGCGAGCGCTTCCTGCCAAAATGTGTCAGCGGCGAAACCGTTCTCGCCATTGCCATGACCGAGCCCGACGCCGGCTCTGACCTTGCCGGCATGCGCAGTACGGCGGTGGAGCAGGGCGACCACTGGGTACTCAACGGCTCCAAGACCTACATCTCCAACGGCATCAACGCCGACGTGGTGCTGGTGGCCGCCAAGACCGACCCGGACAATAATCCCCACGCCATGACCCTGTTTCTGGTGGAGCGTGGTATGGAGGGGTTCGAACGCGGCCGCAACCTGAAGAAGATGGGGCTCAAGGCCCAGGACACGGCAGAGCTGTTCTTCAACGATGTAAAAGTGCCCAAGGAGAATGTACTGGGTGAGCCGGGCAAGGGCTTCATCTACCTGATGGAGGGCCTGGC
>JANQGK010000096.1 GCA_028277365.1 Halieaceae bacterium | reverse complement strand
TCTGCCTGGTACCGGTCGGCTATGGCATGCCCTGGTGGTCGGGCCTGTTGCTGTCAGTCATTGTTCTGGTCCTGGCGCATCGCCTGCTGGACGACCCCGGCCACGAGCCTAGTGACTGTCCGCCACTTCCACGGGTCCGCCCAGCAGGCGATGCGCCAGGACCAGAACAATGACTGACAGCAACAGGCCCGACCACCAGGGCATGCCATAGCCGACCGGTACCAGGCAGACGACCACGGCCACCGCGCCGACTAACAGCGCATAGGGAATCTGGGTGCGAACATGCTCAACGTGATCGCAGCCGGAAGCCAGCGACGAAAGCACCGTGGTATCGGAAATCGGCGAACAGTGGTCCCCCCAAACCGCCCCGCACAGCACGCTGGCCACCGTAGCGAAAACCAGCGGCATGGATTCCACCGGAACACCGCCGCCCGCCAGTATCGCCGACCAGATGACCGGGATCACCAGCGGCAGCAAGATCGCCATGACACCCCAGCTGGAGCCGGTGGCAAAGGCCGTTAGCGCCGCCAGCAGGAAGGTGCCCGCCGGCACCAGCGGCAGGATCAGTTTGTCGCCGGTCGCGGCGACCAGAAAATCCGCTGTACCCAGTGCCGAGGTGGTATCCGACAGTGCCCAGGCCAGCACCAGGATAATCAGCGGCTCGACCATCACGCTGACACCTCTCACCCAGGACTTGATCAGGGATTCCAGTGACATAATGCGCTGGCCCAGCGTCAGGGCGCCCGCCACCGACGCACCGAGAAATGATCCCCACAGCAGGGCGCGATAGACGTCTGCGGAACCGAGCCTGGCGCGCAGGGAATCGCCCTCGCCGGTGATGTAGAGACTGACAAAACAGCTCAGGATCAGCGTGAGAATCGGCAGCAAGGCATTGATGGCGCGGCGCGGAATGTGCTCGGCGACCTCTGTTTCCAGCGGCGCCTCCAGGCTTTCACCGCTGGACACAGGCGCCACCTGGCCCGTGACCCGGCTGCGCAGCTCGGCCTTGCGCATGGGCCCAAAATCGCGACAGGTCCAGCTCACCAGGAACACGAAAAAAATAGCCAGTATCGGGTAGAAGCTATAAGCAATGGAGTTGAGGAACACACCGGTGGCGTTCATTTCAAACCCCTCCAACCCTGAGATCGCCTTGTTGATCAGCCCCAATTCGTAACCGATCCAGGTAGTGAGCACGGCGATACAGGCCACCGGCGCCGCGGTAGAGTCCACCAGGTAGGCGAGCTTTTCCCGGGAAATCTTCAGCCGGTCGGTCACCGGGCGCACGGTGTTTCCCACTACCAGGGTGTTGGTGTAGTCATCGAAGAAAATACACAGACCCAGGAACCACACCGATAGCTGCCCCCGGCGCACCGTGCGGGCCCAGCCCATCACCAGGTTGACGATGCCGTGCATGCCACCGTTGCGGGAGATAATCCCCACCATGCCGCCGATCATGCCAGTAAACAACAGCACCGAAACATTGTCGGCGTCCAGCATCACCTGGAGGATGCGCACCTGAAAGGTTTCCAGCAGTGCGGTAAACACCCCGTCCAGACCCTCGCCGCTCTCGAGCACCATGCCCACCCAGATGCCGAGAAAGATCGAGGGGATGACCGCGCGCAACCAGAGCGCAAGACCAATGGCAATCAGCGGCGGCAGCAGGGAAGTCCAGTCGGCAACCTGGTCAGGCGACATCAAGTGTCCTCTTCTTTTCCGCCCAGCATATCGGCAACGACCGCCACGCGCTAGCAAGACCAAACCACAGTGACAGCGGCTAACTGAGGTTCTGGTGCCACTTTGACGCGCGCGCGATATCCGGGGGGTTTCCGGGACACGCTAAAAGCATGACATCCCTGTCTCGCTCGGCTGCGGCCGTCGTGGCCGCAGACGGTCCCGGAAACCCCCAGGACACCACGCGCGCTCCGAAGGTAGCAACCCTGACAAATAGCTTTGAACCCCGTTGGATTCTCATATGGCGATGGATTAGGGCGTGAGCAGTGCTGACCCCTCCGCGGACCGTCAACGGCCATGGATGGCCGTTGCCGAGCGAGACAGGGATGTCATGCTTTTAGCGTGTCCGTGGAGGGGTCAGCACTGTTCGCGACCGCCCTACGGAGCTCCCGAGGAGAAGGGCACAAAAAACCCCGGACGTGCCGGGGTTTCAGCGAGTGATGTGGGGCTTAGCCGCGGCCTGCGCGGTTGCGCATCTTTTGCAAGGTGCGCAGCTGGGCGGCGGCTTCGGCGAGCTGGGCGGCGGCGCGACCGTAGTCAAATTCGCCGGTCTGCTCCGCGAGGGCTTTCTCGGCGGCCAGACGGGCTTCCTCGGCAGCGGCCTCGTCCACGTCGTCCGCGCGAATGGCGGTATCCGCCAGCACCGAGACCACGCCCGGCTGCACTTCCAGAAAGCCGCCGGACACGTAGTAGACCTCTTCCTCACCGTTTTGCTTGACGATGCGGATCGGGCCCGGCACCAGATCGGTGAGCAGGGGGGCGTGACCGTAGTTCACGCCCAGCTCACCCTGGGAGCCGGTAGCGACCAGACTCTCCACCAGGCCGGAAAAGATTTCCTGCTCGGCGGAGACGATGTCGCAGTGGATTGTCATGGACATAGTGTTATGACCTCGCTGCGAAGCTTACAGGTTCTTCGCTTTCTCGATGGCTTCCTCGATGTTGCCCACCATGTAGAAAGCCTGTTCCGGCAGGTGGTCGTACTCGCCGGCAAGCAGGCCCTTGAAGCTGGCGATCGTGTCCTTCAGGGACACGTATTTACCCGGTGAGCCGGTGAACACTTCCGCCACGTGGAAGGGCTGGGACAGGAAGCGCTCGATCTTACGCGCACGGGATACCGTCAACTTGTCTTCCTCAGACAGCTCGTCCATACCCAGAATCGCGATAATGTCCTTTAGCTCCTTGTAGCGTTGCAGTACCGACTGCACGCCACGGGCCACTTCGTAGTGCTCGGCACCGATGATCAGCGGGTCCAGCTGGCGCGACGTGGAGTCGAGCGGATCTACCGCGGGGTAAATACCTTTCGCGGCGATGTCACGGCTCAGTACCACGGTGGAGTCGAGGTGAGCGAAGGTGGTGGCCGGCGACGGGTCAGTTAGGTCGTCCGCCGGTACGTATACCGCCTGGATGGAGGTGATGGAACCGGTCTTGGTGGAGGTAATACGCTCCTGCAGTTCACCCATCTCCAGGGCCAGGGTCGGCTGGTAACCTACCGCGGAGGGCATACGGCCCAGCAGTGCAGATACCTCGGTACCCGCCAGCGTGTAACGGTAGATGTTGTCAACGAACAGCAGTACATCACGACCTTCGTCGCGGAACTTCTCCGCCATGGTCAGGCCGGTCAGGGCCACGCGCAGGCGGTTGCCCGGCGGCTCGTTCATCTGGCCGTAGACCATCGCTACCTTGGAATCGGTCAGGGTCTCGACGTTAACAACGCCGGATTCCTGCATCTCGTAGTAGAAGTCATTACCTTCACGAGTCCGCTCACCCACACCGGCGAATACCGACAGGCCGGAGTGCTCGGTAGCGATGTTGTTGATGAGCTCCATCATGTTCACGGTCTTGCCCACGCCGGCGCCGCCGAACAGGCCGACCTTACCGCCTTTGGCGAACGGGCAGACCAGGTCGATCACCTTGATGCCGGTCTCCAGCAGCTCTTCAGACGCCGCCAGTTCTTCGTAGGTCGGTGCCTTGCGGTGGATGGAGGAACGCTCCTGCTCACCGATCGGGCCACGCTCGTCGATTGGGTTGCCGAGCACATCCATAATGCGGCCCAGGGTCTCGATGCCCACCGGTACCTGGATCGGTGCCTGGGTGTTCTCCACCGTCAGGCCGCGCGAGATACCTTCGGAAGAGCCCATGGCGATGGCGCGTACCACGCCGTCACCAAGCTGCTGCTGTACTTCCAGGGTCAGGTCCTTATCGCTGACCTTCAGGGCGTCGTAAACCTGCGGGACGGCATCGCGCGGGAACTCCACGTCGATAACCGCGCCGATGATTTGTACGATTCGTCCGCTGCTCATGTTCGAATCCTCTGTATTAAATGCTAATTCTTGCTGGGTCATGTCGGGCTGCTTGAGCGCTGTATCGCGCGCTTAGCTGATCGCCGCGGCACCACCCACAATTTCTGACAGTTCCTGGGTGATCGCCGCCTGCCGCGCCTTGTTGTAAATCAGCTGCAGGTCGTCGATCAGCTCGCCGGCATTGTCGGTGGCGTTCTTCATCGCCAGCATGCGCGCCGCCTGCTCGCAGGCACCGTTTTCAACCACGGCCTGGTACACCAGCGACTCGATGTAGCGGGCCAGAAGACCATCCAGCAGATCGCGGGCTTCAGGCTCATAGATGTAGTCCCAGTGGTGAGTCATCTCGTCGGACTCTTCCGCCACCAGCGGCAGGATCTGCTCGACCTGGGGGTTCTGGGTCATGGTGTTCACGAACTCGTTGCCCACCAGGTACAGTTTGTCGATGTTGCCGTCGGCAAAGGCGTCCAACATAGTCTTCACCGAACCGATCAAGTCGGCCAATACCGGCTCTTCACCCAGGTCCCGGGTGGCCGCCACGATGTTACCGCCGAAGCTGCCAAAAAAGCCCGACGCTTTGGCGCCAATCAGGCACAGGTCCACCGGTACTCCCTGGTCGTCCCACTCCTTCATGGAGCGAATAGCCGCCTTGAACAGGTTGATGTTGAGGCCGCCGCACAGGCCGCGGTCGGTAGACACCACGATGTAGCCAACCCGCTTAACCTCGCGTTCCTGCATAAACAGGTGCTGGTATTCGGGGTTGGCGTTGGCCAGGTGTCCCACCACGCTGCGGATACGGTTGGCGTAGGGCTTGCCCACTTCCATGCGGTCCTGGGCCCGGCGCATTTTGCTGGCCGCGACCATCTCCATCGCACTGGTGATCTTCTGAGTACTCTGGATACTCGAGATCTTGGTGCGAATTTCTTTTCCAACTGCCATATGGGGCTCCGGGCTGCCTTACCAGGTCTGGGTGGACTTGAAGGTTTCCAGTGCAGACTTGAACTGGCCTTCCAGCTCGTCGTTCCAGTTGCCGGATGCGACGATGCCGTCCATCAGCTCCGCGTGCTCGGACTTCATGTAGGCCAGCAGCGCGGCTTCGAAGTCGCCCACTTTCTCGACTTCCACGTCCTGCAGATACTCGTTGTCAGCAGCAAAGATCAGCAGGCCCATTTCGGCAATGCTGAGCGGGGCGTACTGCTTCTGCTTCATCAGTTCGGTAACGCGCTCACCGTGGTCCAGCTGGGCCTTGGTGGCGTCGTCCAGGTCTGAAGCAAACTGTGAGAATGCCGCCAGTTCGCGGTACTGCGCCAACGCGGTACGAATACCACCGGACAGCTTCTTCATGATCTTGGTCTGGGCCGCACCACCGACACGAGACACCGAGATACCGGCGTTCATGGCCGGGCGGATGCCGGAGTTGAACATATCGGTTTCCAGGAAGATCTGGCCGTCGGTAATGGAGATCACGTTGGTCGGTACGAAGGCCGACACGTCACCGGCCTGAGTCTCGATCACCGGCAGCGCGGTCAGTGAACCGGTCTGGCCCTTCACTTCGCCGTTGGTGAACTTCTCGACATAGTCGGCGTTCACGCGCGCTGCACGCTCCAGCAGGCGTGAGTGCAGGTAGAACACGTCACCCGGGTAGGCTTCACGACCCGGCGGACGACGCAGCAGCAGCGAAATCTGGCGGTAGGCTACGGCCTGCTTACTGAGGTCATCGTAGATGATCAGCGCGTCTTCGCCGCGGTCACGGTAGTACTCGCCCATGGTGCAGCCGGCAAACGGTGCCAGGTATTGCATGGAGGCGGGGTCTGAAGCGTTGGCGGCAACCACGATGGTGTGATCCATGGCGCCGTGCTCTTCCAGCTTGCGCACAACGGCTGCAACTGAAGAGGCCTTCTGGCCAACCGCGACATAGATACACTTAATGCCGGTATCTTTCTGGTTGATGATGGCGTCAATGGCGATGGCGGTCTTGCCGACCTGGCGGTCACCGATGATCAGCTCACGCTGGCCGCGACCAATCGGCACCATGGCATCGATGGCCTTGAGGCCGATCTGTACCGGCTGGTCAACCGATTGGCGGGCGATAACGCCGGGCGCAACCTTTTCCAATGCGTCGGTCATCTGGGCGGTCACGGGGCCCTTGCCGTCAATCGGGTTACCCAGGGCGTCTACCACACGGCCCTGTAG
>JANQGK010000286.1 GCA_028277365.1 Halieaceae bacterium | reverse complement strand
TGCCCGGTGATGACTGATGAGTTGCGCGCCGCCATGGGTGAGGCCGCCGTCAGCGCAGCGAAGAGCATCAACTATGTCGGCGCCGGTACCGTGGAATTCCTACTCGATGCAGACGACAGCTTCTACTTTCTGGAAATGAATACCCGCCTGCAGGTGGAGCACCCGGTGACTGAGCTGGTGACCGACCTGGATCTGGTCGCCCTGCAACTGGATGTGGCCCAGGGTTTGCCGCTGCCGTTCACCCAGGACGAGGTGACGCTGACCGGCCATGCCATCGAGGTGCGCCTTTACGCCGAGGACTCGCAGAATGATTTCCTGCCCGCCTCGGGCCCGGCATTGCTGTGGCAACCGCCGGGTGGGGAGGGCGTGCGGGTCGACCACGGCCTCTTGCAAGGCCAGGAGGTGTCACCGTTCTACGACCCCATGGTCGCCAAGATTATCACCTGGGGGCCCGACCGGGAGGTGGCCCGCCGGCGCCTGTTGCGGGCTCTGGAGAACACCGCGCTGTTTGGCTTCGAGACCAACCGCGCGTTTCTCATCGACGTACTGGCCAAGGACTGTTTTGCGGAAGGCGGTGCGACCACGGCCTTTATTGCCGAGCAGTTCCCCGAGGGTTACAGCAATCCTGCACCGGATACCTCCCTGGCGCTGGTGGCTGCCTGCCTGCACTACCTGGAGGGTCTGGAAGGCTCCGAGCGGCACATGGTGGCGCCGTCGCTTGCGCTCAGCGGCTGGAGCGGCGCCCGCGGGTTGGCCAGCCATGTGCGCTACGAAATTGGCGACGAGCTTCTCGATGTCCATGTGGGACAACTCGCCACCGATCGCTACCGCGTGGTGCTGGGTGACGACAGCCACGAGATCGCCTGGCTCGAGGAAACCGGCGTCGGTCAGGCACGCGTCGCGTTGGACGGCATCCAGTACAACCTGGCCTTTTGCTTCCCGGCCCGGGGCGAAGTGGCCCTGCAACTCGGCGGCCGGGCCGCACAGTTCACCAACCAGCTCGCGTTTACCGCCGCCGACAAGGCCGGTGCCGGCAGTGGCACCGTTACTGCACCGATGCACGGCAACCTGCTGAACGTGATGGTGGCGGTAGGTGATACGGTTGCCGTGGGCGACGGCCTGCTGGTGATG
>JANQGK010000281.1 GCA_028277365.1 Halieaceae bacterium | reverse complement strand
CGTCAAGGTGCGCGCGCTGTTCTCGCTGCTGCGTGATCGCGCCATCGATTCCCGCCGGGTAGGTGTGATAGACGCCCGCTGCTGGACACCCACCCGTGTCAACATGAGCTCCAGCTCCGCCTCTTGTATGGCCAGGCGGGCGTCTATCACACCTACCCGGCGGGAATCGATGGCGCGATCACGCAGCAGCGAGAACAGCGCGCCCACCTTGACGGTGCCATCGGTACTGGTGAAGTACTGGTCTTCGTAGATCGGGAAATCGCCCCGGGAAACACTGTAATCACCGTAGAGTTCGCCCCCGAATTCACGGAACGGGCGGGTGAGTTTGGCGCCGGCCACGCGGCCGTCGAAGAACCCGTTGAGACGGTCGAAAGCATCGGAGCTGAACACGGTGTCGAAAGCGCCCTCGGCTTCTACCGCCCTGCCCTGGGCTACCCGCTGCTCCGCCAGGCCCTTGAGGATGCCGGGGAAGTGCAGGGCGGACGAGCTCAGCACTTCTTCCGGCAGCAGAGGCGTCGCCACGACAGCCGGCGGCGGCTGTCCCAGGACCGGGGCAGAGGCGACGCTGAAAACGGCGATAAGGGTGAGCAGTCGCGCCTTAGCCCGCACTCGCTATTCCTTCTTCAGCCGGGAAGTTCGGCGGGAAGTTGTTCAGCTGGCGCCAGATCTCAAAGCCCACGGAGACGGTCTCGAGGAGCACCCAGCCCCGGGCACCGGAACCGAAGCGCACGAAGCCCTTGCTGGGCCAGCTCACGCCACGGCTGGTGTCCTCGGCCACCAGCACCCGGAACCGCCCATTAGCCTGGGCCGACGGGTCCACCGCGACCACGATGCCATCGAAGGTGCCTACCGCCACCGACGGCCAGCCGCTGACCTGGATGACCGGCCAGCCCTCGAACTGCAAGCGCACCGGGTCGCCCTCGCGCACCAGCGCCACATCGCGGCCGTCGATATACAGCTCCACGGCACGGTCGACATCATCGGGCACAAAGCTGGCGATGGCCTGGCCGGCGTTGACAAAGGTGGCGGTGTCGCCGGCGTAGACACGCTGGATCATACCCTGGCGGGGGGCCCGCACAATCTGCACCGACTGGCGGGAGATGTTCACATCCACGCGGCTGAGCTGGGCTGCGGTCTCGGCGATGCGCGCGCTCAGCTCTTCCACACGGATTTTAGCCTGTTCGTATTCACGGCGCGCCGCCAGGCCGTCTTCGAACAGCTTCTTCATACGGTTCATGTCGATGCGGGCAATGTCACGGGCGGTAGTGTCGGCTTCCATTTTCGCCAACACCTGGCGCCGCTCCGCCTCCAGGCGCTCCAGCAGCATCGGGTCGTTGTCGATGATCTTGACGATGGGGTCGCCGACTTTCACCCGGCTGCCATCCTGCACGTACCACTCCTCGATACGCCCTGACACCAGAGCATTGATTTCCTGCAGCCGGTCGTTGGCATTCCGCGCCGTCACCGAGCCGAAGCCCGCCGCCGTCTGCACCCAGGGCACGTAGGCCAGGAAGACCAGCATGCCTAGCATGCTCACGCCCAGGATCCAGCCGATCACCGGCATCACCCGGGGCATACGCACCTTGTTTAGAGTCTTGAAGCAGTGCTGGTGTTGCTCGTAGGGCATGGTCGTCCTCAGGAGGCCTGCACAATGCTGGGTTTGCCGTTGACCGGCTCCAGCGCACGCCTGGGCAGGCCGGCGGCGTCACAAAGTGCCGCATAACTCTCGTGCAGCCGCTGCTCCATTTCGCCGAGGTGCAGGAAGCTGGTGAAAAGCAGGTCACTGTGCTTGTTGGAGAAGTAGATGATGGTCGTACCCGCCGCCTGCTGCAGCCGCTCGAAAGCAGCCAGCATGTATTCGTCTGGCATCATGTCGTAAATCAGGCTCAGCACCAGCACCCGCGGCTGGGCGATGATGGCCGATGCCAACTTCAGTTGCATGGTTTCCATGATGGACAGAGGCCAGCCAGTGGCCGCCAGCCGCGTATCCAGACCATTGCTGAGCTGGGAGATCACGCCGCTCAGCCCCACCGTCTCGAGCACGTCGAGAATGTCATCTCCACCCTCGGTGTTGCAGCTGAATTCCAGATATTCGCGAATGCTGGATTCCACCACGTTGGGCCGGTCCAGCACGATGATTTCCTGGCGCAGATGGTGGGCCTGGAAACTGTCGAAATCCTGGCCGCCCAGCGCCAGGTAGCCGCTGTCGGGGCGCTCGTGGCGCTTGAGAAAGCTGGTGAATATGCGCTGCGCCGCGTGGTTGTGGGTTGTGGCAAACACCCGGCTGCCAGCGGGAATTTTGAAATCCAGCGCCAGCCGGGTGCCACGTGACTCGCCACCGGCCTTGACGAAGGACAGCGAGGAGTCGCCGGTGATCGGACGCTGCTCGAGGTTGGGCGGATCCTGCCCGACGTCGTGAAACAGCGACAGCTCTTCCACCGCAGCGCACAGGTCGTAGAAATAGGTGAGGTAGGTGCCGAGCTGAGCGATGCCGGCAAATACCACCGACAGCACCAGCTCCGCCGCGACCAGCTGGCCCAGTGACAGCTGCCCCTGGATCACCAGCCAGCCGCCTAGGCCCAGCAGGGAGGCGCTGGCCGCGGCCCAGATGAACAGGAACATCAGGGTCTGAGAGAAGTGGTGGCGGAAGTGGCGCTCATGCTCGCGAATGTAGTTGGCGGTGACGGCGTCGGTCTTGTGTAGCGCGTCAGTGATGTGACGGGCGGACTTGTAGAAACCGTTGGAGCCACCCAGGCCCTCGAGCCAGGCCGCCGTCGCGTGTTTCTTGTGGGACACCTCCATGGAGCTCTTGATGGCGTGCTTGCCCCAGACCGCCCACACCAGGTACACCAGGGCGACCACAATCAGGTTAAACACCAGCAGGTAGGGGTGGTAGAAGGACACCAGCACGAAACCCACCACCGACTGCAGCAGGATGGTGAAACCGCCCACAAACAGCACCGGCAGGCGCTTTTGCACAATAATGATGTCGAAGTAGCGATTGAACAGCGGGCCCTTGCTGTTGTCGTCGAAGAACGGGTTGGTGGCATAGATGGCGCGCAGCGCGATATCGGAGACCATCCGCGCGTAGAAGCGCCGGCCGAACAGGTCCATGAGGTGAATGCGCAGGGCCTGCAGCAGGCCGGCCAGGGTCAGCAGCCCGAACAGGGTCAGCGACAGCACGACCAGCGGCGTGGTCAGGCCAGTGTTAGCCACCGTGTTAATCAACATCTGCACCGAAATCGGCGTTGCCAGTGACAGCAGGCTGATACCGATGCCGTAGATCACGGCGAGGGTGTAATAGCGGCTCTCCGGACCGAGTATTTCAATAAAGAAATGAAATAGCTCCCCCAGGGTGCGCGTCTGTGTCATTGCGTGGTAGCTCATTTCACTCTTGTCTGTAAGAAGTGTCTTCTCAACAACGCCGGTCAGCCCGGCACGTCCGATAGACCCCCAACGCTGGTCTGTGTTCCTCTGTGGCGTTTTACCCGCCCATACAAAAACGCCGCAGCCTGGCTGCGGCGACCACGGCCACTGGCCGCTCTATTCTACAAAACCTATACGTTATGAGCGCTGTAGCCAGATTAACGGCTGCGCGCAAGTATATCCGACGTAGAATCTACGAAGATTCGATAATTTCGAATTCATTCGAAGATGTCAGAAACGATAGTCGAGGCGCAGGTAGCCGTTGATACCCAGGCCGGGTAGTTGCTGCCCGGGCGCCAGGTCCGGGTTGCCGCGCACCCGACTGCGACCGGCCAGGTGGTCGGCGTATTCCTCGTCCAGTAAGTTGTCGACCCCGGCCGCGACGCGCAGCGCCGTGTTCACATCCCACCAGGCGGCCAGGTTGACCAACTCGTAGCCGTCCGTCTGCTGCTCGCCGTTGGTTTCACTGACATTATCCTGGTCGGCGTAGACGATCGCCTCGACCGACGCACCCCAGTTCCGACCCGCGTAATCGAGGCCCAGGCTGGTGTTGAAGGGCGCCAGGCGGTAGAGATCGTCGTCGATATCGTCGCGCTCTCCACGCACATAATTGACCAGGCCCCGCAGCTGGAAGCGTTCGCTGAGCCGCAGGCGCCAGTCCATATCAAAGCCCCAGAACAGCGCATCGACATTGGCGAACTGCAGCGGATCGGGATTCCCCGCCATGGCCGAGAACATAACCGCCGCCGGATCGGTGCCGGGTACGCCCTGAATGAAATCTTCGACGTCGCGGTAGAAAAGCCGCGGTGACAGGGTCAAGCGCTCACCGTTGAAGTCCAGGCCGAGCTCGATCTCATGTGCCACTTCCGGGTCGAGTTCGATGTCGCCGGTGTAGTTGAAACCGTCCGCCAGCCCGCCGGTGGCCTGCAGAGGCAGCCACAGGTAGCGCTCCTGATAGGAGGGCGAACGGGTCTTGCGGCCAATGCCCGCGTACCAGGTGAGCTCAGCGTTGACATCCAGCCACAGCTTGGCGACCGCATCCACGTTGTGATCGACCCGGGAGCGGTCCGCACTGTTGAAGGCGTCCCGCAACGCCATGGCCGGCGGCATCATCATGGCCGGCGTGCCGTCCACCTGGTCGGAGTCCATATCGACCCGGTTGTAGCGCAGCCCGAATTCACTGCGCAGCCCCGGCGCCAGCTGCCGGCGGCTTTCCACAAATACCCCCAGTAGGCGGCGCTGCGAATCGTTGAAGTTGGTCACAAAGAAGGCGGGATTGTTGGGGTTGTCGATATCGGAACCGTGCGTCGAATCCAGGCCGTCAGCGCCGATCACCCACTCCGTGTCGTGGTGGGTGTAGGTGGCGGCCACCTTGAAGCCGCGGTTGCGGGAGTCGGTGGTGTTCCTGCGCCACGCGGCGCCGTCAGCAGGCGCCTGCCGCAGGTGGTAGTTGGTCATTTCGTGATCGAGGTCGCTGCCGAACACCCGCGCATCCACCAGCCAGCTACCGGACTCGTAGCGATAACCCAGGGAGACCAGGTCGCCGCGGATGAAATCGATATCCATGGGCAGCGCCGCGGTGCCGGTGTCGCCGGTGTCACTGTGCACGTAGCCCAACTCAAAGGTGTGCTTGCCCCAACGATAGCCGTAAGCGATATCGAAGCGATCTCGCGTGTACTCGCTGGGTAGAATGTCGCCACCCGGAAACTCACTGTCATTGCCGCTCTCAGTGAGCGCCGCCAGCCGCAGCCGGTGGCTGTCGGTGGATGCCAGCCAGCTACCGCCCAGCTGCAGACCCTGGTTGACGGTCTGGCCGGTGGCGTAGAGATGGCCGGTGCTGGCCACCTCGCCGCTATCGGCAAAGCCCTGCTGTGCGGTGATCGCCCGGACCGCGCCACCGATGGATTCCTGGACCACGCTGACGGGCGCAATGCCGCGGTACAGTTCCAGTGACTCCAACTGTCCGGCGGCCGCATAGGACAGGGGCGGGTCCATCCAGTTGGGGCCGGCCGGCGCCAGCTCCACACCGTCCAGCAGCACCCCGATCCGCGGGCCGAACATACCCCGGTACTGGGGAATTCCGGACAGGGGCCCGTTGCTATTGACGTTGGCGCCCGGCGCTTTTTTCAGGAGCTGGGCAGTGTCCGGCGATACCACCAGGGCTTCAGACACCTCGATAGTGCGAGTATCGTGAACGCCGCGCACCACCACCTCTTCAATATGGTCGGCGCGCAGCAGTGCGGCCGGGCACAACAACAGCAGTGGCAACAGTCGGGAAGCGAAGGATTTCATAGGGGTTACCGCATCGGTGAAAAGCGCGGCAATTCTACGCCCTGCGCGGAGGCGCAGCAACGCGGACGCTGTCAGGCACTCACTACCAGGTACTCCTTATCAAGGAAGGCGTTGGCCGTCCCGGCAGGCGGTGGTTTCGCAAGTCTCTGGCAGCAGACCGCCCGGCAGGCATGGGTTAGACTTGTAGTCCAGATTGCGAGGTATTCCCGATGTTCAAACTCCCTGCCACCCTGCTGGCTCTGACCTTCGGCCTGCTCACGGCTGTCATCACGCTGGCCGACCAGCGCCCGCGCTGGATGTCGCCCGAGGCGGGTTGGGTCGACGAGGATACCGATACCCGGGTGGAGAAAGTCACCCGTGACGAGAACGGCGGCGGCTACCGGGTAGAAATTTCGGTCCCACAGGTCGAAAAGTCCATCGAAGAGGTGGTAGTGGTCGGCGTGCAGGATGACGGCCCCGAGTACGAGCTGCCGATTCGCTACGAGGTCATCAATGAGATCAAGGAGAGCGGCCGCAGAGGTATCATTCTTTACCTGGGCAACGACGAACCCTTCGCCCTGCGCATCAACTACGATGAAGGCGCCCCGCAGAAAGCCAAGCCGAAGGACCCGGGCCTGATCAAGCGATAGTGTTTAAGCGATAGTGTTCAAGCAATAGCCCCGCGGCCCCCGGTCAGCATTCGACGATGTTGACCGGCACTTCCACCACATTCACCGCCAGGCCGCCGCGCGCGGTCTCTTTGTATTTCTCCTGCATATCACGGCCGGTGTCGCGCATGGTCTTAATGACCTGATCCAGCGACACGTAGTGCTGGCCGTCGCCGCGCAGGGCCATGCGCGCGGCGCTGATCGCCTTCACCGCCGCCATGGCGTTGCGCTCGATGCAGGGCACCTGCACCAGACCGCCGATCGGGTCGCAGGTAAGGCCCAGGTTGTGCTCCATGCCAATTTCGGCAGCGTTTTCCACCTGGGCCGGGGTACCGCCCAGGGCGTCGGCCAGCGCGCCCGCCGCCATGGAGCAGGCCGAGCCCACCTCCCCCTGGCAGCCGACCTCGGCGCCGCTGATGGAGGCGTTGATCTTATAGAGAATGCCGATGGCCCCCGCGGTCAGCAGAAAGCGGCAAACATCGTCCTCCGTGGCACCGCTGCAGAACTCCATGTAGTAGCGCAGTACCGCCGGGATGATCCCGGCGGCGCCGTTGGTGGGCGCGGTAACGATTCGCCCGCCCGCAGCGTTCTCCTCATTGACCGCCAGCGCGTAAAGGGTGACCCAGTCCAGGGTGTTGAGCGACGGGCCGCCCAGCCGGTTGGCACTGCTTTTGAGCTGGCGCCGCAGCTGTGCCGCCCGGCGCTTGACCTTGAGCCCGCCGGGCATGATGCCCTCCTCCCGGCAGC
>JANQGK010000204.1 GCA_028277365.1 Halieaceae bacterium | reverse complement strand
GGCGCTGGCGGACAAGTGATTCGGCCGCGCGCTGCCAGACAGCTCCCCCGTCCAACTCCAGGCGGCTTTCCTGGATCACCTGATTGCGACCGGGCGGTCTCCGCAGGTGTTGGAGAGGGTGGCGACGATGGAAGTTGACACCGCCCTGCAGTTGCGGCGCCTGATCGCACTCCGGCACTTGGATCGCTATGAAGAGGGCGTGGCGCAGGCACGCTATCTGAACTGGGAGTTCCGGCAGGCGCTGCGCGCGGGAGACTTCACCCACGGGCGCGAAATGGCCCGCTTTTACCTGGACGTGGAACTTAAGCCGGCGTTGGCGCTGCTGGCGGCGTCCCACAACCTGGAGCTGCAGCGGGAAGCCGAGGACCACGTGCTGTACCGGCGAGCGCTTGCCCTGGTTCAGCATTAGGCCGCCAGTACCCTGCCTTCAGCTCTAGATGACTGATCCGCCTACTGATTTAGCCTCACACAGCCCGACGGGCGGGACGTGATCGGCGATTAGATCGTCCATATGTGAGCACTCGACCTTCGTCTAATTGATCGCTCTGCTGCGGGATTTATAGTGTTCGCTACCACTGGCAATCTAAGTCCTGGAGCTGCTTATGCGACGCGCTACGAGAGTTGTTCTGTCTGTCACCCTGTCGGTTTTTCTATTTGTGCCCTTTGCGAGCGCGCAGCCTTCCGAAGTGGAAGCACTGCGCGCTCGCGTCGACGAGCTCGAAGCACTGTTGCTGAAGGTTGTCGAACGTCTCGACGATGACGCAGTCGAGTTGAGTGAAGGCCAGCAAGAGCTTGTCGAGCAGGGCGAGCGCCTGAAACTGGTAGAGCAGGGAATAGCCGCTGCCGAGAACAAATGGGGTGAGTTTGATGAACAGATTAGTGAAGTGTCGCGCTTCCTGGAGGAGGAGCCCACTCTTGGCTTCGATATCGGCAGCAGCCGCATTGGCTTTGCCGGTTACCTGAAGGCGCAGACACTGGTGAGCGCATACTCGGACGGCGCGCCGGCCTCGAGCAGTGTCGGTCGTGATTTTGCAATCCCCAGCCAGATAACCGTTGATCCCTCTGGAGATCGTGAAACGGTACTCGACTTCAACCCGCGGGAAACGCGGTTTCTATTTACTGCGAATACGCCAGTCGCCGGGCACGACCTCAAGGCACATATCGAGTTCGACTTCCTGGTGACCTTCAACGACAACGAACTGGTTTCCAACAGTTTCACGCCGCGCATGCGACAGGCTTTTCTGACTTATCGAAACCTACTGGCGGGTCAGGCATGGACGACATTCCAGAACGTGTCCGCGCTCCCTGATACGGTACAGTTCATCGGGCCTACCGAGGGTACAGTGTTCAATCGACAGCCGATGATCCGCTATACCAAAGGCCCCTTCGAGATTGCACTGGAAAACCCGGAGACGACCATTACCACGCCCACAGGTTCCCGCTTTGTACCCGATAACGATCTACTGCCGGACCTCACTGCGCGTTATACCTATACCCTGCCCACAGGGACTATAAAGCTCGCCGGCATTGCGCGGCAGCTCCGGGTTCGTGAGGGCACAGAGATTCCAGGTCTGGCTGATCCATTGGCAGATGATGAGACCGCGCTGGGTATCGGCCTGTCCCTGTCTGGTCGTCTCGGAGTGGGTGACCGCGACGATTTTCGTTTCTCGGCCAACGTTGGCGAGGGTCTGGGACGCTACATGGGTGTCGCGCTGACCAACGGGGCCTCAATCGACGAGAATGGCGAGCTGGATCCACTTCGTATCTATTCAGGATACGTCGCTTACCGTCACTTCTGGAGTGATCGATTCCGCTCCACCTTTACGGCAGCTTACTTTCGTGCGGACCATCCGGTCGAACAAACCGGCTTGGGGGTGACCGATCGCGTTTACTCGACCAGTGCCAACCTGTTGTATTCACCGAGCAAGCAGTTCACTTACGGAGCGGAGTACTACTACGGTCAGCGGCGTCTCGAGTCGGGCGCCAGCGGCGATCTCAACCGTCTGTTGCTGTCGGTTAAGTACGGCTTCTGAGCGCGGCAGGACTATTGGGTGGAGGCCGGCCTGCGGCTACCCGTGCCTTCCGGCGCGTAGTCTCTATCGCGTCACAGAGTTATCGGGTGGAGGCCACCCTGCGGGCGGCTGAGTTGTGTCTGGTTGGCCTGGCGGCCATCCGCCCTTCCGGCGCTCCATGTAGCTGGAGAAGCCGCCAGCTGCTGGTGGCAGCCCGGTGGGCTGCTGGAGTTGCGTCTCGCTGCGCTCGACAGACCGCCCTTTGGGCGGCCACCCGCGCCTTCCGGCGCGGGCACAACTCTCGCGTGCTCCGCATTAAACAGAAAAGGCCACCCCTAGGGGTGGCCTTTTCTGTTTAATTGGTGGAGGCGGCGGGAGTTGAACCCGCGTCCGCCAGTACTCTGCCTTCAGCTCTACATGCTTAGATTCCGTCTACTGATTTAGCCTCACACAGCCCGACGGGCAGGACGTGATCGGCGATTCCGGTAAGAATCTAACAGCGCAGCCCCGGACAAGCGTTGCTGCGATCCAGTTCTATATGACAGTCATTAACGCGGTACTGGCACCTTGCTAAAGACCGCTAGCGGGGTTTAAGCCGCTAGAGCGTAGTTGTCGTCGTTGGCAACTATCAAAGTACAGCTTTGGATTAACGTGATTCGCTGTCCTCACGGCATGCACATCAGGTTTCGTTACCGTCGTCGAATCCAAATCGCCCCCAATGGACGCGCGATTATAGCGCATTCGCTGAAAATAACAGCGCAGCACCATTCTCGCCGTGTTGCTACATATATGAGGGCAAATTCCCGAAATGCAAATGCCATCGGCGTGGGTTAGGCTTGCGCGTCTTTGCCGCACCTCTTGGGAGGAGCTATGACAGGGCGGACGGCCGGCTACGCCATGCCGGCACAGATGGCCAGCCATGCAGGTAGTACGCGCCGGGCGGGCTTTGAGCTCGAGTTTGCGGGCCTTGAGTTTCGCTCCACCGTGCGCGTGCTGGAACAGATATTCCAGGCCAGCGCGCGGATAAAGTCCGAAGCGGAAGCGGTTATCGAGGCGCCGGAGCTCGGCAAGTTCGTCGTCGAGGTAGACAGTGAACTGGCCAAGCAGCTGGCCAAGTCGCGGGCCGAGGCGCGCGCCGGCCGCGGCAAGACCGACGACCCCCTGGCCCAGTGGCTGGTCAACCTGACCACGGAACTGGTGCCGGTCGAGGTCGTCTGCCCACCGGTGCCCTTTGATCGGCTGGAGGCCCTCGATGCCATGGTCCGGGCCCTGCGGGCGGCCGGTGCCGAGGGTACCGCGGAGTCTGTGGTATATGCCTTCGGCGTGCACATCAATCCGGAGCTGCCGGCGCTGGATGCCTCCACCATCAGCCGCTACCTGAAGGCCTATGTGGTGGCCCAGGACTGGCTGATCCGGCGCCACCGGGTGGATATGACGCGGCGCTTTACGCCCTACATCGACGTCTATCCCAGCGCCTATTGCCGACGCGTGGTGAATTACCCGGCGGACGTGAACCTGGAAACCCTGCTGGACGATTACCTGGAGTACAACGCCACCCGCAACCGCGCGCTGGACATGCTGCCGCTGTTTTCCGAGCTGGATGCAGAGCGCGTAAACCAGGCGGTCAGTGATACCCGTATCAACGCCCGACCCACCTTTCACTACCGTCTGCCGAACTGCGAAATTGAGCGTGGCGACTGGAGCCTGGCGGAGAGCTGGAACATCTGGTGTGTGATCGAGGCGCTGGCGGCGGACGCCGACCTGCTCGGCAAGGTCAGCGATGAATACCGGCAACACGCCGCGCAGTTAATCAACTTCACGAGGGCACCATGGCACCGGACGCTGGACAGGATTCTCGCCGACCTTGTATCGGCGTAACCGGCTCTGCCAGGCGCTTCTCCTGGTCCTGGTATGCGATCCGCTTGTCGGTGTTCCTGGCCGGCGGCCGCGCGATTCGCATCACCCCGGTGCGGCGTTACCCCCATGAGCACCTCGACGCGGTGATCGTCAGCGGCGGCGATGATATTCACCCGGGCCTCTATGAGTCCGAAGAGCTGCCCGACAAGGAGTACGACCACGACCGCGACGAGCTGGAGCAGTCCTATATCCGCTACGCGCTCGATGAAAAGCTGCCGCTGATGGGTATCTGCCGCGGCTATCAGCTTATCAATGTGATGATGGGCGGCAGCCTGCACCTGGATATCCGCAAGATGCGCCAGAACACCTCGAACTTCGGCACCATCCTGCCGCGCAAGACGGTGCAGCTGGAACCGGGCTCCTTCATCGCCCACCTGACTGAACGCCTGCGGTTGCGGGTCAACAGCCTGCACTATCAGGCGGTGGACCGGGTGGGTGAGGAACTCTCGGTGACCGGCCGCGACCTCGATGAGTTCGTGCAGGTGCTGGAGCATGACGACGGCGCGCCCATCCTCGGCGTGCAGTGGCACCCGGAGTACCTGTTCTACTTGCCCACCCACCTGCGCCTGTTCCGCTGGCTGGTCGACCAGGCCCGGGGGCGCAAAGTGCAACCAAGCTGAGTTACACTGGCCGGTACCTGATCGGGAACCGCAAAAAGGGGACGCAATGTTTGAGGGAATGGGCTTCTTCGGATTGCTGGTGTTGATCGCCGACGTCTGGGCCATCATCAACGTGGCGCAGGCCAAGGTCGACAACGTCAAGAAACTGCTGTGGATCATCCTGATTCTGGTGCTGCCCCTGCTGGGCGTCATCATCTGGTTCTTCGCCGGGCCCCGCGCCCCCAAGAGTGGCTGACGCCTATATCTTCCCAGTGCCGGCGGCCTGAGCGCCGCTGCTCGCGACGGGCGCTGGTATGAGCGCCTACTTCATACTGTTCTGGAGCGCCTTCGGCGCCGCCACCGTGCTGCCCTTCTACTCCGAAGTGGTGCTGCTGGCCTATCTGGAAGCGGGCTACGACCCGGCCGGCCTGTTCCTGGCGGCCACCGTGGGGAACACGCTGGGTGCCGTGGTCAACTGGGCCATTGGCTGGCACGTCGATAACCTCGTCGGTCGGCGCTGG
>JANQGK010000105.1 GCA_028277365.1 Halieaceae bacterium | reverse complement strand
CAACGGCCCCTTTGACGAAAGCTACTTCGAAGGCGCTGACCCGGACGCCGATTTCGCCAAGGCAATGCAGGGTGGCGGCACCAAAGACTTCAGCTTTTTCAACGGTATGGTCACAGGGTTTTCCATGGGCGAACCCGGCGTGTACAGCCTGACCATGAAGCCGGCGCTGTGGCGACTGATGCTGACCAACGACTACTGCGTCCACCGGCAAAAGTCTATCCGTACGGTGATCGAGGCCTTGATGGAAAAACACCAGATCAGCTTCAACACGCAGGATCTGGTGGGAGACAGCAATACTGCGGACAACCGGATTCAGGACTGGCTGCAGGCGGGGGAAACCGACTACGAATTCATACAGCGACTGATGCCGAAGTCGAACATTCACTACTACTTCGTGCACGGGCCAAAATCCCACCAGCTGGTTTTCAGCAACAAAGCCTGCTATCCCACCGTATTCGACGATGATCGCCAGCTCAAGTACACCTACAGCGAGCTGGAAGGCGTTGAACAGGCGGACACGCTCAAGACCTACAACTACTCACAGGAGATTTCCTCTACGAGCGTGACGGGCACCTATACCCGGCAGGAGGGAGCCTGGGAGAGCGATACGGTGGCCGGCGAGATCAGCTTTTACTCCAACCCTGTCAGTCAGCCCGGCGATCTTCCGTTTCAGGTCTACAAGATTCTCCAGTACGGCGGCAGCACCGGGTCGGTGAACGGCTATTCCAGCCAGGTCGCGGATATGGCGGGAGCCGCCGCCACCAGCCTGGACGGCAGCACCTCCAATCCTGAGGTTCGGGTCGGGCACAAGGTACAGCTCGCCGAAGGTGAGCACGCCGGCCCTCCGGAAGTCTGCACTTACCTGGATAAGAAGTGGTTTGTGTTTACCGAAGCACAGCACCAGGCCAGCCTGGACGGCAGCTACAGCTGCAGCTTCAAGGCGACAGAAGCCGACGGCCTGATCACCCCATTCAGCCCGGCACAGACCCATCAGGGGTCAGTCATGGCCGAAGTGGTTGCACACGGCAACGGGGAGCAGCCGTCGACCTGGAAGTACTACGAAAAATCAGCCTTCGACCCGGAGACATCTCCAGACACGGACACCAGCGCCAGCGCGTCGGGTGTCGTTGGCGGGATCGACCCGGTTTCCGACCCCAACCCAAAAGTGCTGATGGCTCAGGGGGTGTACGTACGCTTTACCAGCGACCCGGATGCCGAGCCTGTGTTTGTCAAACTTTCCGCGGGGATGCAGAGCTGCCCGGAGATCGGCTCGATGGTCATAGTGACGCGAGCCAGCGACGAGTCGGAACTGCCAGAGATTCAGCAGTCGATCCAGGCCAATGGCTCGAAGGTCGTCACACCATCCGGCTGGACGGCCAACAGCCACGTGGGCAGCAGCTATTCGACCAGCTATGGCGACAGCAAAAGCATTCGCTACGGGCGTATGTCCAAAACCAACCTCGATCAGGCCATATCCATCATCAACCGGGAATATGACAGCGGGCAGTTTCGCGACTCGAGTTTCTCCCAGGGCGGCGGCTACAGCTACTCGACATCTGAGCAGGGGCGGTCTGGAATGCTGAGTAAGAGTGACAGCTTCGGCAACAGCTACAGCCATCACGAGGGAGACGTCAGCGAAAGCTACTCCGACATTACCCGCCAGGAGTCGACCAGCCTCAACGACACCGTGGACAGCACCAGCACCATCACGTCCTGGAGCAAGAGCCATCACCACAACATGGGTGATACAACCAGCTTTAACCAGGTGGACGGACTGACCAAATCCACGAGCATCCAGAACAATATTGAGTCGGACAGCACCACGCGGGGCTATACCAAGAGCAAGAGCCTCTCCGAGGGCGAAGAAACGCACAGCTCGGTATACAACGGCAAGGTGACCACCACCAGCACCCACAACGCCGACGTGAACAGCACCACCACCAACAACGGCGATATTCTCAGCACCGCAACCCATATCGGAAACCAGGTTTCCACCAGTGTCCATACCGGCAATTCGGAGCAAACCAGCGTTCAGACCGGTGCTGCCCTGAGCACCAGCACCATGAACGGCGATACGACTTCAACGCATACCAATAATGGGAATGTAAACCAAACCAGCACGACGACCGGCACCGAAACGGTCAACTCCACGCGCAACGTCGTCAAGCAGACCTCGACAACCAAGACGTCAAGTACCACCAACAGTGTTGGCAGTGAGTCAGTTCACAACACCGTCGGGACATCCTCCCATACGTCGATGACCGGCACCTCATCGAGCATGAGCCTTGTCGGTGCGACCGCGGGTATGAACATGGTCGGAGCGTCGGCCGACCTCAGCATGTTGGGTGTCAAGGCCGGGCTATCACTGGTTGGATCGACCAATGACCTGAGCCTGATAGGGTCGAACATAGCGCTCAGTCTCGTGGGACAGCACTCCGGTATCAGCATCACCGGTACCGGACTGACTCTCGATCTGGCGCCCGGCACCGTGTCAATACGCTTGCCTGGGGAATACATCGAAATCCCCAACCTGCATTTAAAGATTTAGGTGTGGCCGTGAATATCGTCAAACCCCTGAGTCTCGCAAGCCTGCACAAACCTTTCAGTTGGCGCGGGCAGCACTATCTGAGCATTGGCGCGCTGGGTTTCTTTGAGCTGGGAACTGACACTGCGCTGTTTCTGCCGGAGAATCTGCAGTGGCAGAAGGCGCTCAGGCACCTCGCCCCGGAACAGCCGCTGGATATGGCAATGCCAAAGGGCAGCGCTGAATTTCTGGTCGCCGGCAGCGCCCATGCCCCCGGCGGCAAGCCGGTGACCAGGATGCGGGTAAGCGCCGCGGTGGGAGAGCTGACCAAAACGCTTACTGTGTACGGAGACAGGCAGTGGTATTACGGCCTGCTGGGTGCATTTCACATCAGCGAAGCAAAGCCCTTCGAACAGATGGCATTGGGCTATGGGAACGCTTTTGGCGGCGACGCCAGCGACAGCAACCCGCTTGGTAAGGGCTACTATCCCAACCGATTCGCCTGCCTGTTGGGGCGCAACAGGGGCGACATGCCCAACCTGGAGTACCCCCACAGCC
Organism: Halieaceae bacterium; assembly: GCA_028277365.1. Lineage (GTDB taxonomy): Bacteria > Pseudomonadota > Gammaproteobacteria > Pseudomonadales > Halieaceae > JANQIO01. The sequence goes on along the minus strand of JANQGK010000105.1, from coordinate 1,209 downwards.
CTGTCAAAAGCCATACCGCCAGAGCCGAGCCTGCCTCTTTTGGTGCCACCGATGTTCGTTGGCGGCCGAGATGTGAACTCGCGGGCACTTACGACGAACAATGGCTGGAACACGGTTTCCCCGGCCTGGCCGACGACGTCGACATGGCGCTCTTCAACCAGGCGGCTCCAGACCAGTGGTCGAACGAGGCCTGGCGTGGCGGAGAACCGTATCGTCTTGAAGGTATGCATCCGGGCAAACCCCGGATAGAAGGTCAAGTTCCGGCATTCCGGGTACGCGCACTGCTGGATCGGTCAGCGCCAGACCGTGCGCGCTACGAATTTGTCGACCTTTCTGCCGACACGCTCTGGTTTTTCCCCGGTGAAGAGCTGGGTCTGGTGATCTATCGAGGCGTCGTCCCGGTTGCGGACAGTGACGCGCTGGATGTGAAGACGCTGCTGCTGGCCTACGAGCATCAGCGGCAGTGTCCCCGGTCCGAAGAGCATTACCGGCGAGCGATGCACCGGCGCCTGGACCGGAAAACCGGCCCCGGCGAAGTACTAAACGAGGCAGCGCTGATTCCGGAACTCAGCGAGGAGGCACGCGCCGCGCGAAAACAAAAGAGGAAAGCGCAAAGCGATCTATACCGGCGACGCTCCGAACTGTTTGCCGAAGAATTAGAAGCGGCAGCGGCTTTGCCCGACGCGTTTCTTCAGGCGCTGCCCGAAAGTAGCCAGGAGGCAATTGGCTCGGAACCACTGCTACCCAACGGCGAGAAGCTGCCCGTGCTCGTTCCCGAGGCGCTGACCGAACAACTGAGCCTGGAAGATATAGTCGCCGGCGGCACCGACCTAGGCGATGCACTGCAGGAACTAGACGCCCAGTTGGATAAGCTGAAGAAGACGAAGGAAAAGGAGCTAGCTGAAGAGCAGCGGCGGCTGCAAGCGCTGATGGACGATCTGCATTCCGAAGCGCCCTCCCCAGGCGAAGAGGATAGTCAGCTTCAGGAGTCAATAAAAAGGGCCTCCCACCTGCCCGCCGACCTCCATCCCAATGCGGGCGCACAGGAGCCGAACATCGCGGAGTTGCTGGATTTCCTCTCACAGCAAACGCGAGAGCAGGCCGCTGACGCGGAAACAGCGTTGGCTGATCTGGCGAGCATGCAGAGACAGGCGCGGGCAGCACAGACAGAGGTAGACACGCAGCGCCAGGCCCTGAGCCGCAGCCAGG
>JANQGK010000381.1 GCA_028277365.1 Halieaceae bacterium | reverse complement strand
ACAGCGCGGCATGGCGCCGGGCACCATTGCCCAGCCAACGCTGGATGGCTTCGCCATCTACACCGCACTGGGCATACTGACGCCGCTGCTGGTGGCGCTGTATTTCAGCTTCAAGGTGTCACTGAGCGAGGAGCGCCTGCAGGAAATCCAAGCGGCCCTCAGGCAACGCCGCGCCGACCCCGGCTAGCGAGAATCGCTGTTTCACCTGCTGCGGCTGTGCCTTAAAGAGCGGGTTACCCTCATCCGCCGCGGACTGGCAGTGTTGTTGGCTCACTCCGACGCAGGCGGCGCGCTTGCACCCGCCTGGCCGCTGCGACAGAATGCCAGCCCGCTCGCAGGAAGCCACCATGGAACCCCGTACCGACGACCTACGCATTGCCAACTCCCGGCCGCTGATCAGCCCCGCGGCGCTCGCCGCGGAACTACCGCTGCCGGACGGCTCCGCCGAGTTTGTACAGCAGGCGCGGCAGACCATCGAGCAGATCCTGGCAGGAGAGGACCGGCGCGTGCTGGTGATCGTGGGGCCATGCTCGGTGCACGACCCCGCGGCGCTGATGGAATTTGCTGCCCGTCTCAAGACCGGCACCGACAAGCTCGCTGACGCCATCTACCCGGTGCTGCGGGTGTACTTCGAAAAACCGCGCACGATCGTCGGCTGGAAGGGCTTGATCAACGACCCGGACCTGGACGGCAGTTTTCATGTCGATAAAGGCCTGCACCTGGCGCGTAAGCTGCTACTGGATGTGGCTGAGCTCGGCCTGCCGGCGGCCAGCGAGTTCCTCGATACCACCCTCGGCCAGTATTACGCCGAGCTGGTGAGCTTTGGTGCCATCGGCGCGCGCACCGTTGAGAGCCAGGTGCACCGGGAACTGGCCTCCGGTCTGTCCATGCCGGTGGGCTTCAAGAACGCCACCTCCGGTGCGATCCAGGTTGCCATCGATGCCATTCGCTCCGCCGGCCACCCGCACTGGTTCCCGTCACTGACCAAGGACGGCGTGCCCGCCATCCTGCAGTCTACCGGCAACCCCCACAGTTACCTGATTCTGCGCGGCGGGTCGGAAACCGGCCCCAACTACGGCCCGGGGTTCATTGCCGGGGCGCGGGAGGCCCTCGCTGCGGAAGGGCTGCCCGCCTCATTGATTGTAGACTGCAGCCATGGCAACAGCCGCAAGGACCCACAGCGGCAGGCCGAGG
>JANQGK010000258.1 GCA_028277365.1 Halieaceae bacterium | reverse complement strand
CCAGAGAATACGGAACACCACCAGCACCAGCACCGCGTAGCCGTTCCAACGGTGCACTTCGATCCAGTCCTGGTTGTGACTCAGCCAGGCGAGAAAAATACCCACCACCAGCAGCCAGTGAAACAGCCGCGTGGGCAAGTCCCAGGTGGCATATCCCCTAGCGCTGACACTCATTGTTAGCACCCCTTTGCTGTCCTGAATCCTCGCAGCCCGATGCAAGCAGGCCTGTCCAAAGACTAACCCGGCGGAGGCGCCGGTAAAAGAAACCCGTGCAGTTTCCACAGCTTTTGTGAAAATGCGGTGACGAGGGCTATGTGGTGTGCGCCCGCCATTGCCACCCGCTATGATTTCGTTGTCGAACTTCTGCCGCGGTGTCGGTGTCAACCAAATACCGGCTCATGCGGTACAGGCAGAACGCCGGTCACAGTAATCTACCCACCGGGATGACAGGCTAAGCGTGAACAGGTATTTCTGGCCCATGAACCGCCGACTGACTCGCCTGCTGGTCGCCAGCCTGTTTCCGCTGGCCGTATCCGGCTGCCTGCATATTCAGCTCGGCGGAGCGGCAGCGGAATCGACGGTCATTGTTACTCCCCTGCGTGACCCCTCCAACACCCTTCAACAGCTACAGATTCCCTCGCTGGAAGAGACCCGTCAGGCGGACGGCTCGGAGCGCTGGGATGCCCGTACCGACCTCGCCCGCTTCGTGTTCCTTGGCAACGTGTTTGTCGATCGCTCGCTCTACGACGACAATGAGCTGTATCTGGTAACGGTAAGTGGCGGCGTCGACCTGGACGCCGACTCCGACAATGCCCTCGATGAGGAGCCCGCCGCCATCACCGGCACCTGGCATGCAATCCTGTCCGGCGCCCAGCTTGGGGCGGGAAGGGTCAGTCCGTTGACCGAGGCGATCTATCGCTACCTGGAATTTAACCTGGAGTCGCTTAGCGACCTCGAAGTGCGCAGTGAAATGGATATCCTCGCCAGCGCCATGGTCGGCGACGTCAATCGCTCCGGCGACGTCGACTACCAGGATGTGATCGCCTGGCACCGGCACTTCAATGCCAATACCTTCCTGCGGGACCTCACGCCAGTCGATGAGCTGGCGGCGGCCATTCGCGCCAGTGCCTCCACTTCCACACTGCGCGAATTGAGCCTGGCGGTAGTGGGCAGGGATCCGGACAGCACCGGACCCCACACGGTCAGTGGCACTGTACTGGTGCCAGCCACCACCCGCGTCGACAGCGACGTCAACGACACTAACAGCGATATTGTGGTGGTGAGCAACAACAGCTTCGACAGCGCCCAGCCCATCATCAACCCGGTGGTACTCGGCGGCTACGTGAACCGCACTGGCCGGGGGGAGCAGGGGCGCAGCTTCATTACCGGCGACGTGGACGACTATTTCCAAGTAGAGCTGCTGCAGGGCCAGGTGATCTCACTGCTGATCGCCGAGGAGCCGGCTGTCAATGATCTCGACCTGTTCCTCTACGACAGCAATGGCAGCCTGGTCGACGGCTCCCTGGACTTTACTGAGCTCGAGCAGCTCACAGTCCCTGAGGACGGCTCCTACTTCATCAGGGTGCAGGCTTTTGCGGGCGCTTCAAACTACCAGCTGCGAGTGGGTATCGGCGAGCGGATCACCACCAATGCGCGCCGTTATCATCTCAGTGACGACTTCGTGCCCGGCCAGGTGATTGCCCGCTTCAACCAGCAGCGTCAGGTCAATTCCCTGTCGCGGCGGGCCCGTTTCACCGGGATGCGTGTTCGCGGTGGTGGGCTGCGGCGGGCCAACCTGCTGGAAATGCAGGCCGAGCCGGGCGAGGCGCACCTCACCTGGAAGTTGCGCACCCTGCGCAAGATGAAGCGACTGAAGCGCCGCGCCGAGATCAATGACGCGGGGCTCAACTATTACGTGCAGGCAGCGGCCACCCCCAACGACCCCTTCTACAACCAGCAGTCCTGGCACTACGAAATGATCAACCTGCCGCTGGCCTGGGAGGAACCACTGCGGGGCGAGGATGTGATCGTCGCTGTGCTCGACACCGGCATTCGCCGCAACCACCCCGACTTCGCGGGTCAGCTGGTCAACGGCTGGGACTTTTTCGACGACGACAGTAACCCCGAAGATCCGGGCGACGGCCTGGGTGGTGCCCCCAGCAGTTTCCACGGCACCCACGTAGCGGGCACGGTGGCGGCAGCCAGCGACAACAACCGCGGCGTGGCCGGCGTGGCCTGGAACGCGCAAATCATGCCGGTCCGGGTGCTTGGACCCGGCGGCGGCACCAGCTTCGACGTGCTGCAGGGCGTGCGCTTCGCGGCAGGCCTGGAGAACGACTCCGGCACCCTGCCGGCGCGCCGCGCCGACGTCATCAACATGAGCCTCGCGGGTGGCGGCTTCTCCAGCTTTGACCAGGCCATCTACAACACCGTCTCCGAGTCCGGCGTCATCATCGTCGCTGCTGCCGGCAACGATGCCTCCTCCCAGTTCGCTTACCCCGCCTCCTACGACGGCGTGATTTCGGTCAGCGCAGTCAACATCAACCGCGCCCGCGCCAGCTACTCCAACTTCGGCAGCCGGGTCGACGTGGCAGCACCCGGCGGCGATGGCTTCACCAACGACGTCAACGGCGACGGCATTGCCGATCTGGTGTTGAGCACCGCCGCCGAAGACAGCAGCGGCCAGATTCGCGACACCTACGGGCTGTTGCAGGGCACCTCGATGGCCTCCCCCCACGTGGCCGGCGTCGCAGCACTGATGAAGGCCATCTACCCGGCCCTGACCCATCGCGAATTCGAGAACCTGCTGGCCCTGGGCCTCATCACCGACGATCTGGGCTCTGCAGGTCGAGACAACACGTTTGGCTGGGGCCTGATCAACGCCAACAAGGCGGTGCTGGTGGCCGACAGTCTGGCGGCGGGCGGGGATATTGCCAATCGCCCGACCATCTCTACCAGTGTCTCGGCACTCAACTTCGGGACCTTCGCGACCAGCCTGCCGCTCTCTATCAGCAACGCCGGCACCGGCGAACTGATCATCGATCAGGTGGAAATCGTCGACCAGCCGCCCTGGCTGTCCATCACTCCGGAGCAGGTCGACCCACAGACCGGGGTCGGTAGCTATACTGTCGACGTGGATCGAGACCAGTTGGAGATCGGCTCCTACTCGGCCAACATCCGCATTATCAGCAACGACGTCAACAACCGGGTACCCAACGTGGAAGTCATCGTGCAACAGCCCGACCCCAGCCTGCTCACCGGCGGCGACGCGGGCCTGCACTATGTGCTACTGATCGATAACGCTAGCGGTGCTGTCTTCCAGGAGGACGCGGTGCTCGCCCAGGACGGCATCTATCCCTTTACCTTCGTCGACGTTCCCCCTGGCAACTACCAGATCATTGCCGGCAGCGATTCGGACAACGACTTTTTCATCTGCGATCCCGGCGAGGCCTGCGGCGCCTGGCCGGTGCTGGACAGCCAGCTGCCGATTATCGAAATCTTCCAGGACATTAATGGCCTGCGCTTCTCTTCGACCTACAACACCGGCATCATTTCCACCGAATCCTCCTCGCAGCCGGCTCCGCAGCCCCTGCCACCGCTGCGGCGTAGCGCCTACCCGGGTGAGCGACGCCCGCGCTGATGCCCGGCTCCCGCGTCGCGGTGTTGCCTGCGCAGCTGCGCGACTGGCATCGCGCCAATGACTACGATCAGGTAATCGCCGCCTGCGAGCAAGGCCAGCTCGACAGCGTTGAAGCGCAACTGCTGCTGGGCCTTTCACTGACCATGTCTGGGGATCGCGAGCGCGGTCTGCCCCTGCTGCGGGAGGCCGTGTCGGCAGGCCTGTCAGGCCACGAGGCTCGTTCCGACCTGGCGCTTGCACACATCCTGCTGGGCAACATCGATCAGGCCGACCGTGAACTGGTATCGCTCACTGCCGGAGAAGAGGCAGGCGCTGTCGACTTCAGTCGCCTCGCCGCGGCCCGGCTGGCCCAGCAGCGGGATGAGGACGCCGCGGAACTCTACCGTGAGGCTGTCGACCGGGAACCCGGGCGCGAACACTGGCACTACAACCTGGGCAGCGCACTGCTGCGACTCAGGCAGTTGGATGAGGCGCTGGAGAGCTACGATACCGCCCTGCGGATCAGACCCGGGTTCGAGCAGGCCGTGACGGCCCGCCGCGAATTGCTCGCGGCCCTGGAACGCAGCGCTGAGCTGGTCGAAGAGCTGGAGACTGCGCTGGCATCCGCTCCCGACGATTACCGGCTGCGCATCCAGCTTTCCCGCGTACTGGTCCATGACGGGCGCTTTACCGATGGCATCCGCACCCTGGCTGCGGGACTGGTCGCCTGGTCCGAGCTGCTGCTGCAGCGCGAGCAGGACCCGGAGAGTTTCCAGCAGCGGCTGCCGGCACAGACCGACCTGCGGCTGGCCCTGGCGCAGTGCTGGGCCCAGCGCGGGCGCCATGGACGCAGCCTGGACGTTCTGCGCCGGGCGAACGCGCTGCAGGAAACCCCCAACGTCGATATTCGCTGCCAGATCGTCCAGGCCCTGTTGGAGTTACAGCGGCTTCAGGAAGCGACTGAGCTGGTAGCGCAGTTACACGAGGACTTCCCCGAACACCCCCGCGTACACACGCTGGACGCCCAGCTCGCCGGAGAGCGGGGCGATCACGCCGCTGCGGAAGCCGGCCTGCGAGAGATGCTGGCCCGCTACCCCGGCAATGCGTCGCTGCTATGCAGCCTGGGCCAGTCACTGATGTGGACCGGTAATCTGGACGAGGCCGCCGACTGCTTTGATCGCGCCAGCCAGCTCAACCCCATGGCCCTGTCGCAGCTGGTGCGCACCCGGCGCCTGCCAGACGACGAGGCCACCATCCAGCGCATGACCGAGGTCGCAGACAATTCGCTGCTGCCCCGCGAAGCGCGCTCGGCCATGTCTTTTGCCCTGGCCGAGGCTCACCACTCACGCGGCGACTACCCGCAGGCCGCCACGACGCTGAAGGCAGCCAATGCCCTGGCAGCCCGCGACCTCAACTACAGCCCGGACCATTTCCAGCGCTGGGTAGGCCGCAACATAACCGCCTACTCCCGGGACTGGTTCGATTCCCTGCCCGCGATCCGCCCCGCCGGGCGCCAGGCGGTGTTCGTGGTGGGCATGCCCCGCTCCGGCACGACCCTGGTGGAACAGATCCTCGCCGCCCACCCGGACGTATTTGGCGCCGGCGAGCTGGACCTGGTGCCGAGCCTCACGCGCCTGATGCCGCGGGTGCTGGGCTTAGCGACACACTATCCCGAGTGCCTGCCGGCGCTGACCCCGGAACTGCGCGAGGAGGCGGCGCGCTACTACCTGCACGGGCTCGACCAGCACGATCGCGACCACCCGTCGATCGTCGACAAGCTACCGCACAACTTCGTCAACCTGGGACTGATTGCCAGCATCCTGCCGGGGGCGCGCATTATCCACGTGCGGCGCGATCCGCGTGACGTGGCGCTTTCCAACTTTCAGCAGAACTTCAAGGCGCGCCACGGTGGCATGGGTTTCGCCTTCGACCTCGAGCACATCGCAGGCCAGCTCAATATGCACCAGCGGATCATGACCCACTGGCGCGAGGTGCTGCCGATCCCGATGCTGGAATTGCGCTACGAAGCGCTGGTCGCCGATCAGGCCGCAGCGACGGCACAGATGCTCGACTACCTGGGGCTGGACTGGCGCGATGAAGTGCTGCATTTCGAGCGCGTGGACCGGCCGGTGAAAACCGCCAGCGTCAGCCAGGTACGGGAGCCCATTTACTCAAGTTCTTCAGGAAAGTGGCGGCGCTACGAGACACTGCTGGAACCGCTGCTGGCAGCGCTGGAACCGGCCACGCTGGTCGACTGGGGCTAGCTGTCCAGCCGCACCAGCCCGACAGGCGTCGGATCGCACAGGTACTGCCAACAGCCGTCGATCAGTTGGGCGCGGTGCCTGGGACCGGCCTGGTCAGCATCGCCGCTGACATAGCCCGCATCGCCTTCAAACATCACCTGAACCGGATCCTGGGTCGCCGCAAACACCGGCAACACCCGGTAGGGGTTGCGCGCCGCCATGCCGATCATCGCGTCCTCCGCCGACAGGTAACCCAGCAGCGCCCGCAGGGTCATGATGGTGGGTGGGAACATGGCCAGCTCGCCGGCCTCATGGCGTGCGACCGCATCGCGCACCGGAACCCACTGGTAGTCGTGGATTTCCCCTCCGTCGATGGACACAGGGGCTGGCTCGGGCACGAGCGCCAGGTAGAACCAGGTATAAAACCGCTTCGGCTCCGCCTCGGGGGTGGTCCAGTGACTGATCTGCACCATGGTGTCCGGGTCCAGTACCAATCCCGCTTCTTCCTCGGCTTCCCTTGCGGCAGCAGTCCGCGCCGCGCGCTCTTCATCCTGCCCGCCCGCGTCCCAGTCCTCCGGGTCCAGCGCGCCGCCGGGAAACACCCAGACACCGCCGGCAAACAGCAGTGCCTTGTTACGCTTGAGCAGTAATACCTCGGGGCCGCCATCCGCATCGCGAATCAGCACTACGGTGGCGGCGGTCCTGGGTTCAGGTGGGGTCAAGTGGCAGCGGCAGCTTACATGCCGCCGTCGGCAGCTTCAGAGGATTCCGCGGCGCTGTCGGCCACCTGGGAGGCAGACGGCGCCAGCGCCGCCGCATAGGCCGGTACCTGATAGGGTACGCCGACACCCAGGCGGGTGCTCTCTTTCATCAGCGTGGACATAGATATGCCTGAGCCTTCAGACAGGCTGCTGAAGGTCTCCTCACCGGTGGCAATGGCAACCGTCTGGGCCACCATGCCCAGGGCCGGGGCGTCTTCGCCAACGATGGCGCCCACTACCAGGCCGACGTCGCGGGCCTGCTCGGGCACCAGGGAAACAATGGTCGCTACCGCCGCGGCCAGGGCCGCGTCACTGCGATCGCTCAGGCTGCGGGTCACCGCGCCGGCAATGGCGGGTGCTTCGCCAGGTGCCGCCTTGGTGGCGGCCGCCACCAGCGTGGCGACTTCGCCCAGAGACGCATCTTCGTACACCTGGGCCATGGCAATTGTTACCACCTTGCCGGCATTGCCTGGCTTGTCGGCCACAATGTCGGCAACAGCCTGGGCCAGTTGCTCCGAGGTCTCCGCCGCCGCTAGCTGATGGTAGACAGGCAGGGAACCGGCGGACTCGCTCTGCTGCCGCTGATCAGCGGTCGCAGCGGGTGCCTGCGCGAATTCGCGTAGATCAACCGCGCTGTCGGCAATGGCGGCCGGTGATTCGTAAGCGGCAGGGGTATCGAATTCGGCGGCCAGCATTTCCTGGTCCTGCTGGACCTCCGGCGCCTGGTTGAAATGGAAAAACCCTACCAACAAGCCAAACAGCAATGCTGCTACGCCCATGTTGACAGTGCTCCGTGTCAGTCTTTGCGGCGAAGATTATCAAATATGCAGGCTTTTGCATATTTCCCCGGCCGTAATGTGGGCACTACATCACAGCGCCCAAGGCGCGGGATCGACGCCGCTCACATTACCCGGCCGACCTCACCGCCCGATCGCTGGGTGTCGGCCAGGTATTCACGGGTCAGACGGAAGACCACCGGCGACAACAACAACAGCGCGGTGAGGTTGGGAAAGGCCATGCAGGCATTGAGGGTGTCGGCAATCACCCACACCAGATCCAGCTCGCCTATCGTGCCGAAGGGAATCGCCGTCACCCATGCCAGGCGGAAGGGCAACACGCCGCGCTCCCCCACCAGGAACACCACGCAGCGCTCGCCGTAATAGCTCCAACCGATCATCGTGGTAAAGGCAAACAGACACAGTCCGAAAGTCACCACCCACTCGCCACCGGCAACACCGCGGCCGAAGGCCATGCGGGTGAGGTTGGCGCCGGTTTCCCCGGTCTCCATCACGCCCATCATCACAATTGCCAGACCAGTGATGCTGCACACCACCAGCGTATCGATGAAGGTACCCAGCATGGCGTTAGTGCCCTGCTGCACCGGGTCATTGGTGCGGGCCGCGGCGTGGGCAATCGGCGCGCTGCCGAGGCCGGCCTCGTTGGAGAAAATACCCCGCGCCACGCCCATCCGCAGGGCCAGCATCAGGGTCGCGCCGGCAAAGCCGCCGCCGGCCGCATGGCCGGTGAAGGCACTGGATACAATGGTGACCAGCGCCGCCGGCAGTTCGCCGATATTGAGCGCAATGACCACCAGCCCCGCGAGCAGGTAGGCCACCGCCATGAACGGCACCAGCACGCTGGTCACGTGAGCAATCCGGCGTATGCCCCCGAGGATCACCGTGGCCACCAGCGCCGCCAACACCAGGCCGGTGACCAGCGGTTCGACACCAAATGAGGATTCCAGTACCTGGGAGACCGAGTTGGACTGCACCGTATTGGCGATGCCGAAGCCCGCCAGTGAACCGAACACCGCGAACAGGAAGGCCAGCCAGTACCAGCGCGGCCCCAGGCCATTGCGAATGAAGTACATGGGGCCGCCCTTGTAGTGCCCGTCGGCATCGTGCTCACGGTAGTGCACGGCCAGTACCGCCTCGGCGTACTTGGTGGCAATGCCAAACAGCGCCGCGAGCCACATCCAGAACAGGGCGCCGGGCCCACCGATGGCGATAGCGGTGGCCACGCCGGCAATATTGCCGGTGCCGATAGTGGCGGACAGCGCCGTCATCAGCGCGCCGAAGGGGGAGATTTCACCCTCACCGCCGCGGCCGCCGCGGAACAGCAGTCCGAAGGCGGCGGGAATACGCCGCAGGGTCATGAAGCGCAGACCGACGCTCAGGTAGATACCCGTGCCCAGGATCAGGCACAGCATCACCGGGCCCCAGACCCAGCTGTTGATGGTGTATATGAGATCGGTCATTTCAGAGTCCCGTTTGTTTGTTTTTTATGATCGTCGAGCGCTGGCGCGCGGCGGAGCTACTCAATCGACCAGCCCGAAGTCCCCCGCCAGGGTGTCGATGATTTCAGCGCGCGGGTTACCGCTGATTACCAGCGGCTCACCGGTAATACGCTCCGCCAGCGCCCGGTAAGTCTCGGAGGTCTGCATCAAAATCTCCAGCGGCAGGCCCGCCTCCGCCAGCGCCGGGCGCTCATCCATGCGTGCCTTGTTGGTGAGGATATCCGGGTCCGGGAAATGCTGCAGCAACAGCTGCCGGAACTTCTCCTTGGAGTTCTCAACCACCTTCCCGGCCCGGTAGGCGGGCCCGTCCCAGATGCGCGAGGAATCCGGCGTGCCTACCTCGTCCATGTAGATCAGTCGATCTTCGCCGTCGGCACCGGTCACGTAGCCGAACTCAAACTTGGTATCGACAAAAATCTGGTCGATGGTGGCCAGCGCGTCGCTGATTACTGCGAAGCCTTCTCGCAGCAGGCGCTCGTACGCGGCGATATCCTCCGGCGCCTGGAAGGCAAAGGCCAGGAAGTGGCGCTCGAGGTCGGCGCGACTGACATTGACGTCGTCGAGCTCCGGCACCCCCGGCAGGCCGCGGATAATGCCCTTGGTCGAGGGCGTGATCAACAGCTCGGGCAGGCGCTGGTCGCGCTGCAAGCCCTCGGGCAGTGGCTGGCCGCAAATTTCGCGCTCGCCCCTCTCGTAAGCGCGCCACATGGAGCCGGTAATGTATTGCCGGGCGATCGCTTCAATCAGGATCGGCCGCGCTTTCTGCACCACCCAGACCAGTGGGTGGGGAATCTCGAGGATGTGGGAATCTGCCAGTCCCTGGTCCCGGAAACGGCGAAACCAGTGATTGGAAATCGCATTGAGGGCAGCGCCCTTGCCTGGCACGCCGCGCACGCCGCCCTCGCCATGCCAGATCACCTCATAGGCTGAGATCCGATCAGAGATGATCATAATGGCCAGCGGTGCATCGGCCGCCACGTCATAGCCGCGCTCACGTACCAGGCGCGCACTGTCGGCGGCGCTCAACCAGTACACTGAACGCACCTTGCCGCTGTGAACGGGCTGGTCGGTGCGTATCGGCAGGTTGTCGTTTACCGCGAGTACCTGGTCTGCGAGACTCATATTGGCCGGGGAGTCCATGGCGAGAAAGGCGCGATTCTAGCAGAGACCCCGGCGGCGTTGACAAATCCTTACGGGATCAGATCCCTTGTGTGCGTTAGAGTGGCAGGCATGAGTAGACAGATTATTGCGATACTGTTTGCAGTGTTGCTCAGCGCCTGTGCCAGCGAGCCGGAAGCACCGGCCGCACCACAGGAAAAGCTGGTGCTGCCCACGCCGCTGGTGCGCGACTTTTCCGGTCACTGGGAAATGGACTACGGCCGCAGCGACAATGTCGACCAGAAGCTGCGCAGCCTGTATCGCGAAATGCAGCGCAACGCCGAGCGCATTGCCCGCGGTGACCAGCGCGCGAGAGTCGTGTCTCCGGAGCTGGTGAATGCCAATTTCGGCAAGGTCATCGATATGGCCCGCCTGGCGGACATGATCACGGATTCACAGGTGCTGGAGATCGAGCAGAGCGCCGACGACATCGAGATCAAACGCGAGAACAACTTCACCCTGACCTGCGTGTTCAACGACGGCCGACCGGAGCTGGTGATCGACGAGTTGGGCAGTGAAATCTGCGGCTGGAGTGCCCACCAGCTACTGTTCCGTATCGCCCTGCCCGACGGACTCGATATCCAGCACCGGATGTCCATGTCCGATGATCGCCAGCGCCTGCACGTAGCCACCACCGTCGACCGGCGGGGTGCCGCGCCCTTTACCATCAACCGGTTCTACTTCCGCTTCGACCCGCTGCCCGAAGACTACCAGTGCGAATACACGCTGAGTCGCGGCAACGTCTGCCAAACCGGGGGACTGTAGTGCGGAACCTGCCAGCCTTTCTCGCCAGTCTCACCCTGGCCCTGGTGGCGCAGGCTCAGCAGGCCGAAGACGCCACCGAGCCGGCGCTGCCACGCTGGAAAACCCTGGATCAGCTCCAGGAAGTGGCGACGCCGGAAATGGAGCGGGTCGAGCTGATCGTGCGCGACACGCCACCACCGCCGCAGCGGGCCCTGGAGATCGGCCTGGTGGTGCTGGACCCCGGTACCGGCGGCGACAGCCTCGACAACCGCCGGCAGGGCGTGTTTAACGATGTGCGTTCGGCGGAGGCCCGCTACCTGCCCTTTGCCCTGCGGCGCGCCCTGGTCGACAGCAACCAGTGGGGTGCGGTGCGAGTACTGCCGGGCAGTGACCCGGGCTACGAACTGCTGGTAAGCGGGCGCATCCTGGTGTCCAACGGCGCCGAGCTCAGTCTTGCGCTGTCCGTGCGCGACAGTCTTGACGCCGTATGGCTGGAAAAAACCTACAGCACGGTGGCCGAGGAAAACGCCTACCTGGAAGCTGAGCGCCGACTGCGGCGACCTTTCCAGGACCTCTACCACGAGTTTGCCAACGACCTTTACCGGCTCAAGGCACAGCGTTCGGAGGCCGAGCTTGAGCGCATCCGGGAAGTCTCCGAGCTGCGCTATGCCGCCGACCTGCTACCCGACGCCTTCGGCAACTACCTGGGCCGTGAAGAGAGCGGCCTGGTCAGCGTGGAACGGCTGCCGGCCCAAGACGACCCGATGCTGGGACGCATCCGCCGGGTGCGCGAGCAGGAATACCTGTTCATCGACACCACCGATGAACAATATGCCGAACTCTACACCGAGATGACACCGGTCTACGATTTGTGGCGGCAGTACCTGCGCGAGCAGCTCACCTTCCGCGACGCCTGGGAACGGCGGCTGGCAGAACGCGACAAACCGCGGCGCGGCAGCTATGAGGCCATGAAACAGACCTATAACAATTACAAGTGGGAGAAGATCCAGCGCGAGGAAATGCGCACCCTGGCCGAGGGCTTCGACAACGAGGTGGCTCCCACCGCCATGGAGCTGGAAGGGACGGTGGTCCAGCTCAACGGCAGCCTCGACCAGCGCTACCGGGAGTGGCGCGACCTCCTGCGTCAGATTTACCGCCTGGAGACCGGCCCCTGAACCTGTGAAGCGGCTCAAGCCGTCGCCAATTTTTCTTCGAAGTTTCAATGGTTTTCTGCCATTATCGAGAAAAATTCGAAATGGCTGCATCACTATAAGATGAAACGCCGTTTGACCATTGCCGGAAGAGTGAACCTGTTTGTAACGGGATTGGCGATTATCGTCACTGCCGTTATTTGCGCGCGCCTCATTCACTCTGCCTACCGGGACAACGTGCAGGCGTTGGTCACCGAGATCGAATGGCGCGCCGGCGAGAGCATTCAGCCCCAGATGGCTTTCTACTACCGCGACACCGAATTGCTTGAGGGTCTGTTCAAGGACCTCGCCCACCACCCTGCTGTCAGGCACGTTGCCGCCCACGACCTTACCGGCGAGCACCTTGCGTCGCAGTTCTTCGACGGCGCCCGCGGCTACCCGCAAACGGATTTCAACGGCCTGCGCGACGGCGTCGGCCAGCTACAGACCGGGGTTCGCGAGCCGCCGTTGCTCGAAGGGCCCGATGTATTTATCGATGTCACCGTGCCGGTGTATGCAGAAATCAACCCGCTGGAGGAAGGCATCACGCGCAGTCGCTATGGGGAACGGCTCGCCGCCGTCGGTTTGCAGGGCAGCCAGTTCCTGACCGGCTATTTCCACGTCGGCATCAGCCGCCGCGACATGCTGGAATCCATGGCGGGTCAGATTCAGCTGATTCTCGCCGCCGGCCTTGGCTACCTGTTGCTAATCATTGGCCTGACCAGCATTTTCACGCGCTCCATCCGCGCTTCCATGGCCGGCCTTGCCGACATGGCCTATGAAGTCTCCAAGGGCAACCTCGACAAGAAGTTCCGCCCCCGGGGCATCGGCGAAATCAAGGACATCACCTCGCGCCTTAACGTGATCATCGGTGAACTGAAGAAGCACAAGGACAAAGTGGAGACAGACAGTCACCTGCTGCGCATGAAGGTGGATGAGCGCACCGAGCAGCTGTCGGAGCAGAACAAGCGTCTTAACGAGGCCGTCCGGCAGGTCACCAAAACCAAGAACAAGCTGCGCCAGCTCGCCTACTACGACAGCCTGACAGAGTTGCCCAACCGACAGCTGTTCACCGAACAGCTCGACATGCTGCTACGCATGGCCCAGCGCGAAAAACGCACCATTGCCCTGCTGTTCCTCGACCTGGACAACTTCAAGCGCATCAATGACTCGCTGGGCCACAGTGCCGGTGACCTGCTGCTGCGGGAAGTGGCGCTGCGCCTGGGCAACTGCGTCCGCGACAGCGACTTGCTGGCCAAGTACGTGGACAGCGAGGGCAAGATTGGCGTGGCGCGCCTGGGCGGCGACGAGTTTACCGTGGTGCTTAACAACGTCGACAAGACCGATACCGCAGCTATCATTGCCGAGCGTATCCTTGAGTCACTGCAGCAACCCATGATCATCGAGGGCCACGAAGTGGTGGTGACGCCCAGCGTGGGGATCGCCCTGGCGCCGCAGGATGCGGACAACGTAGAAGACCTGCTCAAGCTTGCCGACACCGCCATGTATCACGCCAAGTCCGAAGGGCGGAACAAGTACAGCTTCTACTCAAGTTCCATGAAGGGCTCCAGCGTCGGCCGTCTCAAGCTGGAAACCGAGCTGCGCAAGGCGGTGGAGCGCGAGGAACTGATCCTCCACTACCAACCGCAGATCTGCTCCGAGACCGGGCGCATCATGGGCGCTGAAGCGCTGGTACGTTGGGAGCACCCCAAACACGGCCTGGTACCGCCGGGGCGCTTTATCCCGCTGGCCGAGGAGATGGGGCTGATCCTGGAAATCGGCGCCTGGACTTTGCGCGAGGCTGCGCGCCAGAGCAAGCGCCTGCAGCAGCTCGCGGTTGAGGTGCCTAAGATCGCGGTCAATATCTCGGCACTGCAGTTCAATCCGGCCTTCCCCACGCAGGTGCAGACGGTGCTGGACGAATCCGGCATCAATCCCAGGTTCCTGGAACTGGAGCTGACCGAGGGCGTGATCATGAGCAATGCCAACGCCTCGGTGGATGCCCTGCACGGCCTCAAGGAGCTGGGGGTCAGCCTGTCGGTGGACGACTTCGGCACCGGCTATTCTTCCCTCAGCTACCTGTCCAAGTTCCCGCTGGACGAACTGAAGATCGACCGCAGCTTCGTTATCGATTTCGATAAGAGTGCGAATAGCGCCGGCCTGGTCAGCGCCATCATCGCCATGGGCAAGAGCCTCAACCTGTCGCTCGTGGCCGAGGGTGTAGATTCACCGGAGCAGTTTATATTCCTGCGCGAGCGGCAGGTAGACAGCATCCAGGGCTACCTGTTCAGCAAGCCCTTGCCCGCAGAAGATTTCGCGATGCTGGTGAAGGAGTCGCCCTTCCCCGGCCAGATCGAGCAAATAGTCGGCCACGCGAAAGCCCGGGCGCAGCGCGAACAGCAGTCAGTCCGCGTCAAGCACTAGCCGCATCAGTGCTTGTTGGCAGGTGCCAGGGCTTTGGCGCGGGCGCGAATCTCGGTCCCTTCCCAGACTTCATCCAGGCGCCGGTCACGACCGCAGCCCCAGCGGTAGTAGCGATAACGCACCGGGTTCTTGAGGTAATAGTCCTGGTGATATTCCTCCACCGGAAAGAAGGTCGCCCGCTCCAGGATGGGGGCCGCAATCTCGCGCCCCGGGAACATGGCTCGTACGGTGTTCAGCGAGACCTCCGCCAGTTCCCGCTCCGCCGCGGTCTCCACGAAAACAGCGGGCCGATAACTCTCGCCGCGGTCGCAGAACTGCCCACCACCGTCAAAAGGATCGACATTGGCCCAGTAGATGTCCAGCAAATCGGCGAAGCTCACCTGCTGCGGATCGTAGCGGACCTCCACCACTTCGTAATGGCCATCGTGGGCCCCGCTGTAGGTGGGATTGGGGTGTGTGCCACCGGAGAAGCCGGAGACCACCTCATTTACCCCAGGCACCCCCTGGTAGGCGGCCTCCATACACCAGAAGCAGCCTCCGGCAAACACCGCGGAAGCCGGCGAGGCAGCGCTGGAGACGCCCAACAGGGCAATGCATAACAGAGAACGAAGCAGGGGCATAATGAATCCTTACTGTCGGTGATTCTATTGAGGCCGATCCGTGGCGAACCGTACACTTGGCGTGTCTATAGACTCGCAGGGAGCCGCTTGGTTCATCGCCGTGATCACAGAACTGTCCATTGCCGCCCACGGCCAGGGGCTGCACCCCTTCACCGACCAGGTGCGCGAGGTCGTCGCGGCGGCGAGCATCGCCGAGGGCCTGTGCACTCTGTTCATCCGGCATACGTCGGCCAGCCTGCTGATTCAGGAAAACTACGACGACAGCGCCCGGGTGGATCTGGAGAACTGGCTCAACCGGCTGGTGCCGGAAAACGATCCCCTCTACACCCATACCCTGGAAGGCGCTGATGACATGCCGGCCCATATCAAATCGGCGCTGACGGCCACCCAGCTGAGCATCCCTTTTCGCGACGGCAAACTTATGCTGGGCACCTGGCAAGGCATCTACCTGTGGGAGCACCGCCACCACGCCGGCGCGCGCCAGGTGATTGTGCACCTCGGCTGAGGAGGCTTGTACAGGCGCGGGCCGCTTGGGTAAGGTGGAGCGCATAACAATAACGCCGGAACACTAGCTTCATGTCCGCAGCACCCGCCCTAAGCCGGCGCCAGACGTTCAGTTACAGCCTGGGCAACTTCGCCTGGGCGTCTAAAGATGTCAGCTTTCACTACTTCCTGTTTTTCTACTACGTCCAATTCCAGGGCCTCTCCCCCAGCCTTGCCGGTCTTGCCGCGCTGCTGGCGCTGGTGGCGGACGGCATCTCCGACCCCATCATCGGCCAGGTTTCCGACAATTGGGGCCGCGGGAAGCTGGGCCGCCGCCACCCCTTTATGCTGGCGGCGATCCTGCCCTACCTGGTCTGCCTGCTGGCCATTTTCAACCCGCCGGACAATCTCGCCCAGGGTGCGCTGTTCGCCTGGTACCTGGTACTCGCGATCCTGGTGCGCAGCTTCCTGACGCTGTTCACCGTGCCACATATGGCATTGGGGGCGGAGCTGTCCGACGACTACACCGAGCGCACCCATATCGCCACCGCACGCACGATCATGGGTTACGTAGGCGGCCTGTTGATCCAGGTGGCGGCCTGGTTCGTGATTATTCCCGCCGCCACCAGCGCCGGGGATGCCGGCGACGGCTACCGGCAGGTGGGATTCGTGGCGGCCGCGCTTGCCTTTCTCGGCATGCTGGCTGCCTGGTTCGGCACGCGGGAGAGAATTCCCTACCTGAAGCAGATTTCCGACAGCCAGCAGCAGCGCCCCTGGTGGCACGCCTTCCAGGACGTGTTGCAGCTATTCCGGATGCACTCGTCACGCATCATGCTGCTGGGCACTTTTTTCCTGGTGCTGAAGCTGGGTCTGGCCAA
Source organism: Halieaceae bacterium (assembly GCA_028277365.1). Taxonomy (GTDB): domain Bacteria; phylum Pseudomonadota; class Gammaproteobacteria; order Pseudomonadales; family Halieaceae; genus JANQIO01. The sequence goes on along the minus strand of JANQGK010000258.1, from coordinate 15,208 downwards.
TACCATGCTGCTGCACGTCAACAATTTTTTCTGGGGGTTCAGCAGCGAGCAGATTGGTGTGTTCATGCTGGTGATCTTCCTGGCGCTATTGCCCTCCGCCTGGCTGGCCAGCCATGCCACCGCCCGCTTTGGCAAACGCAATGCCGTCGTGGCGTTCGTCACGGCGGTGGCGCTGACCCACCCGCTCATGGTCCTGGCACACCTGTTCGGGCTCACCCCGCCGGCGGGCAGCACCAGCCTGCTGCTACTGGTATGCCTGTTGCTGGTCATTAACCAGAGCTTCGCCATCGCCGCCGTTAACATCACCGGCGCCCTGCTGCCTGACGTGGCCGACGAACTGGAGTTGCGCACCGGGCGCCGTCAGGAGGGTATCCTGAACTCCGGGGTCATGCTGTCTCAGAAAGTCATGTTCGGACTGGGCACCTTCTTCGCCGGACTGATTATCGAGTACGTGGGTATCGCCGGAATCACCGACATCGCCCAGGTCACCCAGGAGATGCTCCAACGCCTGGGCTGGATCTATGGGCCGGGCCTGAGCCTGTTCACCCTGGCCGGGGCCTGGGTGTTTTCGTTCTACCGGCTGGACCGGCAGCGCCTGGCGTCGGTGCAGTCAGCATTGAGGGCTACCCGGGAGCGGGCCGGAGTTATATTGTAAGCTATTGAAATTTAAAGAATGTCGGGGAGTTGTCGGGGTAATGACAGGTGGCTGTCGTGGCCAGGGGCAGGGCTCGACGGGAGACTGGGCCCACCTCGACACCACACCCAGCGAGAGAGACATGATCATACGCAAACTCAGGCTTCAGAAAGGCTGGTCCCAGGAGCAACTGGCGGAACTGACCGGGCTGAGCGTGCGCACGATCCAGCGACTTGAGCGGGGCCAGAGCCCCAGCCTGGAGTCGGCCCGCGCGCTGGCCGCCGTGTTCGAGGTGGACATTTCCACGTTCCACACTTCGACAAGCCCCACGGGAGACGACAGCATGACTCACCAACACAACCCGACCCCAGCGGTGACGCTGGAAGAAGAAACCGCCCTCGCCTACGTCAAACAACTCAAGGAGTTTTACACCCACGTGCTCCTGTACGTGGTGTTCGGCATCATCATTCTCTGGCGCCGGGGCATCGACGACCCGGTGGTCGTCTGGGGCCTGATCGGCTGGACCATTGGCGTTGCCGTTCACGCGCTGGTGGCCTATGAGAAGCTCGACCTGTTCGGTGTCGGCTGGGAGCGGCGCATGGTGGAGAAGCGCCTGGGCCGGAAACTATAGGGAACCTCTGCATAACTCGGTAATGCAGAGGTTCCCTAGACCTGGGACTGCGGGGCGCGCTCGGCGCCCCGACTCATCTCAAGCTGATCCACCGCATAGGTGTAGACTACGTCGGTGCTCGAATTGAGCGCCGTTTCGGCGGAATCCTGGATCACGCTGATAATGAAGCCCACCGCCACCACCTGCATGGACACGTCCAGCGGAATACCAAACAGCGAACAGGCCAGCGGGATGAGCAGCAGGCTGCCCGAGGGCACGCCGCTGGCGCCGCAGGCGGACAGTGCCGAGATGACACACAGCAGCAGGGCCTGGGCCGGGCTAACTTCAATACCCAGAGTGTTGGCGGCCGCCAGGGTCAGCACCGATATGGTGATGGCGGCCCCCGCCATGTTGACCGTAGCGCCGACGGGTATCGTCACCGAATACAGCTCTTCGCTGATGTCCAGTCGCTTGGCCAGGGTCAGGTTAACCGGGATATTGGCCGCCGAGCTGCGAGTGAAAAAGGCCGTGACCCCCGAGGTTTCCAGGCATTCAAGCACCACCGGGTAGGGGTTGCGCCGAATCAACAGGAACACCAGCAGCGGATTTACCAGCAGCGCCATCACCAGCATGGCACCCACCAGTAGCGCGGCCAGGCTGGCATAACCCGCCAGCGCCGACAGCCCGGTGGTCGCCACCGTCAGGCAGACCAGGCCGAAAATCCCCACCGGCGCCAGCCGGATCACATAGCGCACCACATCGGACACACCGTCCGCCAGGGTTTGCAGATTCTCCCGGAAGGCCAGCGAGGCGCGCCGGAAGCTCAGCCCCAGCAGCACCGCCCAGGTCAAGCAGCCGAGGAAATTGCCGTTGAGCAGCGCATTGATGGGGTTGTCGATCAGTTTGAACAGCACATCGGTCAGCACGCTGGTGACCGCAACCGGCGGGCTGCCCTCGGCCACGTCGGTAAGCACCAGGGTTTGCGGGAATACCGCGCTGAGGGTGACGGCCACGAAAGCTGCGCTTACAGTCCCGGCGAGGTAGAGGAGCAGAGTAATGCCGGTCTTGCGGCCGTCCTGCCCGGATTCGTGGCGGTTGGCAATAGCCGACATCACCAGCACCATCACCAGCAGCGGCGCCACCGCCTTGAGCATGCCCACGAACAGCCGGCCGAGAATGCCGAGCGGCTCCGCCACACCCGGTAGCAGGGCACCCAGGACCGCGCCCAGCACTACCCCGATGAGGATCTGCGGCACCAGGCCCAGTTTGAATATGTTCATATCACCCCCTGTGGTCAGGGCCGGATTGTAACGCGGCAGTCGGGAGCGCGGCGACCGGCGTCCCGGCGGCCGGCGGGCTGGGTTAAAATCCCACCGAGAGGGCAAACAATGACTGCATACCTGACACCGCTACTCGGCGGCCTGGTGATCGGACTGGCGGCCACCGGGCTTCTATACTTGCTGGGCCGTATTGCCGGCATCAGCGGCATTCTCTGGGCCGCGGTTTCGGGGGGCGTGAGCGGCGACAATACCTGGCGCTGGTGCTTCGTGGCGGGCTTGCTGCTGGGACCGCTGGCCTACCACAGCCTGGCCAACGCCCCCTACCCCGGCGCCCCGGCGTTGAGCTTGCCTTTTGCCATCGTCGGCGGCCTGTTGGTGGGCTTTGGTACCAGGCTGGGCAGCGGCTGCACCAGCGGCCACGGGGTGTGCGGCATCGGCCGCCTCTCGGTGCGCTCACTGCTGGCCACCGCGACCTTTATTGTGACCGGCATTGCCACGGTGTACCTGCTCCGCCACGCCTGGGGCGTCGCGTGAAAAATCTGGCGGCGTTGGCCTGCGGCCTGTTGTTTGGTGCCGGCCTGGCCCTGTCGGGCATGACGGATACCGCCAAGGTGCTGGGCTTTCTCGACCTGTTTGGCCGCTGGGACCCTGACCTGTTGTTCGTCATGGGCGGCGCCGTGTGCGTGACGCTGGTGAGCTTTCGCTTCGTGCTGCGCGGCCGGCCGCTACTGGCATCAAGCTTCAGCCTGCCGGCGCAGCGGGACGTGGACCCGCGGCTGCTGGGCGGTGCGGCGCTGTTCGGTATTGGCTGGGGTGTATTCGGCTACTGCCCGGGCCCGGCGCTCTCGGCACTGGTGTACCTGGAAATGAAGACCGTGGCCTTCGTGCTGGCCATGCTGACCGGGATGGCCCTGGCCGGGCTGGCGACGAGGAAAGCGGGGGCCTAGCAGGCAAGCCTCGGAAATGGCCGTTCGGGTTCCTTGCCGAGGCGGGCGCAATTCAGCAGATAGTCATCGACGGCGTGCTCGAAGGCTTCCTGCAGCGCGGTGCGGGTGTCACCTTCGTAGCAGACCAGGGTGCTGATCTCATCGATTTTGCCGAAGAAACACTGCAACTCCTCACTGAAGTTAATCGTCCCACGATAACCGCGATAGGCGAGATAGGTCTGCATGGCGTATGTATACCAACTCGCCCTGGTGAAAAAAAGTTGCGCGGCCGCGAAACGTGACCCGCGGCCGCAGGCTGGGCTAGAATCGCGAACTTTTTCACAGAACCCGCCCCATGAAATCCTTCCTGCCGCTGATTCGCAGCGAGTGGCGCCTGCTGAGTTTCGGCTTCGCCATGACCTTCGCCTCGAGCTTCGGACAAACCTATTTCATCGCCCTGTTCGGCGGCGAGATCAGGAGCGACCTGGGCCTCAGCCATGGCGAATTCGGTGCGGTGTACTCGGCAGCTACCCTGGCCAGCGCCCTGCTGCTACTGAAAACCGGGGTGCTCATTGATCGTATGGACCTCAGGCGCTACGCCTACCTGGCGGTCTTCACGCTGGCCGCGGGCGGCCTGCTGCTCTCGGTGACCCAGTCCATTGCCCTGCTGTTCCTGGCCATGCTGGTGATGCGCCAGGCGGGACAGGGCCACGTGGGCATGGCCGGAGCCACGGCCATGGTGCGCTACCTGCCCCATGAAAAGGGCAAGGCCAACGCCCTCAGCGGCATTGGCTACTCGGCCTCGGAAGCCATATTGCCTTCCCTGGTGGTGGCTCTGCTGGCGCTGGTGGGCTGGCGCCAGTCCTGGGTGATCTGGAGCCTGGCGCTGGCGCTAACGCTGCCGCTGGCGGTGCGCTTCCTGCTGCGTGGGCATGAACAGCGGCACCGGGATTACCTGGAATCATTGCAGGCACCCACGGACGAGGACGCCGATGCTTCCGCCCCGGCGCAGCGGCAGTGGACCCGCGACGAGATGCTGCGAGACCCTCTGTTTTACCTGTTCATGCCCGCCCTGCTGGCCCAGCCCATGCTGTTTACCGGCTTCATGTTCCACCAGGTGCACCTGGTGGATGCCAAGGGCTGGTCGCTGGCCATCTGGGGTAGCCTCTATACCCTCTACGCCCTGACCTCGGTAATGATGAAGCTGTTCACCGGCGTGCTGGTGGACCGGTTCGGGGCCATTCGGCTGGTGCCCTTCGTGTGCCTGCCCATGGGCCTGGGCCTGGCCGTTCTCGGCAGCGCCGACGGGCTGTGGGTAGCCGTGGTATTCCTGGTGCTGCTGGCGGTTACCATCGGCGGCTACGCCACCCTGTCCTCGCCCTTCTTCGCCGAGAAGTACGGCACCCTGCACCTGGGCTCCATCAAGTCGGTGACCACCGCGGCCATGGTGTTCTCCAGCGCAATAGCGCCGGTGTTGATGGGCTGGCTGATCGATGCCGGTGTCAGCATCGAGAGCCAGGCCTGGGGCTCTGTGGCCTACGTGGCAGTGGCTACGGTGCTCGCCCGGATCGCGAGCCGCAGGACCCTGGCTTAGAGCGTTCCCGCCTCGCGGGCCATGTCCAGGGCCAGGTCTTCGATCATATCTTCCTGGCCGCCCACGGTCTTGCGGCGACCGAGCTCCACCAGGATGTCGCGAGAGGACAGCTTGTATTTCTCGGCGCTGCGCTTGGCGAACAGCAGGAAGGAGGAATAGACACCGGCATAGCCCAGGGTGAGTGCATCGCGATCAATGCGGATGGGCTGCTCCATCATCGGCACGATCAGGTCCTCGGCGATATCCATGGCTTTGAACAGGTCAACCCCGGTCTCGACGCCCATGCGCTCACAAACGGCGATAAACACTTCCAGGGGCGTATTGCCGGCCCCGGCCCCCAGCCCCGCCATGGAGCCGTCGATGCGCGAGGCGCCCGCCGCCACCGCCGCCAGCGAGTTGGCGATGCCCATGGCCAGGTTGTGATGGCCGTGAAAACCGATCTCGGTATCCGGCTTCAGCTCCCGACGCGCCAGGGCGACCCGGTCGGTGACATCGTCGGGCAGCATGTAGCCGGCGGAGTCGGTAATGTAAACGCAGTTGGCGCCGTAGGACTCCATCAGCTTGAGCTGCACCACCAGCTCCTCGGCGGGAATCATATGCGCCATCATCAGGAAGCCCACCGTATCCAGCCCGTCGATCTGGCTGGCCATGCCGATGTGCTGCTCGGACACATCAGCCTCGGTGCAATGGGTGGCCACACGAATGGTGGCGATGCCGCAGTCCACCGCCATGTGCAGGTGATCCACGGTGCCGATACCCGGCAACAACAGCGCAGACACCTTGGTATGCTCAACCGCCCCGCAAACCGCCCGCAGATACTCCTCGTCGGAGGCCGCCGGAAAGCCGTAGTTCACGCTCTTGCCTCCGAGTCCGTCGCCGTGAGTCACCTCGATTAACGGCACCCGCGCCTCGTCCATGGCCTTTGCCACCGCCACCATCTGCTCCACCGTGATCTGATGACGCATCGGATGCATGCCATCGCGCAGGCACATGTCGTGAACGGTGATTTGCTTGCCTTTCAGGTCCATGGGGCCTCCTACGCGGCCGTGACTTCAGGTGAAAATTTGCCGCTAAGTATCTGTTCTGCATAGATTTCTGCAGTTTTTAAACCCGCGGATGTCATGATATCCAGGTTGCCGGCGTATTTAGGCAGGAAATCTCCCAGCCCCTCAACTTCCAGGTATATCGACACCCGATTGCCGTCAAAGACAGGGCCGTTCTTGAGGGTGTATCCCGGCACATACTGCTGCACCGCCGCGATCATCTCCTGTACCGACCGGGTAATGGCGGCCTCGTCCGGCGCCTCCCTGGTGAGGCAGTGAATGGTGTCGCGCATAATCAGCGGGGGCTCGGCCGGATTGATAATGATGATCGCTTTGCCCTCCTCCGCGCCGCCGACTTTCTCAATGCCCATCGCGGTCGTTCGCGTGAACTCGTCGATATTTTTGCGGGTGCCGGGACCAGCAGACTTCGAACTCACGGTAGCGACGATCTCGGCATAGCTGACCGGCTGCACGCGACTCACCGCGTGGACCATCGGAATCGTCGCCTGGCCGCCACAGGTCACCATGTTCACATTCATGGCCCGTGCCGCCATAGCCTCATCGAGATTCACTGGCGGCACGCAAAACGGTCCGATGGCCGCCGGCGTCAGATCGATCATCACCGCGCCCCGGGAGGTCACCTGCTGCGAGTTCTGGGCGTGCACTGCAGCCGATGTGGCGTCGAAACAGATCTGCACACCATCGCCCTGCATTTCATCGAGCATGCCATCGACGCCATCGGCGGTGGTCTTCAGTCCCAGCTCCGCAGCCCTCGCAAGACCCGGGGAATCCGCCACCACGCCGACCATCCACACCGGCTCAATCACCTCGCTGCGCATCGCCTTCATCAGCAAATCCGTCCCGATGTTTCCCGGTCCGATGATGGCTGCCTTTACCTTGTTTCCCATTTCCCTTCCTCTTTCGGAATCCTGCGTTGGCGGTGCTAAGGCAACCATTTCGATAGCGACGCCCGAGCCCTTCTTCTCCAGCGGCCGATGTGCGAAGTACCAGCTAGCTCGCTGGCATCGACCGAGGGGTGGGCGTGATGGTTGGCCATTTCTGCGACCGTGGCTGGCATGGATGCCAGCCCCGAGCCCCCAGGGACGGGTTCACGGCGCGTCGCAGAAATGGCCAACCATTGCGGCCGCACCGTGCTACGGAGTCCTAAACAAAACGGCACGAACATTCGCCAATGCCCTCGAGGGTCAGATGCATGCGATCACCGGCGACGACCGGGATCAGCGGAGCGAGGGAGCCGGAGAGGATCACCTCGCCGGCTCTAAAAGGGATACCGAACTCGCCCAGGGTGTTGGCGAGCCAGGCTACTGCGGTCAGTGGGTTGCCTTGCACCGCAGCGCCGAGGCCCTCGCTGTGAAGCTCGTCATTCTTATAGATGCGCATGTGCAGCTTGGGCAGGTCGAAATCCCGCGGGTCGACCTCGTTCTTGCCGAGCACGTAGACACCGCAGGAGGCGTTGTCGGCAACTGTGTCCTGAATCTTGATCTTCCAGTCTTCGATGCGCGAATCGACGATTTCGAAGCACGGAATAATCGTGTCGGTGCTCGCAAGAACATCGGCCTCGGTAACGCCGGGGCCCTTGAGGTCGGCCTTGAGCCGGAAGGCAATTTCGCCCTCCGCGCGAGGTTGTATCAGGTGCGCGGCGATGGGGATGTCGGCGCCGTCCTCGAAGACCATGGCGTCGGTTAGAAAACCGAAGTCGGGCTGGAAAACGCCGAGCATGTCCTGAACGGGCTTGCTGGTGACACCGATTTTCTTGCCCACCACGGTTTCACCATCGGCCAGACGGAGCTCCAACAGGTGCTGGGAGATGTGGTAGGCATCTTCGATGCTGATGTCATCGAAGCGCTCCGTGAGTGGGCTGAGCGTGCGCTGCTCACGCAGCGCAGTAAACAGCTCATTGCCGAGGGCGGCGACTTGCCGTGTTTCCATGTCGGGCTCCTGGAACTGGCATTCCAAGCTTCGACAGCTGGCAGCGGTGTGTCAAACGCGCCGCGGCAGAAAACCGAGGCGGTCTTGGTACCTATACTCCGGTGGGATCAGGCGACCTGGCGGGCCGGCGCTCCCTGCGGCGCAATCCCGGCGAGACGGGCCTGCGCGGCGGTGTACTCTTCCTGCATGCGGCCCACGACATCAGCGGTTTTCCCCACCGACTTCACCGCGCCGATGCCCTGGCCGCAGCCCCAGATATCCTTCCAGGCCTTCTTGTCCTGGTTACCACCGGAGCCAAAGTTCATGGCGGAGGGGTCGCTCTGGGGCAGGTTATCGGGGTCGAGGCCGGCGGACTCAATGGAGGGGCGCAGGTAGTTGCCGTGCACGCCCGTGAACAGGTTGGTGTAGACGATGTCGCTGGCGGCGTTTTCGACGATGGCCTGCTTGTAGGATTGCTCGGCGTTGGCCTCTTCGGTGGCAATAAAGGCAGAACCGATGTAAGCGAGGTCGGCACCCATGGCCTGGGCACCCAGCACGGCGCTGCCGTTGGCAATGGAGCCGGATAGCAGCAAGGGGCCGTCAAACCATTCGCGGATTTCCTGTACCAGAGCGAAGGGTGACTGCACCCCGGCATGGCCACCGGCACCGGCGGCCACGGCAATCAGGCCATCTGCGCCTTTCTCAATGGCTTTTTTCGCGAAACGGTTGTTGATGATGTCGTGCAGCACGATGCCGCCGTAGGAGTGAATAGCCTCGTTAACGTGCTCTTTGGCACCCAGTGAGGTGATAACAATGGGCACCTTGTACTTTACGCACATTTCCAGGTCGTGCTCCAAGCGGTCGTTGGAGCCATGCACAATCTGATTTACTGCAAAAGGCGCCGAGGGGGCCTCCGGGTGGGCGGCATCGTATTCCGCCAGTTCCGTGGTAATGCGTTCCAGCCACTCGTCCAACACGTGGGCCGGGCGTGCGTTCAACGCCGGGAAGGAGCCGACGATGCCGGCCTTGCACTGGGCGATCACCAGGTCGGGGTTGGAGATGATGAACAGCGGCGCGCCGACCACCGGTAGGCGCAGGGTGTCAAAAACAGGTGGCAAGGCCATGAGGTTCCCTCTTTGCTCGAATTTCTGAACAGCGTTCTATATGCAAACTGTTGCATAAGTTCGGACAGGATAGCGGCTAAATTAGATTATGCAACTCTTTGCATATGCCTCCCCGCACATTACCCTGTATACGCATTTACTCCGGAACAGGCCCATGGCTCTGAACCACGCCATTATGACCGCCCTGCTCGACGACCGCCTCAGCGGCTACGAGCTGACCAAGTCCTTCGACACCTCGCTGGGCTTTTTCTGGAAGGCGAGCCACCAGCAGATCTACAAGGCTCTGCGCGACCTGGAAAAACAGGGCCTGCTGGAGAGTGAGGACGTGCCCCAGGCCGGCAAACCGGACAAGGTGATTTACGGACTGACTGCCGCCGGCCGCGAGGCGCTGGAGCAGTGGGTGCTGGGCGACAGCCGGGTCACCGAATCCAAGGACGATATGTTCGTGAAGTTCTACAACCTGTCACCAAACAACGCCCCACACCTACTTCAGGAACTGGTCGAGCGCCGCGAGCAGGACGGCATGCGGCTCGCCCTCTACCAGCGCATCAAAGAGCGGCATTACACCGAGCCGGGAGCCCTGCCGGTGCGAAAGCGGGGCATCTACCTGGCGCTGCTGGCGGGCATCCGGCACTGCGAAACCCGCCTGGCCTGGGCCCGCGAAGCGGAGGCGCTACTCCAGGGTGTGATGGCGGAAGCCGTCAGCGCCGCGAACTCCTGATCCCATAACCGCGGGACTGCTGACCGACTTGCTGGCCCACACCACACCGGCGGAAGAAGGGCCCGGCCTGAACCTGCTGGTGATTGGCCTGCGTATAGAGCTGTTTAAACAGGTGATCTGGTAATGCCACACAACCCCAACCCCCAGGGCAAGGGCCTCACGCCGGTGCTGGACGAGTGGCGCGGCGCCCAGCCGGCACAGGTGACAGCTAAGCCGCCGCGGCAGGTGCTGGCGGACTATTTCACGACCCTGCTGGTGCTGTCCGCCGAGTTCAGCTTCAAGCCGGCGCCTGGCGTGGCCTATTTCCTATACCTGCGGAACGGCCGGTGGCTGCTGTCGCTGATTGCGCCCGCGGAATGGCGCGGCCGCGCGCCAGGCCCCTGTGCCGGAAGCTGCGAGTTGCAGCGGGATATGACCTGGACTCTAACGCCGGCAGATGACCTGGCCGACCAGCCCGACCTGGTCGCAGCACTGGCAGATTTCCAGCAGGGTTTCATGGCACTGCTGGACAGCGACGCTCCACTGGAGGACTCTCTGCCCTTCTATGTGGCCCAGCTCCCCTACTACCGACGCCTGCTGGCGGCGGGCATGGCCAAGTCACTGGAATCCTCTATGCTGCTGGCGGGATTATCCGGCCACAGTGGCCGGCACTGGCTGGAATCGTCGCCGCTGCCGCGGCTGGCTTAGCGCCGCACCTCGATTCTTCCCACTTCCGCCGCGGCGCGGCGAATGCCAGGCTGCGGTGCAAACTTGAACAGGTCGCCGTTGCGGCCGTTGAGCTGCATGGGCACGCCGACGTCATTGGCCAGTGCCGTATGTGCATCCAGGTGATGAGGTTCACCATGCACCGGCACCGCAATCTTCGGCCGAATCCAGCCGTACATGTCGCGCAATTCCTCGCGGGCCGGGTGCCCGGAGGCGTGAATCGGTGCCGCGGTACTGGCCTCGGTTATCACCCGCACACCGCGTGACTTAAGTCGCTGGTAGAGGCGCTCCAGGGAGTCTTCATTGCCGGGAATCACCCGCGAGCTGAAGATCACCGTGTCGTCGGGCTCCAGCTCAAAGGCGGGGTGGCTGTCCTGTGCCAGCCGGTACAGGGCGGCACCCGCTTCGCCCTGGCTGCCGGTGGCTACCGCAAACACCTCATCACGGGGCAGGTAGCCCAGGTGAGTTGCCTGAGCCATGTCGGTGTCCAGCGGCCACAGTCCGCTGGCGCGGGCGGCGCGGTAGTAATTCTCCAGCGAACGGCCCAGCAGGCCCGGGTAGCGCCCGGCTTCTACCGCCGTCCTGGCCAGCGTCACTAGGCGCGCTATGTTGCTACCGAAGCAGGCCACCACCACCCGCCGCGGCGCCGCCAGCACCTGTTCCAGCAACGCCCGGCCCAGTTCACCCTCGCTGGTACTGCGGCCTTCCACGGTGGCATTGGTGGAATCGCAGACCATCGCCAGCATGCCGTCGTCGCCCAGCCGGCGCAGGGCGCGCTCATCGAACCCATCACCTACCACCGGGTCAGCGTCGAGCTTCCAGTCACCGGTGTGAAAGACATTGCCCGCCCGGGTGCGAATCACCAGGGCCTGGGATTCGGGTGTCGAATGGGTCAGGCCCACCCACTGCACGGCGAACGGGCCCAGGCTGATTTCGTCTCCGGTCTCCACCACGTGCACCGGTACCCGGCCCGCCAGGCCCGCCTCCACCAGCTTGCGCTGCAGGATTTCCGCGGTGAAGCGCGTGCAGTACACCGGGCAGCGCAGCTTTGGCCAATGCCAGGCGACGGCGCCCACGTGGTCCTCGTGGGCGTGGGTTACCAGCAGCGCTTCCAGGCCGTCGCGACGAGTGGCAATAAAATCGCTGTCGGCGGTAAATATCCGGGTGCCGGTGGCTTCACGGTCAAAGCCGATGCCGCAGTCCACCATCAACCAACGTCCGGCGTGGCCGTAAAGGTTCATATTGATACCGATCTCACCGCAGCCGCCCAGCGGCAGCAGCCAGAGATCGCCCTCGCCCGGTGTCATCCGCGGGCGAGCAGAATCAGCACCAGCGTCACACCCACCAGTTGCACCATGTTGATGATGACGCTGAGGCGATGCAGCTGGTCAAAACGTTTGCCGGCGGCCGTATCGCCTGCGGCCGCCTGGTCACGCTGCTGGTTGATCTTCGGCATCAGCACCTGGCGCGTGAAAGCCGCTATGGAGGCGATGGCCAACATCACGCCTGCTTCAAGGGGTGCGATGCTGAACAGGGTCAGGCCGGCAATGCCGCTCAGGGCCAGTAACACCAGGTAGTACCACGGGAACACCGCGCGGATGAAGCGCCCGGCCGTGGCCTCGTCCAGCTGGGTGAAGATCAGCGGGGCCATGACAAAAGAAAAAAACAGCATGGAGCCAAACAGGCCGGCGGCCAGCAACTGTGACGCGATAAACATGTCTACACCTCGGAACTGATGCTCGATAGTCGCGGCATGGTACGGCTGTGCCCCATCCTGCGGATTCGCGAGGATGAGGGTAACTGGACACAAGCTCAACTAAACTGAGCCACTTTAGTTATTATGCGTAACAAAGGCACATCTCACGTTTGTAGATGTTTTGTCCAAAAATACGAATGAGAATTACTTGCATCTAAGATGTGATGTAACGACTTCAACTGAGTGAGGCCATTTACATGAGCAAGTCAAAGCAATTTACTCGCCGTGACGTACTGGCGGCCGGTGGTGCGATTATCGCCACTTCACTGGTCGCGCGCCCGACCATGGCGGCTGACAAAGTGACCGAAGACGACCCCACCGCGGTGGCACTGGGTTACCTGCATGACGCCAGCCAGGTAGATACTGCCAAGTGGCCCAAGCGTGCCGGTGAAGCCGGCGCCAAGCAGTTCTGCAACAACTGCGCGTTGTACCAGGACCAGGGTGACGGCTGGGGCGCCTGCTCCATCTTCCAGGGTCGCCTGGTAAACGGCACCGGCTGGTGTAACGCCTGGATCGGCAAGTAACGCCGGACCGCAATGATAAAGGCCGCCCGCGGGCGGCTTTTTTTGTGCCCGACAATCCTGATGTCACGGTTGTCCGGTTGAACGCTGGCAATCCGGCGTGAATGCGCCGGCGTATCTTGTTCAGGTTTTGTTTTGCGAGATGGGCCCATGCCCTACAGACGCCTGCCCCCACTGAACGCCCTGCGCTCTTTTGAAGCGGTCGCCCGACATGGCTCTTTCAAGTCAGCGGCCGGCGAACTGTGTGTCACCCCCGCTGCGCTCAGCCAGCAGGTCCGTAAGCTGGAAGAAGACCTCGGCGTTGAGCTGTTCACGCGCGAGAACCGTTCCATCACCATCACCGCCGCCGGGATGCGACTCAATGCGGGTCTGACCGAGGGGTTCATGCGCATTCGCGATGCTGTCGAATCGGTCACCCCTGCCCACAAACGCCTGGTGGTGTCCTGCGGTGCACCTTTTGCAGCCAAATGGTTAACACCCCGACTGGGCGGCTTTATGCGCGAGCATCCCAACGTTGGGATCAGTCTCACCTCCAGCCCGGATAACGAGGCCTACTCCAGCAATGGCGTTGACGTTGGTATCTGCCTTGGACACTCCACCCAGCAGGACCTGGAGCAGGAATGGCTGACGGAAGAGACGCTGGTGCCGCTGGCCTCACCGGCTTTCATCGAGGAGCACCGCCTGAGCGAGCCACGCGATATTATGAGAGTGCCCATCATCTGGGACGACGGCCTCGCCTTTGCCGGCGGACCCACCTGGGAAACCTGGTTCGCGGAACTCGGCCTGGACCCCGCCAATGCCAACCGCGGCGTGCACTTCGGGCGTCACAATGATCGCGCCATCGACGCCGCGGCCGCGGGCGCCGGGGTGGCGCTGTGTCGCAGCACGCTGGCATCGATGGATATTGGATCAGGCCGCCTGGCCATCCCTTTCGGCCCGGTCCTGGCTACCGGGGTGCGTTACCAGTTGCTGCACCGGGCCAGCGCGGAGACTGCTGCCCTGGTCACTACCTTCAAGAACTGGCTGATCGGCGAGATGACTGGCGCGGCGAACGACTGCCCGCTGGCCGCCGAGCCGCGGCTGGCAATCGTCTGAGGAATGGTTGGGCACGTGCAACGCGTGCCGGCAGTGCCTGGTGGTACACGCTGTTTGTACGCGTAAGCAGCGCTAAACCGACACTTAGAAATACTCGTTTGTTCGAGGACTGGACTGGCGGTACGGTTTCGTCAGCACATCAGTCTTGCCTGATTCAGCGGCATCTGACAGCCCCCTTCCACGAACGAGGTATATACCATGAGCAAGGAAAAACTCGAGGTACTCACCCCTGAGAACTCACAGCTGATCTTTATCGATCACCAGCCGCAGATGGCTTTCGGAGTACAGTCCATCGATCGCCAGACCCTGAAAAACAACACCGTTGCGCTGGCGAAGGCTGCGAAAATCTTCAACATCCCCACCACCATTACCACGGTGGAGACCGACAGTTTCTCCGGCCATACCTACCCGGAGCTGCTGGCGGTGTTCCCGGAGCACCCGCTGCTGGAGCGTACCTCCATGAATTCCTGGGATGATATGAAAGTGCGCAACTCGCTGGCGGAAAACGGCCGTCGCAAAGTGATCGTGTCCGGACTGTGGACTGAGGTGTGCAACTGCAGCTTTGCCCTGTCGGCCATGCACGACGCCAACTACGAGATCTACATGGTGGCCGATGCCTCCGGCGGCACGACTCAGGAAGCGCACGATTTCGCCATGCAGCGCATGGTCCAGGCCGGCGTGGTGCCGGTGACCTGGCAGCAGGTTGCCCTGGAATGGCAGCGCGACTGGGCGCACCGTGACACTTACGACGCGGTGATGGAGCTGGTGAAAGAGCATTCCGGTGCTTACGGCATGGGCGTCGACTACGCCTATACCATGGTGCACGGCACGCCCGAGCGCGTACAACACGGCGAACGCCTGGAACCGGTACCGGCCAACAACGGCACCGCCCGGGTCGCCTGAACCCTGTGCACGACATGTCGATGAATCGCCGGAGCTTCCTGACAGCCTGTGGCGCCGGTGCGCTCGCGGGCCTGCTACCAGCGCGGCTGGCGGCGGCGGAAAAACCTGACCTGGTGTTGACCGATGCCAGAATCATTACCCAGGATCCCACCCGCCCCCGCGCCGAGGCGGTGGCGATCCGCAACGGGCTGATTCAGGCAGTGGGTAATAGCAGGGAGATGGCGGCATTGGCCGGCAGTAATACGCGAGTGATTTCCGCCGCAGGTCGCACCGTGATTCCCGGGCTCAACGACAGCCACCTGCACCCCACTCGGGCCGGACGCTTTTTTGCCATGGAGCTGCGCTGGGACGCGTTGCAGGCCGAGGG
>JANQGK010000249.1 GCA_028277365.1 Halieaceae bacterium | reverse complement strand
CGTTGGCCACCTCTTCCACCTGGCCGACCCGGCCCATGGGTATTTTACTGAGTACCTCGTCGCTGAAAGCCTGGTCGGCCAGCATCGGGGCGGTGGAGTTGGCGCCACAGGGGGTACGGGTAAACGCCGTCGCCCCGACGTTTATCGAAACCCCCATGACCGCCCCGATGCTGGCCGACCAGGCTTTCAGCGACGAGGTACTCAGTAAAATACCCATGGGCCGGGTCGGCCAGGTGGAAGAGGTGGCCAACGCCGTGCTGTTCCTGGCCAGCCCCGCGTCATCGCTGGTCACCGGCGACAGCCTTAAGGTCGACGGCGGTTGGACCGCGCACTAGCTACCCAACCCAGGGTGGGCCAAGCCTGCCATCTCCGCGTATTGGACAGGTACAACCCACTCGTTGGAGAACCAAATGGCCCACAGCGCCCTGTTTTTTGGCGGAATTGGCACCATCCTCGAAACCTCAGAGCTACAGCGCAAGGCCTTTAACGCAGCCTTTGCAGAAGCCGGCCTCGACTGGCACTGGGACACCGAAGACTACGCTGCCATGCTGGCCAAGCCGGGCGGCACCGGTCGCGTGGCTGACTATGCACGCCTAGCAGGAGCCCCCGGCATCGATGCGGTAGCCTTGCACGCTCGCAAGACTGCGCTGTTCCACGGCGCCCTGCGTGAGGGCAAGCTGTCGGCACGCCCCGGGGTGACTCGCCTGGTAGCTGAATGCGCCGACCAGAACGTACTGCTGGGCTTCGTCTCCACCACCGACCGCGACACCCTGGCGGCGATCCTGGAGGCCGCCGGCATTGATGCTGCTGCATTCAACCTGATCACCCACCGCGGTGACGTAGACAGCTCCAAGCCCAGCGGCGAGGTCTACCGCTATGCGCTGGACAAGCTGCAGGTCGCCGCTGAGCGGGCTGTGGCGATCGAAGACAGTCAGTCTGGCCTGCAGGCGGCCCTGGAGGCGGGCTTACGCTGCATCGTCACCCCCGGGGAGAAGACCCGCAACCAGGACTACAGTGGGGCTGAAGCCGTGCTCGCCAGCCTGGGAGACGCCGGCAGGCCGGCGGAAATCCTGGCCGGCGCCGCGGTGCCCCGCGGTGAGGCCTTCACACTCGCCGACTGCTTCGAAACGCGGGCCGCCTGAGCCTCCCATACGTTCAAGGGGTGTAGGCGCGCAGTTCCCCCGGCGTGCCGCCCCCCTCGGAATCGAACAGGTAGAAGTCCACCACCTCTCCTTCTTCGAAGCTCACGGGAACCGGGCCGAGGATGATGGCGTCGTTACTGCTCTGCAGTATTACGATCTCGTAATCACCGGCATCCGGCGTGAAATCGAATGACAGCAGGTAGGCCAGGCCGATCACCTCCGCGGCCGTATCAGACACCGGCTGACCCGGCAGCAGCAGGTACAGATCGACATTTTCGTTACTGGGCGAGGCGTGCACGAAGGACAGCTGCGCACCCAAGGCGATATTGCGCAGGGAATCCGCCACCACCTTGCCATCGGTTTGCAGGTCGTCGTCGCTGTCGTCGTCCGGGTCATCGTCCGCCATCGCAAGCCCGCTGGTTACCAGGGTGACCTGGTCGCCCGCCGCCAGCCCAATGTTCTCCTGGTAGAAGAAACGATCTTTCACGCCATGGGGCGTGACATTGATGGCGTACTCGTCGGGGTCCAGCGCCAGGTAACCCGTGCTTTCCCCAAAAGCGACGTTTTCGAACACCGGTTCTCCCGCGGTGTCACCGATATATAGATCTACCGCGGGGTAATCAGAGATGCCGTTGATGAAGCGTAACTCGCCTGGGATGGAATCGTTCACCAGCTCCCGAGCCGAGGCGCTGCCGCTGATTTCCAGAACTATGATCGCCGCGTCATCGGCACCAAAGAAATCGGCAACAATAAAGTAGCTGCTGCTGTCTTCGTCAATGTCCACCAGGCCCGCATCGTAGACCACGTCGATTTCCCCGGGCAGGGTGAATTCCAGCTCGTACTCGTCCTCGTCGACGATAAACAGGCCCTCCGTGGCGGGGGCGTTCACGGTGGTAAAAGGCACTGCGCTAAACAGGTCTTCACTCTCATCGGTCAGGAAGACGTCCAGGTTTGGCTGGCGGCTGCTGAAATTGAGAATGCCGACCCGGCCGGTCTCCTCCTCCAACTCCGTGGCATCGTTTTCCCAGACGGTAAGCTGCAGGTTGTCCATGGTACCGTGCAGGATTACCAGCACGTCTTCTTGCCGTCCCAGTTCAACGTCGATCTCGAAATCCAGGGCTTCGGTATCACCGTCGGACTCCACCTGGTAGAAGGTAATCTCTTTAGTGCCGTCGATGTATTCGAGCCGGACGCTGCTGCGGCCATAGGCCGCGGTGGCGGCGGTCGCCTCGGCGATCTCCATACCCAGGGTGGGTGAGTCGGTCACCAGGTTGATAAACCACATGTCCCCGCCGTCGTTGCTAACGTCGCCGTCTCCTCCGCCGTCGTCACAGGCCACCAGAAAAACACTCACTAGCGCCGCCAGCGCAAACCTTAGGTATCGCATTTCCATTCCCCTGTTTGAAGTTATCCGCGCATGCTAAGGGGCCGGAACGTTGGGGTTCCGCAGTGAATGGGTAAATGTCTGTAAAGAAGTGCATCGATCTGTAAACCGCCGCGTGAAGGACCCGGCGACGTCGTGGAGAACCGCCATTTAGGCTAGACTTTGCGGTCCGACCATTGAAATCCGCGAGCCGGTGGCACCGGCACCGTCATGAGTACAGAATCACCCCCCAAAGGCCAGGTACCTGCGCTGCACGCCGTGGAAGGCGGCGCCGGCCGCAATCCCGGCACGCCGCTGAACCTGGACGTGATCGAGGCCCTGCGGGTCAACCTCAGCGCCGTAGAGCGCCGGGTCGGCGCCCTCGGCGGTCGCCGCAGCGTCAAGAAAGACTGGCAAGCCGCCTGGCTACTGAAGGCGGTTTCGCTGATCGACCTGACCACCCTGTCCGGCGACGATACAGACGGCAAAGTGCGGCGCCTCTGCGCCAAGGCCCGCAGCCCCGTTCAGCGCGACATCCTGAAAGCACTTGGCGCAGGCGACCTGGAATTGACCACGGCGGCCGTGTGTGTCTACCACGACATGCTGCCGGCAGCGCGCGAGGCGCTGGAGGGCGCGCATATCGAACTGGCGGCGGTCTCCACTGGCTTCCCGGCGGGCCTATCGCCGCTGGAGACCCGGCTGGCGGAAATCCGCGCCTCGGTGGCCGCCGGCGCCAGCGAAATCGATATCGTTATCTCCCGCCGCCACGCGCTGACCGGAAACTGGCAAGCCCTCTATGACGAGGTGAAGACCATGCGCGAGGCCTGCGGGCCGGCGCATATGAAATCCATTCTCGCCACCGGCGAGCTGGGCACCCTGCGCAACGTCGCCAAGGCCTCCATGGTGTGCATGATGGCGGGCTCGGATTTCATCAAAACCTCCACCGGCAAGGAGCCGGTGAACGCCACCCTGCCGGTGACCCTGGTGATGCTGCGCATGATTCGGGAATACGCCGAGATGACCGGCCAGGCGGTGGGCTTCAAACCGGCCGGTGGCATTTCCACCGCCAAGGATGCCCTGCTCTATCTGGTCCTGTTGAAAGAGGAACTGGGCACCCGCTGGCTGCAGCCGGAGCTGTTCCGTTTCGGCGCCTCCAGCCTGCTGGGCGATATTGAGCGGCAACTGGAACACGCGGCCACCGGCCGCTACTCGGCGGGCTTCCGCCACCCCATGGCATAAGCGCAAGTAAGCAGAAGGAGAGGTTTTGGGCGTCAAGGAAATCATGGACAGCATGGAGTACGGCCCGGCACCGGAAAGCGATGCCGAGGCCCGAGACTGGCTGTCCAGCTTCGGCAACGAGTTCGGCCACTTCATCAACGGCGAGATGCGCCCACCCAGTGGTGAGCTGTTCCAGAGCCGCAACCCGGCCAACGGCCAGGTGCTGGCCGCCCTGTCCCAGGGCGAGGCCGAGCAGGTAGACGCCGCCGTTGCCGCCGCCCGCGCTGCCCAACCGGAATGGGTGGCGCTAACGCCCCACCAGCGGGCCCGCTACCTGTACGCCATGGCCCGCCAGGTGCAGAAACACTCGCGCCTGCTGGCGGTGCTGGAAACCCTGGACAACGGCAAGCCGATTCGCGAGAGCCGCGATATCGATATCCCCCTGGTGGCGCGCCATTTTTACCACCACGCCGGCTGGGCCCAACTGCTGGGCAGCGAATACCGCGACTACCAGCCCCTGGGCGTGATCGGCCAGGTCATCCCCTGGAACTTCCCACTGTTGATGCTGGCCTGGAAAGTGGCGCCGGCACTGGCGGCGGGCAACACGGTGGTGCTGAAACCCGCCGAGTACACCAGCCTCACCGCCATGAAGTTTGCGGAGATCTGCCGCGAGATCGACCTGCCGCCGGGCGTGGTGAATATCGTCACTGGCGACGGCCGCACCGGGGGAGCGCTGATCAGCCACGCCGGCATCGACAAGGTGGCCTTTACCGGTTCCACCGATGTGGGCCGCCGCATTCGCGAGGCTACTGCCGGCAGCGGCAAGAAGCTCACCCTGGAGCTGGGCGGCAAGTCGCCTTTCGTCGTGTTCGAAGACGCCGATCTCGACGCCGTGGTGGAGGGTCTGGTGGACGCCATCTGGTTCAACCAGGGGGAAGTCTGCTGCGCCGGTTCCCGCCTGCTGGTGCAGGAAGGTATCGCCGAGCGCCTGCACGGCAAACTCAAGCGGCGCATGGACAGCCTGCGGGTGGGTAACCCGCTGGACAAGGCCATCGATATCGGCGCGGTGGCCGACCCGGTGCAGCTACAACAGATTCGTGAGCGCGTGGAGGCCGGTGTGGCCGAAGGTGCCACCCTGTACCAGCCCGATTGCCTGGTAGGCGACACCGCCGAAGGCTGCTTCTACCCGCCCAGTCTGCTGCTGGATGTTGAGTCCAGCTTCAAGGTGGCCCAGGAAGAGATCTTCGGCCCGGTGCTGGTGAGTATGAGCTTCCGCACTCCGGCTGAAGCGGTGGCCCTGGCCAACAATACGCGCTACGGGCTGGCCGCCAGCGTGTGGAGCGAGAACATCAACCTGGCACTGGATATCGCCCCGAAGCTGAAAGCCGGCGTGGTCTGGGTAAACTGTTCCAACCAGTTTGACGCCGCGGCCGCCTTTGGCGGTGTGCGTGAATCCGGCTTCGGCCGCGAGGGCGGTGCCGATGGCATGCTCGAATACCTCCAGCCGCGCTGGGAGGCCGGGCTGGAAGTGCTCGAGGAGCCCGAGTTGCCCCGGGCCACGGGCGAGAGCGCGCGCGGTGGCGCGGTAGATCGTACACCGAAGTTCTATATTGGCGGCAAGCAGGCCCGGCCCGACTCAGGCTACAGCCGCCCGGTGCTGTCACCCAGCGGCGCGCAGCTCGGCGAGGTGGGTGAAGGCAACCGCAAAGATATTCGCAACGCGGTGGAGGCCGCCGCTAAAGCCGAGACCTGGTCGAAAACCAGCAGCCACAACCGCGCCCAGGTAATGTATTACATCGCCGAGAACCTCGACGCCCGAGCGGCGGAGTTTGCCGAGCGCATCGCAGCCCAGACCGGCGCAAACAAGCGCGCCGCCCGTCGCGAGATGGACGCAGCAGTGAGCCGCTGGTTCAGCTACGCCGCCTGGGCTGACAAGTTCGACGGCCGCACTCACGCCACGCCCATGCGCGGCATCACCCTGTCGGTACACGAACCGCGCGGGGTCGTGGGCATTGCCTGCCCGCGGGAGTTCCCGCTGCTGGGCTTTACCTCGCTAGTGGCGCCGGCGATTGCCATGGGCAACCGGGTGGTGGTGATTCCCAGTGAAGTACACGCTTTGAGCGCCATGGACATGGTGCAGGTGTTCGAAACCTCAGACCTGCCCGGCGGCGCGGTCAATATCGTCTGCGGCGAGCGGGACGCGCTGGTGCAGGTACTGGCCGAGCACTACAACGTGGACGCGCTGTGGTACCGCGGCAGCCAGCCGGGCAGCCAGGCGGTGGAACAGGCCGCCGCCGGCAACCTGAAGGCCACCTGGGTCAATTACGGCAAGCGCTGCGATTACCTTGACCCGGCCCAGGGTGAGGGTAAAGACTATCTATACGCCGCCACCGAGCTCAAAACCATCTGGGCGCCTTACGGAGAATAGCTGTGCGAAACCTGCTGCGACCGTTTCTGCTGACTGCCCTGCTGATGAGTGGCACGGCAGCGGCGGAAGCGGCCAGCGAGTTCGCCGACGGCGACAGCGCTGCGGGCGAGATCAATCTCGACTTCGAACGCAGCGGTTTCGGCAACAGCGGCCTGCCGATCTGGTCGGAACTCGGCGCTTTTGAAACCCTCGCGGTCTCACGCATCCCCGCGGCCCGGGCCGGCGATGCCGATGCCCTGCTGGCCCTGTACTTGCTGGCCTCCGGCGAGCCCATAACCCTGGGCGATTACTACGATCTGCGCAACGAGATCGACAGTTGGATTGCCGAACTGCCCCTGTCTGGCAGCCTGCAACCGGCCACTGACGCCCACCGTCTGTTTGTCAGTATGCACAGCCGCTACCTGGGCACCGATCTGGTCTCCAACGATATGCCCGCCATGTATCGAGAGGAGCAGAGCCAGCTCTCAAAGGTATTCAGCCACGGAGAGTTCAACTGCATCAGCTCCGCCATGCTGTACATGGTCGCCGCCCGCAAGCTGGACCTGCCGGTCGACGGCGTGGTGCTTCCCTCCCACGCCTTTGTACAGCTGCGGCTGCCCGGGCGCACGGTGGAAGTGGAGACCACGTCTTTCACCGGCTTCGACGTGCCCCATGACGAGGCCTTTTACTCCGCCGACTACAGCGACTGGTTCAGCGCCCGCAGCCTGGCGCCGCCCACTTACGAAGATTATCTCGACCGGGATATCGTCAGCCCTTATGAGCTGGGCATCTTCAACATGATCAACCAGCACACGGCCGAGGCGGTCATGCCCTACCGCGACCGTATGCGGCTGGCAGAGTTGCGCGGCTACTACAGGCCCCGGGACGAGTCGGCCCAGAAATCGCGCTTGGCCTATTACTACCAGGAATACGTGCATTTGCGGGAGCGCAAAGATTATCCCACCGCGCTGCGCATGTACCGCCAGTTGGGCAACTACCTGGAGGAGCTGAGCGAGTGGCGCTTCGAGGATGAGGAGATCCCGGTGCTGCTGACCGCGGTACAGGCACAGATGGCGGATACACTGGTGAAAACCGGCGACGAGGAAGCCGGCCTGGCGCTGGCGCGCCACCTGCTGCAAACCCGCGAGTTCCCGGACACCGCCCGCACCGTCGAAAGCCACCTGTTCTCGGTGGTGAGCCGCTACGCGGTGGACCGCGCCGAGCAGGCCGACTACCCGGGCGCACGATTGGCCTTCAATGCCCTGGAGTTCCAGTGCCTTAAGAACCGGGTCTGCAACAGCGGCCTCGCCCAGGTGTACTCGGCCTGGGCCATGCACTATGTAGAGGATCGGGACTGGGAGCGCAGCGCCGACGTCTATCGCGAATACCTGCTGCTGGACTCCTCCAGCAACCTGTCACAGCACTTCAGCACCAATCTGGAGCGGGTTTACCTGAACTGGGCCGCCCACGAGGAATGGAACGGCGAGTGGGAAACTGCCATGGCCCTGCTGAACCAGTGCACCCAGCTGTTGACCACCGCCAGCGAGTGCGAATCGGCGCTGGCCGAGCTGGACGCCAAGCGCGACCAGGGCTTTCTCTAGCCTGACACCCTTTCACCTGCGCTTTGCGAATACGCTTTCCCGTGCACGGCCGGCGCCTCGCCGCATGATAGGCTGGCAACATGCATGGATTCTCAACATGAAGGCGCGATCGGCCGCCAGGACCCTGTTGGTTTCAGCTGCCTTCTGGACAAGCATCGGCAGCGCCGCGCAATCCAGCCTGAATACATCGCTTGAAAACGTGCTGGCCGAGGAGGGCCTGACCGGTATGGCCTGGACTCTCGTCTTATCGCCAGACCAGGTCAGCACCGGTGCTGTCGGAGTCCGGGATAAACCCGGCGGGCTGCCGTTCACCAAAGAAACCCGGTTTCACGTAGGCTCACTGACCAAGACCGTGCTGGCAACGGGTGTGCTGAGGCTCGCCACCGAGGGCCGACTGCAGTTGGACGATCCGGCACTCAATTTCCTGAACGGCCTCTTCAAGGCCGCACCGCCACCGGGATTCGAAGACATCACCGTTCGCCACCTGCTCGACCATACCTCAAGCCTCGACGACGCGCAGCTCTGGCAAATGTTCAGCGAACGCGCCGCCCCGAACGCCCCCTTGAGGGCAGCGTTCCCCGCGGCTGGGCAACAGTTACAGCTGCGCGCAGTGCCCGGCACCCGCTTCTCCTACTCCAATGTGGGCTACACCTTACTAGGGATGATCATCGAGTCGATCACCGGGGATCGCTACGAGCACTACCTCGACCGGCAGCTGTTGGGTCCGCTGGCGATGACGGACAGCACCTTTCGATTTACCACGCAGGCCGGTGAGGATGCCGATGACCGCCTGGCCTGGGGGCACGTGGACGACGGCTCACGCTACAAAGCGGCACCCAGTTTCCTGCGGCCCGCCGGGCAGTTCACCAGTACGGCGGCCGATCTCGGACGCTTCCTGCAGTTTCTGATGGGCGATGGCGTGATCGACCGGAGCGTTTTTATCCAGCAAGACATGATGCGAGCCCGGGGGCAGCCGGTGGGCACCGAGGCGGCCGACGCCGGCCTGATCGCCGGTTATGCACTGGGCCTCGGTCGACGGGACCGCCACGGCGTGGTGGCGTTCTGTCACGGCGGCAATATTGTGGGGTTCGTTGCCATGGCGTGCATCTTCCCCGAGCGGCAGAAAGCCTTCGCCTACAGCGTGAATACCGATAGCGAAACCGCGAATTACGGACGGCTGGACGCCCTGCTGATCGACGCTCTGGGAGTTGCGCCGACGCCTGTGCCGCCAACGGTCAGCGCGCCAGCGGATGCTGCAGACTGGCAAGGCCGCTACGTGTTGAGCCCCAATCGCTTCCAGAGCTTCGCCTACCTGGATCGGATGTTTGGCGGCATAAAGGTCAGCGTCGAAGACGACCAACTGCTGCTCACTTACCTGCAGCGCGGCCCGCGAGCGCTGCGCCCCACCGGCGAGGGGCTGTACTCCGCCGATGATCGAACCACCACTTCCCACGTTCTGACGCGAGGGGCCGATGGCAGCTACCTGCTCAGTGATGGTTTTCAGACATACGAAAGAGCCCCCGCCACACACCTGGCATTACACTGGGCGAGCCTGCTGTTGGGCATGTCAGGCCTTATTTGGATCGCCGGCGCAGGAACGGTGGAACTCGCCCGTGATCGCGCCAGATTCTGGAGAAAGCCCCTCGCACCCGCCTACCTGGGCCTGCTCACCCTGCTGGTACCGGTACCACTCTTCTTCACCCAGTCCTTCATGGCCCTGGGAGATATGACCACCGCCAGCCTGGCGCTTGCCGCCAGCACGCTGTTGCTGCCGTTGGGAACGCTGCTGACACTGGTACGCGCGCTAAGGGTGACCTCCCGAATTCAGCTCTCTGCTCTTCATGCGATTGCCGCAGCCTTAGTATTGCAGTGGTGTGCAGTGCTGAGCGTAAACGGCCTGCTTCCCTTCAGGCTCTGGGCCTAGCTGGTCCTGGCCTGGCTTCAGATACCGCCCTATCAGCCACCGGACAAACAGCGCGTTGATGGACCAGACAAGGGCTGTCTCTAGGGGTCGCTCCCCGGGCTGGAAGCCACGGTCCACAGCAGTTCACCTTCATCGACCTGGTAGCGGTCTGTCATCGGGAAATGGGCCGGGCGTTGCTCTTCCAGCCGCTGGTCAAATTCCAGCGCCGTCTTGAAACGCGGCTCGGTCGCCGACAGGGTGCCCGCTGTCACGCTGCCCAGTACCCGCAATAGCCCGCCGTTGCGATTGTTGTAGTGGCGCACCCGGAACTGGCCGCCGGCAAAGATCGCAGCCTGCACATCGAGGTCTCCGGGGCCGGTAATCTCCGGTGTGGCAATCTCGACGTTGGCGTCGCTGACCAGGCCCAGAAAATCGGTCGATGGCCCGCGACGCGGGTCGTGGGCATAGCGCAGGCTGCCGGTGATCGAAATTCGCTCCGGTGAGTACACCAGCAGGCTGCCTTGCACTTCGCCTTGCACCTGCAGTTCGACACCTTTCTCTGCCTGCACCAGCCAGGGATAACCGCTTGGCAGGATATGCAGGGTGGCAGTGGTGTCATTGGCGGGCTGCCACAGGTAGCCCCCGTCGGCCAGGAACACCAGACGGCCGCTTTCCCGCACGCGGTGCAGGCGGTCGCCATCACTAAACGCCGTCGGGTCGATCGGCTGTCGCGGCAACAACATGCGGCGGGCGTGGGTCTCCAGCCCGCTGGTAAAAATCTCTGCCCGGCGACCGCGTCCCTCGATGATCACCCGTCCCGCCACTGTGGTAGGGCCGGTAATGCTGGGAGCGGCACCGGCCACGGCGCTGACATAGAGCGCGCTGTTGGCGTGGAAGCGCCCGATAACGCGATCCCCGGCCAGATCCACCTCCGGGTTCCAGCGGTCTACAACCTGGGCAAAATGAGAGAACGCCATACGCGTGACGGGAACCTCGGCTTCTAGTGCCAGCCCGTTTTCTATCTTGGTGACCCGCAGCACCGCTCGCTCCAGTGAGGTGGCACTCGCCGGCGGTTGCCGCTCCAGGATGTACTCGTGTTCACCGTCCCGCCAGCGCCGTGGTGCACTGCCGTCGGTCCAGGGCGGCAGCGTTGGCGACACCTGGTTGAGTGCTGTTTCCAGCGCGCGGCGCTGCCGCGGAGCCATCGGCTGTTTAAACACCAGGGTGGCAATCTGCAGCTCGAAAGGTTCCGTAAGCAGCGGTGCCGGGTTCAAGTTAACGGGTGGCGGTACCGCTGCCGCAACGTCCGCAGGCTGCTGCGGCGCTGCGGGGTACGCGTCTGGCTGCGAGTGTGCCGGAGCCGCCTCCGAGTGTGAGCTGGGTTTTGGCGGGGCTGTGTTCACAGGTGTCGAGGCAGGCAGCAGCGACAGGTTCATGGTGGTGCTGGCGGCGGCCTCTATCCGTGGCGCGGGCACAAGCCACCAGCGGTGGGCCGCAAGGCCCACCAGCAAGTGCAGGGCGCAGGACCAGATCAGGGCCGTCACAATGGTGTCGCGTCTTTGCATGGGGTGCCCGCGAATGCTGTCTCCCCAGCTTAGTACAGGGATGCGGGTGCGGGCGGATGAAGAAAAAGGGGGCAAAAAAAGGGGGTCAGAGTCAGATTTCCAAAGGAAATCTGACTCTGACCCCCTTTTTCCTCTCAGCGCTCTGGATAGCGTTAGCTATCCAGAGACTGGTAATAGTCAGAAAGGATCTTCGCCACCTCCGGCCTGGAGAACTCTGGCGGCGGGGCTTCGCCGCGGCCCAGCATTTCGCGCACCGCGGTACCCGACAGCAGCACGAAGTCTTCCTTGCTGTGATCCGGGGCGTCTTTCATCATCACCACTTTGTCGAGCTTCTTGCTGTAGGCTGTGTGGTCGGCCCGGTAAATCTCCAGCTCCAGGGCCCCGTCCGGCACCTCTTCGTCGAAGATGGTCTGGGCGTCGAAGCCGCCGTAGTAGTCACCCACGCCGGCGTGGTCACGGCCCACGATCAGATGCGAACAGCCACAGTTCTGGCGGAATACCGCGTGCAGCACCGCTTCGCGGGGCCCTGCGTAGAGCATGTCGAAGCCGTAGCCGGTCACCATCACCGTGTTGGGCGGGAAGTAGATTTCCACCATCTTGCGGATCGAGGCATCGCGCACATCGGCGGGGATATCCCCCGGCTTGAGCTTGCCCAGCAACATGTGGATGAGGATGCCGTCGGTGCCCAGGTCTTCCATGGCCATGCGGCACAGCTCTTCATGGGCCCGGTGCATGGGGTTGCGGGTCTGGAAGGCCACGACTTTGTCCCAGCCGTGCTCCTGGATCTCGTTGCGAATCTCTACCGCGGTGCGGAAGGTGTCCGGGAAATCGGTCTGGAAGTAGGAGAAGTTCAGCACCTGGATGGGGCCCGACAGCAGCGTGTTGCCCAGCTCGGTAAAGGTGGCCACACCCGGGTGATTCTCATCCAGGGTGCGAAAGATTTTCTCGGCCATGGCGCGGATTTCGTCGTCGGAGACCTGCTCGACGGCTTCTACATCCATGATTGCCAGGACGGGGTTCCCCTCCACGTTGGGATCGCGCAGGGCAATACGGCTACCCGCCTCGATACCCGTCTCGCGGGTCAGATTGACCACCGGCACCGGCCAGAACAGTCCGCTGGCGGTGTGCAGGCTATCGGCCACGCTCATGGCATCAGCCTTGTTCATATAGCCGGTCAGCGGGTTGAAGTAACCGCCGCCCAGCATCACCGCGTTGGCGGCCGCGGCCGAGTTCAGCAGCAGGGTTGGCAGCTTTTCCGCTTCGGCCACCAGGGCGTGGCGCTTCTCGCTGTCGTAAACAAACAGCGGGTTCAGTTCATCAGAACCGTGAGGCTTGATCATGGTCTTGTTCCGTTATTCGTTGATGATGCCGCGCTCGCGCAGCACCGAGAGAATCTGGTCGACCTCCTCCTGCAGGCTCTGCTGGTCGGAGTGCAGGTGAATCTCGGGCTTGTCGGGCGCTTCATAAGGGTCGTCGATTCCGGTGAAGTTTTTAATCTCACCGGCGCGGGCCTTTTTGTACAGCCCCTTAGGGTCGCGGGCTTCCGCCTCTTCCAGGGCACAGTCCACGAAAATCTCGATAAAGTCCATGCCCGCGGCCTCATGCAGCTCGCGTACGTTGTCGCGGTCGGCACGGTAGGGGCTGATAAAGCTGGACAGGGTGATTACGCCGCAGTCGACGAACAGCTTGGCGACCTCGCCGATACGGCGGATGTTCTCGGTGCGGTCCTCGGCTGAGAAGCCCAGGTTCTTGTTGATACCCATGCGCACGTTGTCGCCATCCAGGCGGTAGGAAAGAATGCCCATCTCGTGCAGCGTGCCCTCCAGCTCCACCGCCACGGTGCTCTTGCCGCTGCCGGATAGGCCTGTGAACCAGAGCGTCGCGCCCTTGTGGCCCATCAGCTTCTCGCGGTGGGCCCGGGTGATATCCCCCTCGTGCCAATGGACGTGGGTCGCTTTCTGCTCTGCCATGGTGCGTGCTCCGGTTTTTTTTGAAGGCGGCAAGGGTACGCGGAATGGGCCCGAGTGTAAATTCAGCCCGCCAGGAAGCGCTCCCTGTAGGAGGCGAACTGCCGCGCCAGGCCTTCCTCCGTGAAGCCGAACTGCTCAAGCGAGTAGTCGTGGGTGGGCCGCAACTCGCGGCGATTGAAGTCCTGCCAGGCGCGCATCTCGGCCTCGGCTTCAGGGGTCAGGTCCATGCCGATGAAGTCGTAGACTTTGCGAATCTCGGTGAGGGGGTCGCTGACCGTGTTCTTGAACCAGAGGTCCAGGAAACGATCCTCAGCACCCTCGTCCCGCACTGCCATGGTGTGGGCCATGCCGCGGGCAAACTTGCGCGACCACTGCTCGCCGACTTTCACCGGGTCGGCGCTGTCGGAGTAGATGCGCCACAGCTCGTAAATCATGCTGGCCAGGGAGGGTATGGTCTCCAGCGGATCGCGATGGGATTGCACCACCTTCGCGTCCGGGAACACCTCCAGCACCAGGTCCATATAGTGCAGGTGGTGCGGCGCCTTGATGGTCCAGCGCTCGGCGGGCTTCCCGGTTTGCTTCTTCTGCCACTGCAGGAACTTCAGCAGTAGCTCCAGGTAGCGGTAGCCGGGACGGTGATCCCTGGCCTCGATCCAGGCGTCGAAGCCAGGTAGCCAGGCGAAGGACTGGATGTTGAAACTGTAGAAGCTTTGCTCCAGCAGCATGATGTCTTCGTCCGGGCCCAGCGCGTCCATCGGGTGCACGCTCAGCAGATCGGGATTGGCGTCCAGCATGGCAGCCATTTCCGCCTTGCCGTCCACCACCCGCTGGTCGACGCCCGCCGGGTCCCAGTCCAGGGCCGGGCAGGGAAAACGCGTCTCGTACCACAGCGGTGCAAACACGCGCGGGTCGGCGGCAATAGTTCGATGCAGCATGGTGGTGCCGGTGCGCGGCAGGCCGACGATCACCAGCGGTTCTCGAATCTCTTCATCGAGGATTTCAGGGTGCCGTCTCAGCCAGGCTTGCACCCGCAAGCGGGTGGCGAGAATATCCACCACCCGCTGGCGCAGCACTGTACGGCCGATATCGTTGAGTTCCGCCTCGTGTTCCAGCGAGTACAGCAGCTGCTCCAGAGGTTCGCGGTAGCTGTCGTCACCGAAGTCTGTCAGGCCGTCCACCGCCTGCGCCTCCGCCACCAGGCTATCGGCCTGCCAGTTCATGCGCGTCCTCCCAGGCGAATCACCCCCGTGGCCAGCCCGGTGCCCAGCAGGATCAGGCCGCAGCCCGCCAACATACGGCCGGTCACTACTTCATCGAGTACCGCCGCGCCGGCAATCATCGCGGAGATCGGTACGATGTAAGTCACGGTTACGGCCTTGGCCGGCCCCAGTCGAACCAGGAGCCGAAAGAACAGGATGTAGGCAATGCCGGTGCAGGGAATGCCCAGCGCCAGCACCGCCAGCCAGGCACGCAGAGAGGGCATCTCGGCGGGCCAATAGGCGATACACAGGGGCAGCAACAGCAGGCTGGCGGCAATCTGGCTGCCGGTAGCCAATTCCAGGCTGCCGAGACCCGGCAGGCGGATACGCGCGAAATTACCGGCAATGCCGTAGGAGAAAGCGGCCGCCAGGCCGGCGGCAATCGCCAGGCCCGCGCCCGACAGCCCCCCGCCGAGCTTGTCCCACACCAGCACCACCACACCCACCAGCCCCAGTAGCAGGCCGAAGATGCCCACACGGCTCAAGCGTTCGCCCACCCATGCGAAAGCCACAATGGCGGTGAACAGTGGCGCGGTGGCGTTGAGCACCGCGGTATAGCCAGCCGTTAGGAACAGGGTGGCGTAGGTGAACAGGGTAAAAGGCAAGGCTGAGTTAAAAAAACCCATCAACAGCACATTGCCGGCGCGCGCCCCCACCGGCTTGAGAGAGGCGGTGTAGAGCAGGATTGGCAACAGGAACAGCGCGGCAATACTGACTCGCAGGGACACCAGCGACACGGCACCAAACTCCGGCGCCGCCATGCGCATGAACAAAAACGAGGTGCCCCACAGGGCGCCGAGCGCCAGCAGCTCGACGATATCGAGGGTTTTAACCGAATCGCTCAACGGAGTGACGAGGGCGGCTAGAAGAAGTAGTTGAGCATAGAGATGATCAGCGACACCGCCACTAGTGGAATAATCCACCGCGACAGCTTCTGCATCTGTTCAGGCTCCATGGGCTTGGCGAAACGCTCGCCCAGCACCACCATCAGGGCCACGCCGCCAAAAATAAACAGCAGCAGGAAAAACAGTGTGTTCATGATGTTTCGTGATCCTCTTGCGCCGCGGTACCGGCTCTGCCGCTGGCGTACCAGCCCGGTCCGTCGGCCAGTTCGCCATCTTCCGCCAGCGGCGGGTACGCCAGGCTCCGCTCCCGGCAGAACTTGTGCAGCTGCGGGTGGCCCCATTCGAAAAACAGTCGCTGGCGGGTAGTCGCGTCCAGTCGACACCGCTCGTACAGGCCTGCCAGCTGCCGCTGGCGCTGGGCCTCCGACAGAATGATACCCGCCGCCACCGACACATTGTACGACT
>JANQGK010000153.1 GCA_028277365.1 Halieaceae bacterium | reverse complement strand
AAGCCGGGGGTCTCCACCGTGCGCTCCCGCAATTCGATAATCGACAGGCCGGTAATCCCCTGTGCCTCCAGCAGAGCCACCATGTTATCCACCGGCGGCAGGGTTTCCCGGCTGCCGAAGGTCACGTCCACCCGGCCCGGGTAGTCCCGGCTCAGGGCGATGCCGTTGACACGCCCGATGGGCACGCCCAGGTAGCGCACCTCGCTGCCTATAGACAGGCCGCTGACAGAGCCGTCAAACAGGATCGCCATGTCGGTGCCCATCTCGTCGGGGTCGGGGCCTTTGATCCACTGGTAGAAGCCCGCCAGCGCCAGCAGTGACAGCAGCACAAAGGTTGTGACCAGGATGATTCGCGCATTGCGCTCCATATCAGGCGATTCCTTGCTGGGCGCCGGCGGCCACCTGCGTGCCAGTGGCCGGCCCGGAGCCGCGCGCCGCGCGACCGCGCACGCCGCCAAAGTAGCTGCGGATCCAGGGGTGCGGGTGGTGGACGATGACATCAGTCATGTCGGCAATCACTTTCTTGTCCACCAGCACCGCCAGCCGGTCGCAAATGGTGAGCAGCGAATCCATATCGTGAGAGATCATCACCACCGTCAGCTTGAGGTGCTCGCGCAGGTATAGGATCAGCTGGTCAAACTCCGTGGCACTGATCGGGTCCAGCCCGGCGGTGGGTTCGTCGAGGAAGACGACCTTGGGCTCGGTGGCCAGCGCCCGGGCGAGGCCGGCGCGCTTGACCATGCCGCCGGACAGTTCCGAGGGATACTTGTCGAAGGCCTCTTCCTTGAGCCCTACCATTTTCAGCTTGAGTCGGCCCAGCTCGGCGGCGAAGGATTTGCTGATGCTGGTGTTCTCGATAATCGGGGCCACCACGTTTTCCAGTACCGTCAGCCCCGAGAACAGGGCGCCGCTCTGAAACAGCACGCCCCAGCGCGGGTGGCAGTTGCTCAGGTAGCCGCTGCCTTTTTCCTTGCAGGTGATGTCGCCGCCGAATATCTTCACGCCGCCCCCGGTGGGCGTATGCAGGCCCAGCATGGTGCGCAGCAGTACCGATTTGCCGGTACCGGAGCCGCCGACGATTCCGAGGATTTCGTGCTCGAAGACAGTCAGATTGATGCCGTTGTGCACGGTGTGCGATCCGAAGCGGTTTACCACGTCCCGCACTTCGATGATGGGGTTGCCCGCTTCGAGGGTGTCGCTCACCAGCCCAGCTCCGTGAAGATGATGGAAAAGACCGCGTCGACCACGATCACCATGAAAATCGATTCTACAACGGCGTTAGTCGTGTTGCGCCCCACTGCATCGGCGGAGCGCTCCACGAAGTAGCCGCGATAGGTGCCGATAGAGCCGATCATCAAAGCGAAGAACGGCGCCTTGATCAATCCCACCTTGAAGTGGGTCAGTGGGTCGAGAGCCAGGAAGCGGTCTACCACCAGGGGGAAGGGGATATCCAGCAGGCCCACGGCGATCACCACGGTACCGAAGAGACCCGCGATGTCCGCGATGAAGGTCAGCAGCGGCAGGCAGACCACCAGCGCCAGCATGCGCGGTAACACGAGCGCCTCGAAGGGGTCGATGCCCATGGTTTCCATGGCGCTGACTTCCTCGTTGAGCTGCATGACCCCGATTTCCGCGGCGAAGGCCGAGCCGGAGCGCCCCGCCACCAGTATGGCAGTCAGCAGCCCGCCCATCTCGCGCATAATGGAGATGGACACCAGGTCGACGGTGAAGATCTGGGCGCCGAACTGGCTTAGCTGGGTCTGGCTCTGAAAACCCAGCACCAGCGCCACCAGGAAGGCCATCAGCGCAACAATGCCGATGGCGGCGACTCCTGCGTCCTGAATATGGCGCGCGGTGGCGATCCAGCGAAAGCGCCTGGGATTCAGCACCGTGGCGACGATGCCCGCGCCAATGGAGATGGACCAGAGGTAGCGGTCCCGCGACTCTTTCAGAATCGAGCTGAGCCAGCGCGTAAAGCTGAGCGACAGTGCCGTTAACCAGGGAACCGGCGGCGGCTCGCGGGTCGCCTGCTCCATGGTGACCACGTCCTCAATAAACTTGAGATGTTCGGCGCGGAAGCCGGTGTAGCTGGTGGAGAAGCCGGCTCGCTTCAGAGATTCGCCGGTGCGGTACAGCAGCCAGGCGCCGGACAGGTCGAAATTCTGCAAGCCGCCACAGCTGAACTCGATTTGCCGCACCGGGATGCGCGCCAGGCCCAGCTTGTCGACTACGCCCTCGAGTTCCTGGACGTTGAGAATCGTCCAGTCACCTCGCAGGGCGAACTCCGCCTGCTCAGCGCCCACAGCGAATCGATAGTAGGGAGATTCGATGGCGCTGGCGTGGGCCAGGGCATCCGGCTGCCGTTCCTGTGGCGTCGTCATCCGCTCATGATAGACCACAACGACGGCAGCGGCTTGCGGTTGAGGTCGTCGCCCGCACCGCTATACTCGGGCGATTGACGAATACAGGCGACCAATGAGCACACTGATTCCACTCGGGCCTACCCTGACGGGCACCGTGGTAACGCCCGATCTGGACACCAGTGTTGCGGCGTACTGCGACTACCTGTACGCCTCGCTGCTGGAAGAGAGCACGGTGTCTGCAGATCAGGCCCGGCTGTGGGGCAAGCCCGGCCTTGAGGGCAGCCCGCTGGTCACCCTGCAATCCTCCAGCGGCGCGCCCTGGATACGCTTGATAGGTACGCCCGGGATACTGCCGGCGCAGCCCTTCAAAGAGCTGGGCTGGATGGCACTGGAAGTGCTGGTCGAAGATGTGGGCGCGCTTTGGCAGCAGCTCGAGTCGTCCCCTTTTACAGTACTCCGCGGCCCTGCCGACAGTGGCAATGCCCGCGGCATGCAGTTGGCGGGGCCTGCCGGTGAAGTGTTATATCTCACCGAGGTGCGGCAGCCGGAAGCGCCGTTCAATATCGCCCCGGCGGAGTCACCGGTGGACCGGCTGTTTACGCCGGTGACCGCCTGCCTGCGGCGCGATGAAGCCCTGGGCGTCTACAGCAAGCTGGGTGCAAAGCGCAGCTGGCGCTTTGACACCACTCTCGGCTCGGTGAATCGCGCCCACGGCCTCGACCCTTCGCTCAAACACCCGGTAGGCACTGTGCAGCTGGCTGGGCGCAGCATGGTGGAGATCAACCAACTCGGTGTCGCCAAGTCGCGCCCGCCGGTGCCGGGTAAGCTGCCCGCCGGCATCGTGATGGTGAGCTTTGTCATCGACAACCTCGACAACATCGGCCTGCGGCCCATATCGCCTCCGCTGGCACCAGGGGGTGCGCTGTACGGCGGCCAGCGGGTGGCGGCCTGTCGCGGGGCCGCCGGTGAACTGCTGGAGTTGATTGAAGCGGCCGGCTAGGTGCGGCCGGCTAGGCGCGGCCGGCTAGACGCCCGCCGCGGCTTCCCGGGCCAGGGCGTTGAGGGCGCTGAAATCGGTCTTGCCGCTACCCAGCTTGGGAATGGCGTCCACCTTGATCACCTGGGCAGGCAGCATCAGCGGCGCGACGCCGGCCTCGACCATGTCCTCTCGCAGTTTTTCCTCGAGCCGGTCGCTGGTGACCAGCATCACGACTTTCTCACCCTTGCGTGAATCGGGTACCGCGGCGGCGGCCAGGTCTTCCTCCGTCTCCACCGGCAGCAGGTTGCGGGCCTGCTCCTCGACGGCGCCCAGGCTGACCATCTCGCCGCCGACCTTGGCAAAGCGCGAGTAGCGGTCGACGATCACCAGGAAACCCTCGTTGGTGAGGTGACCCTTGTCGCCGGTCACGTACCAGCGCATGTCATCGTTCTCGAAGATGACCTCGCGGGTTTTCTCCTCGTCGTCGAGGTAGCCCAGCATCACCTGATTGCCGGAGATGCAGATCATGCCGTCTTCACCCAGCGGCAACTCCTCGCGGGTGTTGGGGTCGATGATCTTGAAGCTGGTACCCGGCAGCGGCAGGCCGACACTGCCCTCGCGCTGGCCCACCTGAATCTTCCAGTCGTTGGTGTCTACCGCGTCGGGCACGTTCACGCTGGCCACCGGCGTGGTCTCGGTGGCGCCGTAGCCTTCCAGGATGTACTTGTTGAATTTCATCTGGAATTCCTGGCGCACGTGGGTGGGCAGCTTCTCGGCGCCGGCCACCACGATGCGCAGAGGCTCGAGCAGGATTGGGTCGACCTTGCGGTTGCGGGCATAGAGGCTCAGGAAAGTCGCCGTGCCGAACAGGATGGTCGCGCGGTAGCGGGCCACGGCCCGGGCAATGCCCAGCACGTCGGTGGGGTCCGGGTGGCAGACGATGGGGATCCCCTCGATCAGCGGCATGATCAAGGTGACAGTCAGACCGAAGGCGTGGAACGGTGGCAGCGAGGCCATCACCACATCGTCCACCCGCGTGTTCAACACGTCGGAGATCTGCTTGCAGTTGGACTGAATATTGCGATGCGAGAGCACCACGCCCTTGGGTTTGCCCTCGCTGCCGCTGGAGAACAGGATGGCGGCGGGATCATCCAGGCCTACCCGCGTGCCGAACAGGGTGTACAGCAGCCGCGCCGGTAGCAGGCTGACCTGGATGAGCTTGATCACCAGGCGCCACTGGGGGATGGTTTCGCGGATGTCCTCCATGTAATTCACCTCGACGCCTTCCAGCATCGCCTCCACGTCGACGCCGCGAGTTTCAAGCCGCGCCTGGAACTGGCGGGAGGTGAACACCTGCTTGATGTCCGCGGAGGCGATGGCGGCGCGCACGGCGTCTTCCGGTGCGCTGAAGTTGAGGTTCACCGCGGCGCGGCCCTTCAGCATGACTGCCATGTTGGCGATGGCGGCGGCGTTCGCCGCCGGCAACAACAGGCCGACATTCCGGGCATCCCTGTCCAGTTTCATGGCGGCGGAGAAAGCGAGGGTGGCGGCTACGAAGCGGCGGCGGCTCAGTTTCACGCCGCTGGCATCCACCGTGCAAACGTCGCTCAGGCTGCGCTTCGCCGTGCGCAGCCAGGCCAGTGGCAGCGGGTCGAGGCGCTTGGTGTAAGCCTCCCAGGCGGTAATCGAGAGGTCGAACACCTTCTGCTTGAGCATGTCGGCGCGGGTATCCAACGGCAGCGGTTTGCCGAAGGCGACGATCAGGTCGCGCTTGAGGCTGGGGGAGCGCGAGTCGCGCAGGTGCTCATCGGCATGGGAGAACTTGCTGCCCCACAGGCCACGCAGATAGAAAGGTACGATAACCCCTTCCTCAAGGCCGTCGACGGCGCGCTCGTAACCGGAGTGGAATTTACTGAGCTGGCCGTTACGGCTGATGGCGCCCTCCGGGAACAGGCATACTGCCTCGCCGGCCTTCAGCAGTTCGTTGATGGTTTTCAGGGAGTCCTTGCTCTGGCCGGAGGCAATAGGCACAACCTTGAAGAATTTCAGGATCGGCTTCAGGTACCAGACATCGTAGATGCGGCGCAGCATCACGAAGCGCAGCGGCCGCGGGCAGGCGATCTGCACCAGCGCCCAGTCGATCCAGGAGATATGGTTGCCCAGCAACAGCAGCGGGCCGGACTGGGGCAGGTTCTCAAAGCCCAGCACCTGGATTTTGTAGCGCCGCCGCAGTACCGCGGCGGCGACGATACGGGCCAGCGACTGGGGCAGCTTGCGCACCGTGTAGCCGGTGCCGAGGATGGCCACGCCGGTGAGCATGTAGAACAGGCCCACGCTGTCGATTCCGGCCAGCGCGAAGCTGGCAGTGATGCCCAGGAAGGTGAGCATGGCCACGTTCTGAATCCAGTTGTTGCCGGCGAGGATGGTGCCGAGCCGGCTCTCCGGCGCGTGGAACTGGATCAGGGCATTGAGCGGGATGATGAACATGCCGCCGGCGGTGCCCACCAGCAGGAAGGCCAGCGCCATACCGAAGGTGCTGTCTAGGGTCGGCAGCATGGCAATGGTCACTGCCACGCCCAGGGCGCCGATGGGGATCAGGCCGGTCTCGATATAGTTGCGCGACACCCGGCCGGCGATCAGCGAACCGACCATAATGCCGATGCCGGAACAGGCGAGTATGCCCTGGATGATGACCGTGTTGGTGACGTCCAGGCGTTCCTTGGCGAAGGCCGGAAAGGCCGCCAGCATCACCTGAGAGATGGCCCAGAAAGTGGCGAGGCCGATAATCGACAGGAAGATCTGCTCCCGTGAGCGTACCGTGCGCAGGTTCTTTGTGAGGTAGCCCAGGCGCACGTAGGCCTTGAAGTCGAAGCGCTTGCCTGCGCGGGTGGCGCCGGTGGAGGTGAGCTGAAAGGTGAACAACCACTCGATGGTGGCGAGAATCACCAGGAACCAGCCGATGGGCGCGACCAGCTTGATGATCTCGGCGGTGGTCATGCCGGTGGTGTCAGGCAGCAGCGACTCGAAGGCGCCGGAGAACACGAAGGTGCCCAGCAAGATGCCGATGATCGTGGTGGCCTGCACCGCGCCGTTGGCGCTCGCCAGGTTCTCCGCCCCCACCAGTTCCTTGATGTAGCCGTACTTGGCCGGGCTGTAGATGGCGCTTTGCACCGCCAGCGCCAGGGTCATGGCAAAGGCGCCCCAGAACCAGCCCAGGTAGTAGAACAAGGTGATCAGCAGGGTGGCGGCCACAGCGCCGAGTGCTGCGTAGCGAATCACCTTCGGCTTGGGGTACTTGTCCGACAGGAAGCCGGCGGGTGAGAACAGCAGGATGAAAGGCAGCAGGATCAGCGCGTTGACGATGGCGGTCAGGACAATCTGCTCCTGGCCGTCGTAGGTCTTGAAGACCGTGTTCTGGATGATGATCTTGTGCCCGAGGTCCACGAAGGCGTTCAGGAACAGGATGATCATGTAGGGAATGAAACCGCCGATGCGGGTCAAGCGTGTCATGCGTCTATCCTCGCGATGTTGGTCCCGACCATCTTCCTGATTGTACTTTCCTTTGCCACTTCAAACGAAAAAGTCGCTTTATCTTGACCAACAGGTATTATTACTCGCTACTTCCCGCGAGATCGTCGAGGTCCCATGGCGCAGGTCAGCCCTCTGGTGGATACCCTCAAAGCCTCACTCAAGGCTGCGGGTATCAAATATACGCAGGTCGCGACGGCTCTCCAATTGTCGGAGTCGTCGATCAAGCGGAAATTTTCCCGCAAGGAGTTCTCCCTGTCTGAGCTGGATCGCATCTGCGCCCTGGCCGGGCTGCAGATCTCCGATCTGGTGCGGCGCATGGAAGAGAGCCGAGGGCGGCTGCAGGCACTGACGCGGGAGCAGGAACAAGAGATTGCCGACGACCCCGGCCTGCTGCTGGTGGCGGTATCGGTGTTGAATCGCTGGTCCTTCGAGCAGCTGCTGGACTTCTATCGTTTCGAGGCCACCGAGCTGGTGCAGATGCTGGCGCGCCTGGACCGGCTGAAAATGATCGAGCTGTTGCCCAATAACCGCATCAAGCTGCTGGTGGCGCCCAACTTCGGCTGGCTGCCCAACGGCCCCATTGAGCAGGTATTCCTCGCGGCCATCCAACAGGATTTCTTTTCCACCCGCTTCGACCGGGAGGATCACAAACTGCTGGTGCTGAACGGCATGCTGTCGCCGGCCTCTAACCGAGAATTCCAGCGCAAGCTGGAGCGACTGGCCCAGGAGTTCGACCAACTCAACAGTGAAGATGCCGGCCTGCCGCTGGGAGAAAAGCACGGCTGCACAGCCTTGCTGGCGCTGCGGGATTGGCATTACCAGACTTTCGCCCACCTGCGGCGGGACCGGCCATGATACGTGCGGCACGGGAAGGCGACGGCGAGCCGCTGGCGGCGTTGTATAACCATTATGTGCGCCATACCCTCACCACGTTCGAGACC
>JANQGK010000035.1 GCA_028277365.1 Halieaceae bacterium | reverse complement strand
CCTGGGAGTCGTCCTGCTGGCCGAAGCTGAGCTGTTCGCGGTAGGTGAAGTAGCGGTTGTGCCCTGTGCCCGGACCACGGTGCAAATTTTGAAGACCTGATGGAGGCCGCCCGCAGCAGTATGCGGCAGGCCAAGTCGGTCACAGGCCACAACCGCTACTTCACCTACCGCGAACAGCTCAGCTTCGGCCAGCAGGACGACTCCCAGGGACTGACGGCTGAGCTGCGCCAGGCCATGCGCCGGGACGAGTTTGAGCTGTACTTCCAGCCGCGCATCGACCTGCGCACCGAGCAGGTGGTGGGCCTGGAAGCGCTGATTCGCTGGAACCACCCCACTCGTGGCCTGGTCCCACCGGATGAGTTCCTACCGACCTGCGAGCGCATGGGCCTCATGCGGCGCCTGGGCTACCGAGTGACGGAAAAGGCCTGCGAAGCCATCAAGTGGCTGGATCAGCGCCAACTCGGCGCCCTCGACATTGCCGTTAACGTTTCCTTCTCACAGTTCCAGGACGAGCAGTTCGCCGAGATCGTCAAATGCATCGTCTCGCGCTCCGGCATCGACCCCAGCCGCCTGGAATTCGAGCTGACCGAAAGCACCGTGCTCAAGTGCCCGGTCGAAACCCGCCTGCGCATGGACGAGCTCAAGGCCCAGGGCCACTCTTTCTCGCTGGATGATTTCGGCACCGGCTTCTCCCAGCTTTCGCATATGACCGACCTGCCGATCAGCGCGCTGAAGATCGACCGCAGCTTTATTCAGGAAGTCAGCCAGAACCGCCACCAGCAGGCGGTGTGCATGATGATCATCGATATGGCCAAGCGGCTGGACCTGCTGGTCATCGCCGAGGGTGCCGAAGCCCGAGACCAGGTGGACTTCTTAAACTCGGTGAGCTGCCAGCAGGTGCAGGGCTTTTACTACAGCCCGGCTATGCCGCTCCATGAGATTCCCGGCTACGTGGAACAGCAATCCGGCCGCATTGCCCAGATGCACTAGGTCAATGCCCCAGGGCCGTCAGTAGCAGAGCTTGTTGCGCCCCGCCTGCTTGGCGCGGTAGAGCTGTGTGTCGGCGGCCTTGATCACCTCTTCCGGGGTAAACAACTCCTCACTGCGCTCTGCGAGCCCCAGACTGATCGTTACCGCCACCGTGCCGCGTTTGATTCTGGTGGCCATGTTGCCCCGCTTACGCTCGCCCTCTTTTGACTTGACCGGGCGCTTGCCCTTGTCGCGCAGGGTCATGCGGTAGTCTGCCACTGACTCGCGGATGGCCTCTAGCGCATCCACGCACTGTTCGGCGTTCTTGCGCGGGAACACCACGCAGAACTCCTCGCCGCCGTAGCGGAAGGCGGTGCCACCGCCCCCTACCCGGGCGATGCGGCTGGCCACCATCTTCAGCACCTCGTCGCCGACGTCGTGGCCGTGGGTATCGTTGAATTTCTTGAAATGATCCACGTCGAGCATGGCCAGGCTGTAGCGCGGCCCCAGACCGTTGAGCTTTTCATTGAGGGCGCGTCGGCCCAGCAGCCCGGTGAGCTCGTCCCGGTAGGCCATGGCATAGGAACTGCGCAGGATGCA
Organism: Halieaceae bacterium; assembly: GCA_028277365.1. Lineage (GTDB taxonomy): Bacteria > Pseudomonadota > Gammaproteobacteria > Pseudomonadales > Halieaceae > JANQIO01. The sequence goes on along the minus strand of JANQGK010000035.1, from coordinate 3,209 downwards.
GGATAGCTGGACCAACCCCGCTGCGCTGATCATCGACAGGGAGATATAGGACAGGTGCAGGCCACCCAGCACGGCAGCGCCCGCTGCCAGGGTGCTGAGAATGGCGACCTCGGTTTCCTCGTCGCGCCACAACAGCAGCAGCACGCCCACCAGAGCGGTAGTAGCAAACAGTGCCACCATCAGCTTCGGCATAACGAAGTGCTCGCTGGGCCAGGTGGCCAGCCATTCAGAGCCCGGCGACAGCAGAGTGGCGACCAGGTTGACCAGCCGCGGTGCTGCCAGCGCCAGCACGCCAAGCGCGACCGTATACACAAAGCCCCAGCGGTTCATGATGCCGCGCTCCGGCACCAGCAACAGCAGCAGCATGGCCAGCGGCCAGGTGAGCGCCACTGACAGGTAGACCTCCAGAGCATGGGGGTCCGCCAGGGACACTTGCAGCTGGTCGCGAATGGTCCAAAAACAGCCCGCGGTGAAGATCGCCAGCAGCAGAAAGCGGCTGCGATTGAACTGGTAGGCCAGCACCACTCCCGCCGCCGCCAACAGATACGGTGTATATCCCAGCAGTGTCAGCTGGTCTTCATTGAAGTGGTCGAGCAGTCCACGGCCGTACCCTACCAGGCCCATAAACAGAACCGGCAGGATGAGTCGCAGTAGTGCCCGAGGCTGCGGTCCCATGGTCGTTCCCCTCGCCCCGGCTTATTGCTTTTTGTCTATCGAACCGGGTGGTGGTAGATTTAAAGCGTATAACAAATACAAAGAGCGTGTAATGTCTGCGGATGTCGAAATGAGACACAAGCCCACCGTGCTTGTGTGCGACGACGATTCCAGCGTGCGCATGTTGAGCCGCCGCTGCCTGGAGGCAGACGGCATGGATGTGATCGAGGCTGCCTCCGGACCGGAAGCCATTGAGGCGTTTCTCGAACAGCGGCCCGACCTTGTGTTCCTAGACGTCGAGATGCCAGGCATGGACGGCCTGGAGGTTTGCCGTCGCATTCGCGAATTCCCCCAGGGCGAATCGATCCCCATTATGATCGTGACCGGCTCTGACGACCGCGGCTCCATCGACGACGGTTTCCAGGCCGGCGCCACCCAGTACAAGACCAAGCCGGTGAACTGGTCGCTGCTGAGCCGCGACGTGCAGTACATGCTCCGCGCCAGCAACGCTTTCAACGCACTCAAGCGACAGGAAGACCGCCTGCGCTACCTCGCCTACTTCGACCCGCTGACCAACCTGCCCAACCGGCGCAGTTTTAGCGAGCAGCTCAACCGCATTCTGAAACAGGCCCGGCGCCGCGACAGCAACGCCGCCCTGTTGTTTATCGACCTCGATAACTTCAAGCGCATCAACGACAGCATCGGCCACGGTCGCGGCGACAAGCTGCTGGTGGAGATTGCCCGCCGCCTGACCCTGGAACTGCGCGAGGAAGACGCCATCAGCTATATGTCGGACCGGGAGGCGGGCGAACACGACGGCGGCACCGAGATCGCGCGGCTGGGTGGAGACGAATTTACCGTGGTGCTGTCGGACATCGACAATATTTCTGATGTGGAGGCCGTCGCCCGCAGGGTGCTGCAGCGCCTCTCGGAGCCGATCCCCTTGCAGAGCCACAAGCCGGTGGTAACACCCAGTATCGGCATTGCCATCTTCCCCGTGGACGGCGCCGACCCGGACACACTGGTTCGCAACGCCGACACTGCAATGTACGCAGCCAAGGCCCAGGGCCGGGCCTGCTATCGCTTCTATAACGAAAAGATGAACGCGCTGGCGGTGGAGCACCTGAAGCTGGAGGAAGATCTGCGCGAGACCATCCAGCGCGGCGCGCTGGAGCTTTACTACCAGCCACAGATTCATACCCGATCCGGCAGGATCGTCAGCATGGAGGCTCTGGTTCGCTGGCCCCACGACGAGCGCACGGTAATGCCCAGCGAGTTTATCCCGGTGGCTGAGCGCACCGGGCTGATTGCCGACCTGGGACAGTGGATTATGCGCGACGCGGCACGCCAGTGTGCGCTGTGGGAAGAGTCCGGGCTCGGCGACTTCCGCATTTGTGTAAACGTGTCGGCTCTGCAGTTCAACCAGCCCAATTTCGTCGACTCTATTCAACAGTTCCTGAACACGACCGGCATGAACCCGGCGCGGCTGGAGTTCGAGCTGACCGAGTCAGCCATCATGACCGACGCGGAAACCAACATCGAGCGTCTGCGCGCCCTGAAGCGTCTGGGTATTGCCCTGGCGGTGGACGACTTTGGCACCGGCTATTCATCGCTCAACTACCTGAAGCAGTTCCCCATCGACACACTGAAGATCGACCAGAGCTTCGTGGCCGACCTGGCCAAGCCCGACGGAGAGGCCATTGTCGACGCCATCCTGGCTCTGGCCCGCACGCTGGGCCTGCAGGTGATTGCAGAAGGGGTTGAGACGGAAGAACAGGCTGTGTACCTCAAAGCGCGGGAATGCGACCTGCTGCAGGGCTTCTACTACAGCCACCCGGTGCCGCCAGAGGAAATTCCCGGGCTGATGGCGGTGGACTACAGTAGCTACAAGAAGGAATCGGCGAGGGCCTAGCCGGCGGCGCCTAGCCGGCCGCACCTGGCCGATTAAGCTCAAAGGCGGCTCTTACTCGACCGACTCTTTATCCTGCGACAACAGCTCTTCGAGAGCCTCCGCCGCGTCACTGAAGTGTGTGGCCAGGTGCTCAACCTCGCGTTCGGCGTTATCAATCTCGCCCGTCTTCCAGCGCGACTCACAGTATCGGCAATACTGGCTCAAGGCCTTGGCACCCAGGTTCAGGCTCATCGACTTGATAGCGTGGGCCCCTGCGCCCAGCGCACTGGCGTCACCCAGGCCCTCACGCAGCTCCGCCAGCTTGCGCTCGCCGTCGGTGCGGAAGTTCTCGATGACTGCGGCCAGCAGGTCACCTCCCGCACGGGATTCGATGGAACGGATATTGTCCAGCGCCTTCAGGTCGAGGATGTCGACCGGGGGCGTTGCGGCCGACTTTTGTGCCCGGGCCCGCTCTATCTGACCTACGGAAGCAAAGTAATTTGAGAGCAGGCCGTTGAGGTCGTTGGTGGAATAGGGCTTGAACAGGATGCGGTCCATGCCCGAGGCGTAGCAGCGCTCTTTCTCTGATTCAGTTTTGCCGGCAGTAAGCGCCACTACCGGGGTGCGGCGACTGCCGCCGCGTTGCATCTCGTACTGGCGGATA
>JANQGK010000357.1 GCA_028277365.1 Halieaceae bacterium | reverse complement strand
CTTGTCAACCTGGCGAGCGCCAGCTCGGCGCTGAAGCGCTCCCGCAACCACTCATCGTAGGGTTGGTCCAGGCTCTGCTGCCAGATCCAACTGGCCAGGTTGGTGTCGCCGCTTGAGTAGCTGAAGTGCTCCCCCGGCGGGAAACGATGGCCGTTCCCGGGCGCCACAGTCCACATAGCCGGGCTGCGGTAGAGCATGCGGGTAGCGTCGTCTCCGGGAAAGTAGGTTTCCTCGAAATCGAGACCGCTTTCCATGTGCAGCAGGTGGCCAAGATTGAGCGCAGGGTGGAGGTCGGCTGCCAAGCCGGGCCGGGCGCGCTCAATCAGAGGGGCAATGGGTGATTGCAGGTCCAGCCGGCCGGCCTGCACTTGCATGCCGATCCAGGTCGACATGAGGCTCTTGTTCATGGACCAGCCCTGCAGCGGCAGGGACACCCCTTGAGGCCTGGCGTAGCGTTCAGCCACCAGTTCATTCCCGCGCAGCACCAACACAGCGAGGGTTCCCCGCTGGCCTTCTGCGGGCTCGGCGAACGCCTCATCCAGGACCGCATTGAGGGCGGGCTCACCCTCCAGGGGGAACGGCCATCCCGTGCCAAAGCGTGCAGCGGCAGGCTGGCTGGGAGCCGGTATTGGCGCCACGGGATTCAGGACGCAGCCCTCTTGCCCCGCCCAGACGGCTTCCGCACTGGTACCTATGAAACCCGCCCGGGTACGCGAATGCTCGCGGTCGACTTCCAGCTCCAGTTGCGTCAGCAACGGCCCGAGCATGCCCATACTCAGGTGAATGTCGTTTTCGATGATGAAGTCCGGCTCGAGGTTTGCCACGAACACCCCGGAGCAGAGCTGCTTGGCGGAATAGCCGGTGACCACCTCGAAGGCCTGACCGGTCCAGCGTATGCCCCAGGCCAGCGGTATCAGTAGCACCAGCAATCCCAACAACACTCGACTCATGGACTCAACTCCTCAATAAACCAACGCAGGGCACGGCCGCGGCTGCCTGTCTTCCACACCAGTTGCAACGGGGCGGGTTCAATAACGGGCTCCACCGCCAGCTCCAGCAGCTCGCCGGCAGCGAGCTGGGCCTCAATACGGTGCCTGGGCAGGAAGCCTACCGCCAGGCCGGCCTGCTGCACGGCAATTTTCTGCTGTACCGTTTCTACCCGCAGTACTGCCTGGCGTTCAAAGATACGCAGGGTTTGTGACGTCTGCGGAGGCAGGCTGCGGGAGGAATCCATCACCACCACGGCGCGGTAGTCGGCAAAATCCTCACGGACCAGGGGTGTGGCGGCACTCGCCAGCGGATGGTCGGGGTGCACGGTAAACACCCACTCTACCTGCATGAACTCCCGGGCGCTGAGCCCGGCGGCGGTAGGCGGGCGCTCGGCAGCCCCCACCACCAGGTCGGCACGACCCTCGATCACCGCCTCCCAGGCACCCCCCAGCACTTCTTCGGTGAGGATGATCTCGATTTCCGGGTGCTGCCGGTAAAAGGCATCCAGGGCCGGCGCGACCTGCTCGATCTCCACCAGCGAGTCCAGCGCGATGTTGAGCTGGGACTCCCAGCCCGAGTGCACCTGGCGGGTGGTTTCCACCAGTCGCTCGGCGGCATCGAGAATGTCGCGTCCCTGCTCCAGCAGCACGCGGCCCGCCGGTGTCAGCACCGAGCGGCGGCCCTCGCGCTGAAACAGGGTCACGCCGAGGTCCTCCTCCAGCTTCTGCACGCTGTAGGTGACCGCCGAGGGCACGCGATAGAGGGCGGCAGCCGCCGCCGCAAAGCTGCCCTTGCGGTCGATGGCATCCAGCACTTCCAGCGCATCAAGGCTGAGGCGGGGCAAGCGGAGCCTCCTGCATCCTATTGTTCAGATTATTTGAAATTATTGGTCATTCTAATCCGCTTTTTTCTCCGCAGGCAATGCATACACTGAAACCCGTACCAAGCAATTACTGACTCTACGGAGGATTTACCATGAGCAAGAAGTTTGAAGTAAGCAGTATCTTCGAATCCGATGCCGGCCTGGCCGCCACCGTCCTGCGCATCCCGGTAGGCATCACCCTGGCGGCCCACGGCGCCCAGAAACTGTTTGGCTGGTTCGGCGGCTACGGCCTGGAGGCCACCGGTCAGTGGATGGCATCCGTCGGCTTTGAGCCCGGTTACCTGATGGCCCTGCTGGCCGGTAGCGCCGAGTTCTTCGGCGGTATCGCCCTGGTGGCAGGCCTGCTGACCCGCCCGGCCGCTGCGGTCGCCGCCTTCACCATGGCCGTGGCCATGACCGTGCACCTGGGCAACGGCCTGTTCCTCAGCAACAACGGCTACGAGTTTGCACTGGCCCTGCTGGCAGCGACGGTAGCACTGACCATCCAGGGTGGTGGCGCCTATGCCGCAGACCGCTACATCGCCGGTCGCCTGCCGCGCGCCGAGCTGTCACCGCGACAACTGGCTGCCGCCGCCTGAGCGACAACCCTCCCCCTGTTCAGCCCGCGCCTGGCGCGGGCTTTTTTGTGGGCGCGGTTTATGCCGACTGCGGATCCAACACCACCACCGGGATTTCCCGGTCGGTGGCCGCCTGGTAATCGGTATAGGGGGCGTAGTAGTCGACCATCAACTGCCACAGGTGCTCGCGCTCCTCACCCTCGGCCACCCTAGCCACGGCGTCGAACTCGTGGTTGGCGACCTTGAGATGCACGTTGGGATCGGCCTGCAGGTTCAGGAACCAGGCAGGATGCTCCGGCGCGCCGCCCTTGGAGGCGATGATGCAGTAGGCGCCATCACCGGTGGGCCGGTAAATCAGCGGCAGAATCGAGGTTTTCCCCGACTTGCGGCCGGTGGTGTAAAGCAGCAATGTGGTCAGCACGCCCTCACCGCCCGCCATGCTGGCATCCCAGTAATGCCCAGCTTCGCCGTCGCGAAGGTAGAGTTCTACGTGCGTCTTGATCCAGTCGGGAAGCCCCTCCGGGATGCTGATATCTGCCATGGTGTCGTCTCCTCTTGCATCTGTAGTTAGCGTAGTCCAGCTCTTGAGTATGTGCGCGGCCGGCCCGCTTTCTGCTATGTTGGGGCTGAAAGTCCGGGGGCCAAATGATGATTCGCTATTCCCTTATTCCTGCCGTGTCTATCGCCGTGCTGAGCGCCGCCCTACTGGGCGCCTGCGGCGAGGAACCGCAAGCGCCCGCCAGCACACTCCAGGCGAAGCCGGCGCCGGCCGGCGCTCCCAGCGCCGCGGCCCCGGCCGCAGAGCCCGCCGGCACCGAGGCGGCGGGTAGCGAGAAGGTGCAGAGCGACACGGTGGATGGCGACAAGTGGTGGTCTGCGCTGCCCCGTGCAGCCTGGGCCGATTTCGAAAAGATCGACACCCTGAACCCCTGGTTCGAGGTTTACAAGATCATGGATGGCATTTACGCCATCTACGAAGACGGCCAGTTCGAGGAAGTGATCTCCTACCTGATTGTCGGTCGGCGCGGCGCCCTGCTGTTCGACACGGGGCTGGGCATGGGGGACATCCGCAGCGTCGCCAGACAGCTCACCAGCAAGAACATCCGCGTGCTCAACTCCCACGCCCACTACGACCACGTGGGCGGCAATTACCAGTTCGAGACTATCATCGGCCGCCGCCACCCCTTTGCCCTGGAGCGCGCGAAAGGCACCCCCAACAGCGAGCTGATCGAGTATGTGACGGGCGACTGGGTCTGGAAGCCTCTGCCCCGGGACTTCGTGCCCAGCGACTACGCCACCCGCCCCTGGGAATACAGCAGCTGGCTGCGGCCGGGGCAGTTCATCGACCTCGGCGGCGTCAGCCTGGAGGTGATCCCCGCCCCGGGACACTCGCCGGACAGCATCGTGCTGCTGGATGCCAACCGGCGCCTGCTGTTTACCGGCGACACCTTTTACCTGGCGCCGCTGTATGCCCACCTGGAGGGCTCCAACTTCAGTGACTACCTGGACACCGCCGCCCGCCTGGCGGAGTTGAGCGGGGACCTGGACTACCTGCTGATGTCCCACAACACGCCGCTGGCGGAAGCGCGCTACCTGCGCGACCTGGACCAGGCCCTGCAGGCCATCGCTACCGAGCGCGCAGCTTTCACGCCCATCGACGGTGGCCGGGAATACCAGTTCAACGGTTTCTCGGTGCTCACCACCGACCCGCCGCTGGATGATGCGCCGCTGATTGAAGCGCTGTGATCGTCTACGGACACCGGGGTGCCAGGGGCGAGGCCCCGGAGAACACCATAGCCGGCGCGCGCCATGCCGTTGAACGCGGAACGCGGCAACTGGAGATTGACCTGAGGCTGTCCGCCGACGGGCAACTGGTGGTGATGCATGACGACACCCTGCGGCGCACTACCGGGGAAACCGGCAAGGTGGCCGCCCACAGCGCCCGCACCCTCGGCAAGCTGGACGCCCGTGCCGATGGCCCGCCCTGGCCCAACAAGCGCGGCACCGGCATTCCCACCATGACCGCACTGTACCGCGCCGTGCCGGAAATCAGGCACTGGCAGCTGGAGTTAAAAGCCCTGGGAAAACGCAGCAACCCGGCGCTGGCGGCAGCCACCGTAGAGTGGCTGCGAGGCCACCAACCGCGCGCGGTGGTCACCTCGTCCGAGCCCGAGTTGCTGCAGGCCGTAAAAGCGGCGCTGCCACGCCAGGCGGTGGGCTACGTATCGACCACCACCAGCCCGGAGCCGGCACTGGAGGCCTGTGGCTGCGACTTTCTGGTCGCCCACTGGCAAACCCTGGTGAGCCGCGCCCAGGTACGCAAACTCCAGCGGCGGGGAATTCACATCAGCGCCTGGACTGTCAACGACGCCAGCGTCATCAAGCAGCTCTACAAGTTGGGGATCGACAGCGTGATTACCGACTACCCGTCGATGGCACTACCGCTGGTGGCCGCGCTGGCGCGCTAAAGCCAGCGGCGCACCCGATTGCAGTAGGTGTCGAACTCATCACCGAAGATGCCGCGCAGCATCTCTTCTTCCGGACGAACGAAGCGCAGCTCGATGACCGCCATGAACACTGGCACCACCAACAGGCCGGCCACGGTGCCGGTAGTGCAGGCGGTGCCCAGCAGTATCAGCGCCATACCCAGGTACATGGGATTGCGGGTGAAGCGGTAGACGCCGTCAGTCACCAGGGCGCGCACCTCCCGGAAAGGAATAAGTTCAGTATCGGCCTTCTTGAACAGGCCACCCGCCAGCACCAGCAACAACAGACCGGCCACAATCGCCACGCTGCCCAGGCCCTGGGCCGGGGTGCTGGTAAAGCGCTGGATGGGAAAGTACTGGTCGACCACAAATATCACCACGAGGCCGATCACCAGCCACACTGGCGGGTAGACAATGCGCCGCGGGCGCTGGTACTCGGAAGGCTTGTCGATTTCGGTGGTCATGGGTGGGCTACCGCCAGGATGCTGTGAGTGGAGCCGGGCTCCACGAATCGTAACGCATACGCAAGGCCGATACCTACCAGGAACGACACCGTCAGCTTAACCCGGTCATGGCTGTGGAAGTGCACCTCCGGCAGCAGGTCGCCGAGGGAAATACACAGGAAAACCCCCGCCGAAAAAGCCAACGCGCAGCCCACGACATAGGCCTGGTTATCCAACAGCCCCACGCCCCACACAAACAGCAGCGCCCCGAGCGGACACAGGGTGGCAAAGGCGATATTGGCCGCAGCCCGGGCGCGGGTGCCCCAGCCGCCGGCGTGCATCATGCTGGTGATGGACAGGGCGTCCAACGGTTTATGCAGCAGAATGGCCAGAAACACCCCCAGGCCAATCCAGCTGAAGTGGCTACCCGCACCGTGGTCGTCGCCGGCGTGCACGCTGGCACCCAGCGCAACGCCGTCAATCAGAGTGTGCAGCCCCAGGCCCAGGGCAATACCCACCCAACTCAGCGGGTGCGCGGCTGCGTCGTGGTGATCGTGACAGTGATCGTGGTGCTGGTGGTCGTGTCCGTCGTCACCGAAGTCGTGCTGGTGAAAATGGAACAGCCGCAGCAGTAGCAACATCACCACCATGCCGACCATCGCCCACCACACCAGCACATCCATCGCCGACCCCTCGGTGCCGGCGCTGTGCTGCAGCTGCACCAGGCCGTGGGGCAGCAGGTGGTACAGGGCCACCCCCAGCATCAGGCCGGCGACGCAGCTCATGATGAGCTGGGTGCGGGTATGCGTCATGCGCACCAGCGACGGCAGCCAGCCGCCCAAAAGGGAGGCCAGGATGATGGCAATACAGTACGCCGCCAGGGTCAGCATTTCGACGTTCATGGGCACCAGCGCTCGGAAAGAGCGCGAATAATGCCTGACTAGAATCGCAGCTTCAAACCCACTGAAGCGTCCACCTCGTCGGTGTAGGCGGCCTCCAGGGAGAGGTGAGTACCCAGGCGGTACTCAATACCGAAATGATACTCATCCGTGGTCTCCCACTCCCAGTGCATCTGCACTCGCCTGGTCAGCTGAAACTCGGTTTCCAGTACGGCCTCCACATCACCGTCATCGGAGACCCACACGTCTAGGTCCACCAGCAGTGGCAGCACGTAGCGAAAGCCCAGCCGCAGCTCGGTGTCATCATCCTGTTCCTTTTCCGCACCTGCTAACAGCTGCGTCCAGCGATTGAGCCGATACAGATAGTGACCCTCACTGCGCTCGCGGTCGTAGTCGAGACTCTCCGTTTCCAGTTCGACACGGTGCTGAGCATTTGCGTACCAGCCTTCAACGCGACCGTAATCGTGCAGCAGCTTTAACTCGCCGGCGAAGTACCAGTCGGTGTCACGAATATCTGCGCCACGCATCTTCGCGCGCTCCAGGGCCGGATCACCCTGGTAGTCGTCGTAGCGGATTACCCGCGCCATGCCGGTCTTGGCGTGATACAGGTTGTGGCAATGGAAGAACCAGTCCTTCTCCTCATTGGCGAGAAACTCGATGGTCACCGTCTGCATGGGGGGCACATCGACCGTGTGCTTGAAAGGCCCGGCTCCCGCGCCCGTCAGCACCCGGAAGAAGTGCCCGTGCAGATGCAGAGGGTGGTGCATCATGGTGGTATTGACGAACTTGAAACGCACCGTCTCGCCGCGCTGTACCAGGATCTTGTCGGCACGAGACAGCGGCACATTATTGAAGGACCAGTTATAGGTCTCCATGTTACCGGTCAGGCGCAGCTCGATTTCACGATAGTCCGGGCCGCCGGCATAAGCGTTGACGTTACGATTGCGCAGCTGGCTGTAGTCGAGCCTGCGCGGCCCCATCGGCATGCTATGGCCCCCATGGTGCTGGTGGTGCCCGGCCATGACGTCGTCTGCGCCACCCATAGAGCTCATGTCATGCATGCTGTGACTGCCATACAGGTTGGGGCGCGGCATGGCGGGCGCCGCCTGCACAGCACCGCCGCCGATGATGACCGAGGTATAACCGGAGCCGTCCTGGGCAGTGGCCCTGAGTTCCGCCGCCACGGCATCGGGCACGGTGACAATCACGTCATAGACCTCCGCCACCGCGTGCAGCACTTCGTCCACCGCTACCGGCTCTACGTCCAGCCCATCGGCCGCCACCACTTCCAGCTTGAGCTGAGCGCTGTGCCAGAGGAAATAGCTGGAGGCGCCGGCGTTGATGATGCGAAGTCGTATCCGCTCACCAGGCTTTGCCTCCTCGAACAGCTGCAGCCTCCGCTCGCCGTTCACGAGGAAGGCGTCATAGGCGACGTCGGCGATATCCATCCCCCCCATGCGCGTCCAGCGACTCTGCCACCAGTTCCCCGGGACACCGCGCTCGAGATAACCGGCGATGCTGATTACACTGTTCTTTTCGAGCGCATACCAATCGCCATCCTTTTTGAGGTTCGCCAGCACCTGATGCGGGTCTTCATCGGTCCAGTCCTGCAACACCAGTACTTCCTCGTGGTCGTAGGCCAGGCCGCGGGGCTCAAGTGGCTCGATCACAATGCCGCCGTGCACACCGGACTGTTCCTGTAGGTCAGTATGGGAGTGGTACCAGTAGGTCCCGGCGTGGCGCAGCGGAAACTCATAGATGTAGGTGTCACCGGGCCCGATAGGAAAATTGGAGAGATACGGCACGCCATCTTCGGCGGGCGGGACCAGCAAACCGTGCCAGTGAACGGAGGTGTCTACGTCCAATCGGTTGGTCACCGTGATGCGCGCGGTATCACCCTCGCGAAAGCGCAGCACGGGCCCGGGGTAACTCCCGTTGACCAGCATGGCCTGCACCGGCTTGCCGGATTTGTTCAGCGTGCCGTAGTCGATCTCCAGCTGGTATTCGACCAGCTCCGCTCGGCACGCCGCTGCTGCGAACAACAGCAGGATTAAAAGGTTTCTCATTGATAGTCCCAATGCACAGCGCGGCGCGCGAGCGCCGCGGTTGAACTTACAGGTGGCGGAGTATTCCCGGGACTAGCAGGGAGGGTGGACGATGTTCACCGCAAGTAGTGGCAGCCGAAGACCATCGCGCGGCTGCCGATGCAGGTCCAGGCGCGGGGCGAATGACGCGGGCGCAGCCGTTCCAGCGCTCGCGGCCGGGGCAAAACACTGTGCGCAATCGTCGCCGCAATCGGCGGCGGAGTGGGCTGGCGAGGTGGCGCTCGCAGGCTCGACGGCCTGGTCGTGG
>JANQGK010000336.1 GCA_028277365.1 Halieaceae bacterium | reverse complement strand
ACCGACACATTGTACGACTCCACCATACCCATCATCGGTACCAGGATGCATTGGTCGGCGGCGGCCAGCGCCTCATCGTTGAGGCCGGCGCGCTCGGTGCCCAGCAGCAGCGCGGTCGGGCGCGTGTAGTCCACCTCGCGGAAGTCACAGGCGCCCTCTCCCGGATGCGCGGCGAGCAGCTGCATAGAATGCGCCCGCACCGCGTCGGTGGCCTGTGACAGGGTATCGTGCCGAATCACCTGCACCCAGTTGTGGCTGCCCATACCGGTACCGCGAAAGGCGCGGTAATCCTCCCGGGCGGCCACCGCGTGCAGCTGCTGGATGCCCACCGCATCGGCGTTGCGCACAATGGCCGAGGTATTGCGCTGCTTGTGCACGAAGTGGGTGATCACGGTGAGGTCCGGTTGGCGCCGGTCCAGCACGGCGTTGAGCCGGGCAATACGTTCCGGGGTCAAAGCGCCCGGCCCACGCGGTGGCCGTCATGCATGGCCCCATGCAGATAGCCGACACCGCCGCAGTCGCCGGCAATATGCACCTCCAGCGCCCGCGCCGACAGGCGCTGCGCCAGGTCCGGGTTGCTGGTGGCACCGGCGGCAAGAATCACCGAGTCCGCCGCCAGAGTTTCCTCGCCCAAGTCGCCCGCCACCCGCACGAAGCCGCGCTCGATGGACACCAGGCATCGATTGTCCAGCAGCTCGACGCTGTGCTCGCGCAGGCCGTGCAGGACGCGCCAGCGTCGCACCACCGCCAGCTCGGCGCCGAAGTGGCTGCCCTCTTCCACTACCGCGACCTGACGGCCCCGTTCCACCAGGAACTCCGCCAGCTCAAGCCCCACCAGTCCACCACCGGCAATCACCACCCGCCGACCCAGCGGCATCCACCAGTGGCTGAGACGGCGAATCCACTCGCCGGAGCAGGTGATGCCCAAAAGTTTGCCGGCAGCCATGATGACGCGCTGCGGCAGTGACAGTTTACTCATTACCCCGGTATCGCCGGTGCCGGTCATCAATTCGCGCAGTTCATCGCCGCTGAACACATGGGGGTAGTCGGCACCGGGAACCGGCGGGGCCGGCCGCAGGGCACCGGTAGCCACGACTACCGCGTCTGGCGCCAGCTCATCGACCAGGGTATCGTTGACCGGCGTATTCAGGCGCAACTCGATAGGCAGGGATTGCACCTGCCCTACCAGATAGCGCACCAGCTTTTCATTCGGTGGGTAGGGAATGCCGGAGAAAAACGCGGTACCCCCGAGGCGCCCGGAGGCCTCACACAGGGTGACCGCATGGCCGCGCAGGGCCGCCACCCGGGCGGCCTCCATGCCGGCGGGGCCGCCTCCCACCACCAGCACCCGACGGGCCTGGGCAGCGGGTTCGATCACAGTCTGGGTTTCATAGCCGGTTTGGGCGTTGACCGCGCAGATCAGGTGGTCGTTGAGGAATATACGGCTCACGCAGGTGTAGCAGTAGATGCAGGGGCGCACCGCCTCAGGCTGGTCAGCGGCCAGCTTGTTGGGCAACTCCGGGTCCGCCAATAGCTTGCGTGCCATGGAAACAAAGTCCGCCTCTCCAGCAGCGATCACTCGCTCTGCCACCTCCGGCTCGACCCGGCCTACCGCAATGACCGGGATGTTGATGGCCTGCTTGATGCGGCGGGCGAAGCCTAGGTAGCCACCCGGCTCATGCACCAGCGGCGCTTCGGTAAAGCCGATACCGGAACTGGCATTGGCGTAAGCGCTGACGTGCACCGCGTCGGCACCAGCGGCCTCAGCGAGTTGCGCCGTTTGCACTGCGTCGTCCAGGGTAATGCCGGGCTCCAGCCGGTATTCGCGGGCATCCAGCCGCAGCCACAGCGGAAAGTCGGCGCCCACCCGCTCTCGCACCGCTGCCAATACCTCGCATAAGAGGCGAGCCCGGTTTTCAAGGCTGCCGCCGTACTGGTCTTCGCGCTGGTTGGTATAAGGCGACAGGAATTCGGCGAGGATATAGCCGTGGCCCGCGTGCAGTTCAACGCCGTCGAAGCCGGCTCGTTGGGCCCGGTGGGCGGCATCGGCGAAGCGCTCGATCAACCAGGCGATGTCCTCGGCGTCCGCCACCTTGTACTCGATCTTCGCCCCCGCCAGGGATTTGACGAAGGCGCTCATCTCTTCCGGCGTCAGCGCCGCCATCATGTCATCCGGTGTATGCCTGGGGACCGATGGCACCAGCATGGGCCGCCCGGCAGCCATATCGCGCACCGCGACCTTACCGGCGTGCTGGAGCTGGATGATGGCGCGGCAGCCGTGTTGCTTGACGCGGCCGGCCAGGGTCTCGAGACCAGGCAAGAACTCGTCGTTGGAGAGGCCCACCTGGTTGGGGTTGCAGTTTCCCACGGGCCAGGCAATGGCAGCCACGCCAACGATAACGGCGCCGGCACCGCCGCGGGCACGGGCCTCATAGTAGGCCTGGATGCGCTCGCCGCAGTGACCGTTTTCGTCGCTCAAGTTGCTGCCCATGGGGGCCATCAGGATGCGATTGCGCAGGGCCAGGCTGCCAATGCGGCCCTCGGCCATGAGGTGATCAAAGCTCATTGCGGTGTTTTCCAACGCCCGGGGTCTTATCTACCGCTGTCAGCTTATCGGCTGACGCCTGAAATCCTTGCCCGGGCGCGCAAAAAATCGCCATTGGGTTAAAAAGAACAACCACCCTTGCGAAGCGCACATCTCGTGCTACATATAGCCCAAATGGGTTAGGAAAGTTCCCACACCCAAACATATAGTTTGAAGTCTCCATAAATCACTATAACAGGAGCACCAGAATGGCCCGTATTGCACGTACCGGCATTGCTGAATCTGCCTTTGCACCCGCGAAACTGACTCCCCTGGCACTGGCGGTCCTGGCCGCCTCCACACTCTCCGGACCCACCGAGGCGCAGGAGCGCGCCATCGCGCTGGAAGAGGTCATCGTGACCGCACAGCGCCGCGAGACCATGCTGCAGGAAACCCCGATCGCGGTGACGGCTTTCACCAGCGAGAAGATTGAGGACCTCGGCATTTTCGACATTACCGATGTGGGTGGGCTGGCGCCGAATACCAACATCCAGAAGCAGCCCTCGTCCAACTCCAACATGTCGATCGCCATTCGCGGCATCGGCAGCGGTGAGACGGCATTGACCGTGGATCCCAAGGTCAGCTTCTACATCGACGGCGTCTACATGAGTAAAACCGTCGGCGCGGTATTCGATATCGTCGACATAGAGAGCATCGAGGTACTGCGGGGTCCCC
The DNA here is from genome assembly GCA_028277365.1 of Halieaceae bacterium. Lineage (GTDB taxonomy): Bacteria > Pseudomonadota > Gammaproteobacteria > Pseudomonadales > Halieaceae > JANQIO01. The sequence continues at coordinate 112 of JANQGK010000336.1, read as the reverse complement.
AGGGCACCCTGTTCGGCCGCAACAGCACCGGCGGCGCCATCAACGTTACCACGTTAAAACCCACCGGCGAGCTCGGCGGAACGCTCGAGGCCAGCGTGGGTAACGAGGGCTA
>JANQGK010000326.1 GCA_028277365.1 Halieaceae bacterium | reverse complement strand
GGCAGGCGCCGCAGCGCATGCAGGCCAGCATGTCCTGGTAGTGGCTGCCGAGGATCTCGGTGCGGCGGTTGTCCAGCAAAACTACGTGGTATTGCTCGGGGCCATCCAGGTCCTCAGTGCGCCGCGGGCCTGAGTAGAAGCTGGTGTAGGCGGTCACCGCGGTGCCGATGGCCGAGCGCGCCAGCAACCGAATTTGCGCGAGCGCGTCTTCCGGGCGCGGCAGCAGCTTCTCGATCGACGCGCAGACGATATGCACCTTCGGCAGGGTGGAGACCAGGTCGCCGTTGCCCTCGTTGGTCACCAGCAGGGTCTGGCCGGTCTCGGCAATCAATGCGTTGCTGCCGATGATGCCCACATCGGCACTGAGGAAACGCTCCCGCAGCACTTCCCGCGCCTCTGCCACCATGGCGGGGGGATCTTCCAGGCGGCGCCGGCCCAGCCGGTGTTTGTCGAGGAATAGCTGGCGGATTTCCTCCTCGGACTTGTGGAAGGCGGGTCCGACAATATGACTGGGAGGCTCACCGGCAATCTGCACGATGTACTCGCCGAGGTCGGTTTCCGTGACCTGCAGACCGGCGCTTTCGAGGTGCTCGGTGAGGCCGGTTTCCTCGGTGATCATGGATTTGCCCTTGCCCACCCGGCGCGCTTCCGCGGCGCGGCAGATTTCCAGCACCGTGGTGTTCAGCTCCGCCGCGTCTCGCGCCCAGTGCACGTGGCCGCCGTTCATCACCACCTGCTCTTCGAACTGGCGCAGGTAGTGCTCGAGGTTGTCCAGGGTGTGGTCTTTGACGCGCTTGACGTGTTCGCGCAAGGCCTCGAAATCCACCTCCGCTACGGCGGCATCACGCATGGCCGGCAGGAACGCGCCGATCACGTCCATGCGCTCTCGCGCCTCGGTCCGCCCCAGCGCCTCGCGGGCGCGGGCCTTAAAGTGTTCGCTGGTCTGCTTCATCGCTCGCCCTCGCCGATGGCGGGGCCGGACAGCTCGCCGGCCAGTACCTCCACCACGTGGCGCACTTCCAGATCGGTGTCGCAGCGCCGGGCGCGTCCCGCGATATTCAGCAGGCAGCCCAGATCGCCGCCCAGCAGCAGGCCGGCGCCGGTATCGGTGGCGTGGTGGAGTTTGTCATCCACCATTTTCTCGGACAGGTCAGGCATCTTCGCGCAGAAAGTGCCGCCGAAACCGCAGCAGACTTCCGTGGCCTGCATTTCGCTGACCTCCACGCCGGCCCGTGACAGCAGCTTGCGGGGCTGCTGCTTGATACCGAGTTCTCTCAGGCCCGCGCAGCTGTCGTGGTAGGTCACCTTGCGACCGTGCAGAGCGGAGACCGGTGGTGAATAGTCCATGACTTCCACCAGGAAGCTGGTGACTTCCCAGGTGCGCTGCGCCAGGTCAGTAGCCCGCGCGTGCCACTCCGGGTACTCGGCAAACAGCCGTGGGTAGTGGTGTTTGATCATGCCCGCACAGGAGCCGGAGGGGACTACTACGTAGGGAAATCCCGCGAAGGTGTCGATCACCTGGCGCGCCAGCGGGCGCGCATCGTCTACCGCGCCGCTGTTGTAGCCAGGCTGGCCGCAGCAGGTCTGCGCCTGGGGGACTTCCACCTGGCAGCCCGCGGATTCCAGCAGTTCTATTGCACTGAACGCCACCGACGGGCGGAACAGGTCTGCCAGGCAGGAAACGAAAAATCCGACATGGGGCTGGTGATCGCGATGCATGGATCAAGCATACCCCATTTGCTGGAAGCGGCTCAGGCGAGCAGCAGAATGATGAGCGCGGCGGCCAGCGAGAACGCCAGGCCGGCGCCGCCGTAGAACATGGGGTGACGACTGTTGATCAGCTTCAGACGCAGGGTGGTGCGGTCTACCTTGATGCCGCGGGTGACAATGGGCTCGAACTCCTGCTGTAGGGGTTCATCGGCGAACTGCGGCAGCAGCGGATTGCCGAGGTAGACAATCACGTCGTCGATCATCACATAGTTGTTCACGTACTGAATGCGAGGCCCGCGCCCCACCCGGTAGGTGCTCTTGTGGTCCACCACCACCAGTTCGTCGCCCAGCCGGCCCAGATGGCAGCCCCAGGATTGGTAGACGGCGTAGCCGTAGCCGCCCACGCCCGCCAGTACCACCAGCGCCGCCACAGTCACACCCAGGCCGGGTTTCAGCAGTACCGCCATCGCCAGCAGCAGAAAACTGAGCCCGCCCAGGGCAAAGCCACCTCGCTTCAACAGCGCGCGGGCATCGCGGCCCGGATCCAGCCACTGGATGGCGTCGCTCTCAATATCGAAGGCTTGCTCGTCGGTGTCGTTCAGCGCCTTGTATATTTTGCCCTGCAGCGATTTCACCGAACCGTAGGTGAACAGACCCAGGGCGGCGAAAAACAGCATCAGCATAATCACCGCCTGTAGTGAGGCGGACTGCTCGAGGGCAGCGCGGCGCTGCTCCAGTGCCTGGGTAACGGGCTCGGCACTGAATGGTGCCTCCAGCGTGTTGTCGGCGGCGACCCGGTAAATCGTGTCATTCAAGGCGTCGGGTACCAGCAACTTCTCGCCCCAGGCTACCGGGCGCCCCGGGTGTGCTTCGGCCGGCAGCGGCGCCGCGTCCACAGCTTGCCAGGCGGCATCGAAACGGTACAAGCCGGCGGTGGAGCCCTCGCGGCTTTGCATCACTACCCACCAGTGCTGCCCCAGCCAGGTCAGTGCGCCGGGAAAGATGTGGCCGGTGGCCTGGGCGCCGGTCACCGCCAGGGTGTAGAGGCCCAACTCCTCCCCAAAAGTGCCGTTGTCAGTGCGCAGGGCCCTGATCACGTCGCTGTTGCCCTGGCTCAGGAACAATACCCCATCCCGCACCGCCAGGTGCACAGGGCTGGTCATGGCGATGGGGCGAGAGGCCAGGGCATTGCCCTCCAGGTCGTACTTCATCAGCCGGTTGCTGAGTACGTCGGCCACCACCAGGTAGCCGCCGTCGCGGTTGAGCGTAAAACTGCCTTCATCCAGTGGCTGCAGGAACAGCGCGCAGCTGGCCTCACGGGCGTCACAGCGCAGCAAGCGGCCGGGTTTGGCCTCGATGTCGAGAACGTCGCGCAGCCAGGCGGGCAGGTCCCGGCCCTCGGGCGGCCGCTGTAACAGCAGCTCGCCGCTGCTCAAAAATGCGAACGGCGTGGTGGGCGCGAGCCCGATGTCAGCGAGTTCCATCAGCTCGCCGGGATTGCCGGCGCGATCGTGGCGCAGCAACTGGTCGTTGACCACCGCTGCAGGGCGTTCGGCGCTATCGACGGCCACGGCGCCCAGCCCAACGGGAGGGGTGTCTAAGCTCTCCATCCAAAAGCGCGCTCCTACCAGTACGAAGGCTACCAGCAGGATGGCCGCCCCCAGCATCGGTGCGCCGCTGAAGTGTTCCTCGCGGGCTTCCGCTTCTTTCAGCGCACCTTCGGACAGGCGCACATCGAACAGATTGGGTGCCCCGGGCTGGCGCTTGCGTCGCTTGCCGCTGGCGGCCGGCCCCGCCTGCGG
>JANQGK010000261.1 GCA_028277365.1 Halieaceae bacterium | reverse complement strand
CCTTCAGCTTCACGCTGCCCAACACATACGAGGCGGTGGCGCGCACCGCGATGGTGGACGCCTCCGACCCCGGCGGTGTCAACCCGGACGAGCGCCGTGCGCCGGAAGTGCTCACCCTGGTGGAGCATGGCTTTGTGTTGGGTAAGACCCGCGACAACCACCTGGAAGTCACACTGGCGCGGCTGCGCTCTCGCGAATTCACGCTGGCCTTTATGGACCGCTACAACGTTTGGGCCGAGCTAAACCGCGAGCAGTGGGACGCCGAGGCGAGCGAGTGGATCGATGGCTTCACGCCCGACCGCGGTGCCGGCCACAAGCTGTTCCGTGAGCATGTGCGCTTTATCGATCACGACGAGGAAACCGACATCATCGGCGTGCGCTTCCGCTGGACCGACGAGATGCTGGTGCGCGACTGGGCCAATGCCTACGTCGACATGTTCAATGAGTTCATGCGCGAGGAGGCGCTGGCCGACGTAGCCGCCAAGCAGGCCTTCCTGGAGGAAGAGCTCAAGCGCCGCAGCGTGGTCGACATCCAACAAAGCATTTACCGGCTGATGGAGGCGCAGACCGCCATCGCCATGCTGGCGCGCTCGCGGGAGGAGTTCGCCCTGGAATACATCGACCCGGCCGTTCGCCCCTACGACCGCTATTCCCCCGGCCGCAAGAAGTACGTGCTGCTGGGCGGCTTCAGCGGCGCCATGCTGGGAGCCTTTTACATTATTGCCACGGTGGTGATCGGCCGCCTGCGCGACCTGCTCAAGGGAGAGACCTCATGAGTACTTTTGCCACCCACACAGTATCGGGCAGCCCGGCCGCCAACGATGGCATCGCTGCCGAGCGTTTCAACGCGCTGGGTATCCCGGTGGACAACCTCGATATGGAGGCTGCCGTCGAGCAGGTGGTGGACCTGGTCTACCGCTTTCCCCGCGACCGCCGTGCCCGCTACGTGTCCACCGTCAACGTCGACTTCCTGGTCAACGCCCTGGGCGTGGCCGGCGGCGGCGCTCGTCATCCAGAATTGCTGGAGGTGCTGCGCTCCTCTGACCTGGTCACCGCCGATGGCTTTCCCATCGTTATGCTCAGCAAGCTGATGGGTAATCCCCTCAAGGCCCGGGTGACGGGCGCCGACCTGGTGCCGGCCCTGGCGCGGCGCGCCGCGAAGGAGGGCCTGCGCCTGTATCTGTTAGGCGGCCGCGAGGAAATCGCCCGCCAGGCAGCGGACATCCTGGAAGCCGACAACCCGGGCCTGGAAATCGCCGGCGTGGAGTCGCCCATGGTGCACACCCAGGGTGAGGGCCTGATGAACTTCGAGGCGGACGACGAGCGCATTATCGAGGACATCAACCGCTCCGGTGCCGATATCCTGCTGATCGGCCTCGGTAACCCCAAGCAGGAGCAGTGGTTCTGGCGGCACCGCGACCGTCTCAAGGTGCCGGTGTCGATCGGCATTGGCGGCACTTTCGAATTCATTGCCGGCACCGTGAAGCGCGCACCTGAATGGGTGCAGCGCCACCACCTGGAGTGGCTGTTCCGCATTACCCAGGACCCGAAGCGCCTGTGGAAGCGCTACGCCGAGGGCCTGGTGAAGCTGAGCCTGCTGGTGGCCCCGGTGCTGAAACTGCGCGCCCGTGAATTGCTGCTTAAGCGCTTTGGGCGTCGGCGTGCCAACAGTGTGACCTGGACCCACTTCAGCGGCCCCAACCGCGCCAGTGCCGCTACCGTGGTCCTACCGCGTCTGTTGGATCGCGGCACCCTGCAGTCCGTGCTGCGGGACATGCGCAACGAACCGCGCCGCGACACTCTGTTCCTGCTGGACTTCTCCGCCACCCGCCGCATCGAGCTGGCGGCCATGCAGCCCATGTTCGAGTTGGGCCGCCGGGTGGCGAGCGGTCAGTGTCAGGCGGTGTTTGTCGGCATCGGCCGGGCGCTGCGTCGCCAGTTGGCGGCCTGGCGCATTCTCGACCTGTTCGAGGGCGAGCAACTGTGTGCCACCAATGTGCACGAGCCGCTGGCCACCCGCCAGCACGCGGCGGACATCCCGCTGCGCTTCTACGCCACCGACAACACCCTGATGGTGTACCTGCACGGTGATATCGACAGCAGCCTGCTGCGCCGCAGCGGCCTGGATTCGGTGTTGTCGCTGGTGGCGGCACACCAGAATTGTGTGATCGACCTGCGCTTCGCCCGGCTGCTGGAAAGCAGCGCCGTGGTGACCCTGCACCGCCTGGCCGCGGTGCTGGGTGAAGAGCGGCTACTGCTGGCGGGGGTTCACGCCAGCGTACGGCGCATGTTCGACGTGGCCGACATGCCGCGTCCCCTGCGCCTCATCAGCGACAGCGAACAGCGCCGCCTGATGACGGCAGCCTAGGAGTTGAATATGCAAGCCGATACGACTTATGTAGTGATTCTCAATTGGAACGGCTGGCGCGATACGCTGGCCTGCATCGATACCGTGCTGGCCAGCAGCGACGCACCGCTGCGGGTGGTGGTGTGTGATAACGGCTCCACGGATGGCTCGCTCGATGAAATCACAGAGTGGGCAGAGGGCCGCCGCGGTATCGATTTGCCTGCACACCCGCGCCTGGCCCGGCTGCTGAGCGGTCGCCGAGGTGTGGCCTGGCAGCTTATCGACCGCTGTGAGGTGGAGCAGGGCAACGCCCCGGCCGCCCGCCAGCCCCTGGTGTTGATCGACAACGCCGCCAACCTGGGCTTCGCTGCCGGCAATAACGTTGGTATCCGCTACGCCCTGCAGCAGCAGGATATGGCCAGGGTGTGGCTGTTGAACAACGACACCCTGGTAGAGCCCACCGCGCTTAAGCACATGATCGAGCGCCTCGCGGGTGAGCCGGCACCTGCCATCTGCGGCTCGCGGCTGATGTTCACCGACGACCCGACCGTGGTGCAGGCCATTGGCGGCAACTGCTACAACCCCTGGACCGGCAACGCCTCGGAATCTCTGGGCCGTTACCTGCCGGAGTCCAGCTTCCTGGACGCGGGCGCCTTTGAAGCGCAGCTCGACTACCTGTGCGGCGCCTCCATGCTGTTGCCGCGGGCCTTTCTCGAGCAGGTGGGGCTGATGTGCGAGGACTATTTTCTCTACTACGAGGAGGTGGACTGGATGACCCGCAACAACGGACGCTTCCGGCAGCTGGTGGCCGCCGACGCGGTGGTGTACCACAAGGAAGGCAGCTCCATCGGTTCTGCCTCCCTGGACAGCCGGCCCAGCCCGCTGTCGGAGTACTACATGTTCCGCAACAAGCTGCGCTTCACTCTGCGCTATCACCCGCTGCGGTTCCCGGTGGCCTACCTCGCCACCTGGGTGCAGGTACTGAACCGGGCCCGCCGCGGCTACCTGGACAGCGCCCTGCGCATCGCCGCCATACTGTTGGGAGTGGGCCGGTGTCCGGGGTAATCGCCCAGCCGCTGCGCCTGCGGGTGACCCTTGCACCGGTCATCTCGCTGCTGCTGTTCGTGGCCGTGTTTGCCGGCTTCCAGGGCGGTCGCTACTTCATGGCCAATCGCCTGCAGGAGCTGGGCATCCTCTGTGCACTGCTGGTATTCGTACTGGGCGCCTGGCTGGCGGTGTTCCGCCTGCCGCAGCCGGAGTGGAAGCGCTGGGTGTACACGCCGGTGTTGCTGGTCGGTGGCATCATGCTGACCTGGAGCCTGGTCTATGCGCTGCGCTTCGGTGAGAACGTGCTCTACTGCCTGTTTGCCTCGCGTGAATTCCTGCTGGCTTTCCTGGGGCCGGCCATGTACCTGATCTGCTGCTCGGGCTACGAGCGGAAGCGCCTGGAGCGGGTGCTGTGGTGCGCGCTGCTGGCGCTGATGCTCAACTACCTGTACTTCTATTTCACGCTGGATCTGAAGGAAACCTTCTTCTCCAGCGACCACACCGTCAGCAACCTGGTGACCTACGACGAGTGGCGTGGTTTCCGGCTGAAGCCGCCGCTGTTTGCCATCATGCTGGCCCTGCTGGCAGGGCTGGTTTTGCTGTTCAGCCCGGGCGGCATAGCGCAGCGCCTGTTTGCCCTGCTGCTGGTGGGTCTGGCCTGCTACATCTGGTCCATCGTGATGTTCCGCTCCACCCTCGCCACCATGCTGCTGTCGGTGGCGTTGTTTCCGCTGTTTCTGGCAGCACGCAACCGGGTCGCCTGGCTGTTGTTGCTGCTGCCGCTGGGCCTGATCGCTATGCCGTTCATGACCGGCGTTGCCATGGACCACTTCCTCAATGCAGACGGCGGCGGCATCCGCCTCAAGTCCTTCAGGATCGCCCTCGACCACATCCCCCAGTACCTGCTGCTGGGGGCCGGGGAAGACAACAGCTACGGGCGCACCTACCAGGACCTGTTCGCCTTCTACTTCTACCCGTCGGATCTCGGCTTCATCGGCATCACCTTCAAGTACGGCATCCTCGGCGCCGCCCTCTACCTCTACGTGCACGTCACCATCTGGCTGCGCCTGCTGAGAGGCAACTGGGCCTGGCGCGATGCCAATAACGGCCGGCTGCACCCGCTGCTGTGGGCGCTGCTGATCTTCTTCACCGCCCAGACCTTCAACCTGGTGCTGAACCCGGGTCTGGCCTACGCCCAGGGCATCACCACGGGCAGCATCGCCATCGCCCTGTGCGGCATTCTGCAGCGGGAGCACTACCGTGAAGCCTGATACACCCCCTGTCATTGAGCCTCTCTGGCGCGTCGAACGCCGCGCCATCGAGCAGGCCATCGCCCACTGCAACGGCAACGTCCGCCTCGCCGCTCGCCTCCTCGAAGTGGCACCTTCCACTCTCTACCGCAAGATTCAGAGCTGGGAAAGCAAGCCGTAGATTTCTCTCAATGCTGCGCGCGCGGCATCCGGGGTCTAGGAAAGTGGCTTCGTAGGGCAGACCCAGCTCGCGCCCTCACACGGCACTACCCGTCACCGATTCGGAGACTAGGCTTTGAACTCCGGGTTTCTGCCTATGGAGCATGGGCGGTGCCTGAAGGGGGCTTCCGGGACCGTCTGCGGCCACGGATGGCCGCAGTCGAGCGAGCCATGGACGGCATGCCTTTAGCGCGTCCCGGAAGCCCCCTTCAGGTAGCGTCCATGCGGTTTCAATGCGAGAAGTGTGCGGCTCCGAACCAAAAGAGGAGGCGGCAAAAAAAAGCCCGGCAGGGCCGGGCGAGGGTTGGCTAGGGAAGGCCTTCAGGAGACCAGGCCGCCCAGCAGTTCGGCGTCGAGGCCGAGATTGGACTGCAGGTGGACGGCGCGGTGAAAAGGGTTGAGGCGCGACAGGAAGCTCTCGATATCCTGCTCGGTTTCTACCGGGTAGAACCAGGAGCTGTGGCAGAGCTGGTGGGGGTCTTCGTAGTGGTCGGAGAGGTCACCCAGCACGTGGTCGACGAAGGCGCCGTAGAGAACGAACTCGGAGAAGTCCAGGCAGCGCATGGCCCGGGTCATCCACTGGCCGCCGTTGGTCTCTAACGTGCGGTACAGCTCGATGACGTTTTCATGGCGCCAGCTATTAAGCTGGGCGATGTAGCTGCCGCTGATGTCGTCGGGATTGTCCACCTGGCAGACATTGGCGGCAAAGCGGTACCAGTTGCGGTAGCGCCGGTCAGTGTACTGCATGGGGCCCCGCTCGGCGCGGAAGTGACGTACCCTGCCGTCGGAAATGATGTGCCCCGGGCTGAAGGGTTTGACGAACACCATGTCGGAGTCGGCAAACAGCAGCACATCGGCCTGGAACTGCTCGGCGATGGCCAGCTTGATCACCTGCTGCATAATCCAGCCGCGCACTGGCAGGCTCTTCAGGCTCAGCCACCAGCGGCTGGACAGGGGATTCCTGCGCACCCACCAGGGCAGCAGAGACTCCTTCGTTATCAGGTGCACGGTGCTGCTGACCAGGGGCTGGAACAGCTCGCGCTCCGCCTCATCGATCAGCAGCAGGTGTGCTTCCACGCCACTCAGGTGACGTTGGGCGCTACGGGTCAGCAGGCGGCAGCGCTCGAGGTCCGGGGCGTGGGTGGGTGTGATCAACAGCGTCCGCATCTAGCGCACCTCAAAGCTGTCGCCGTCTTCGGCGCGCTGCCACAGGTGGTACTCTCGGGCTGTAGGGTTCGCCAGCGGGATCAGCACTGCCAACAGGCTGTCGACGCTGGCGCTCATGCGCAGGCTGTCCTGGAAGCTGCCCTCTGCCAGCGGCGTCTTCAGCCGGCAGTTGGCGTAATTCACCCAGTAGTGCTCGGCACCGGTGGCCTTGAACTCTGCGCACAGCGCCAGGTAGGCGCCTTCCATGCGGCCGCTGACGTTGACATCGACTGCCAGGTCCCAGGCGCTGCTGAACACGAAATCGGTCGGCGCCTGCAAATCGCCGGTGGAGGTAATGGCGCCGTCCAGCAGTGCCTGCAGGCTCGGTAATTCTCCCGCCTGGATGGCCGCGTCGGCATTAGCGCTTTCCTCGAGCCGGGCCACCCGGGCCTGGTCGGCCGGGGCGCGCTGATAGTCGAGCTTGATAAAGCCCGCATAGTCGCGGGGCCCGTCGGTCGTGGTGACGGCGGCGGCCAGCGCATCCAGTCTCGGTCGCACCTGCTCTGCGGGCAAGTCCTTGACGTCGCCGTACATGGCCGTCGACAGCGGGGTGAGTGCCGCGAAGCCGCCGATGAGACCGTCGTCGCGCCAGTCGAAATCAGCCGGATACAGGACGGCGTAATAGCAGGCCTGGTCCGCACAGGACTTGAGCAGATAGGGCGCATTCATGTCGGCCTGACCGACGCTCAGGCCGGCGGCGATGCCAGAGAAGTCAAAGTCGCCGTCGAAGTAGCCGTTGTAGTCAGTGCTTTCGATGCCTGAGCGGGCGACCAGCGGTGCGTCCAGCTGCTGCCAGCGGTAGAGCTGTGCCTCACTGCCGGAGGGCAGGGGGCTGCCGATACAGCCGGCCAGGCTCGTCGCGGATATCAGGGCCGCCAGCGTTTTCAATGTTTTTGAGCAATTCATGTTTGCGTCCTCAATCCTTGTAGAGCTTGTCCTGCACCGCGTTCTCGGGCAGGTACCAGGTCTGGTGGGTCTTGCCGCCGCTCAGCACGAAGTGGATGAAGTCCGGGTAGGTTTGTACGAGGTCCTGGTACTCCCCCGGGTGTTGCCACTCGGTACCCACCTCCAGGGCCCAGGGCAGGCCTTCGGCGGTCTGGTAGGTCAGGCTTGCCTCCTGGGCAGAGCGGTCGTCGGCACGGCCGAGCAGTTCGAGGTCGGCGTGGATCGACGGCGCGCGATTCTTCAGATGAATCTCCAGCTCCCGGCCCGGTGGCGTCGGGAAAATGCTGTTGCGCTGGTAGCCGGCGGTGGCAAAGATGAACGGATTGAACAAGGCGTCACCCAGGGTCGCCGCCGACACCGTGTCACTGAAACGCACATTGAGTGAGAAGCGCGCCTGTACGCTGGAGCCGCCGCAGTTGGCCTCGGTGCGGTAGAAGGAGCAGCCCTCCGCCGTGGTCACCTGGTCCCAGACGTCGCGGGTGATCTGAAACACGACATCGCTGTCCGGGTTCCAACTGTTTTCCAGCGGGCTGTCCGCCTGCGGCTCGCCGTTGATTTCAAAAAATACGCTCGCATTGGCGGCGTCGGCCCGGCGCAGGCCGGGTATGGCCACGGCGAAGCCGGAGTGGAAGGTGGCGCCCACGGCGGTGATTTCGCCGCTGATGCTGATACCTACCAGCTTGGCGTCATCTTCACTGTCACCGTTGTTAATGGTGCTGACCGCGGTGCGGTAATGCAGCACCAGGTCGTTCATGTCGTAGTCGCCGCGAGAGGGCCACAGGTCCTCGAAGGCGAGGGTCACAAAGCCGTCGGCGCTGGGGTAGTGGCTGGTAGTGACGCCACCGTTGAACAAGCTGATCGGGTGGTCTTCTACTTCACCGTCCGGCGCGCCGCCGGTGGCACCCAGGTTGGCAACGCTGCTGATGCGGAACCGCGACCAGCTCGCGCCGGACTCGGTCCACACCGGGACTGTGAACGACAGGAAGTTGCTGCCCGCGGTTAGCGCTTGGGCGTTGGCGACCTGCTCGGCAGCGTCAAAGCGGCCGTTGCGGTCAAAGTCGATCCAGGCATTCAGGTAACCTGCATCGGAGGCAGTTACTTCTACCACGCCGGTTTCGCCGGCGGCCAGTTCGGTGATAAAGCCCACACCGTCCTCGTCATCCTGGTCGGTGGTGTCATCAGCCAGTGGCGCCGGGTAAGCCTGGCTTTCACCGTCGACCCGCTCGCCCAGGCGCAGGGATGAGCCCTCCAGGCTGTGGCGCGCGCCGTTGGCATCCAGGCTGCTGGCGTAGCTGTCCGGCGCATCACCGAAGTCGATGGCTTCCTGGTCTACCGGTACTACCGGCGCCAGGGCGCAGCGAGCGCCATCATTGTTGGCGGAGGCGGGGCCCTGGGCGTACTTGATGGCAGTGGGGTTTTCGCTGCTGACGTCGATCTGGAAGATCACGCCGTCCTTGTTGCGGCTGATGTAAAGCCGGCCGTCGACGTCGAAGTAGACGGCACCGAACGTGCCCCGCTGGCCGACGTTGTTGCCCAGTGTGTAGTCGCCGGTCGCCGGGTCAATGGTGATCAGGCGGCCCCTGTTGTCCACCGAGTACAGCATTTGCTGCTCCGGGTGGAAGGCGAAATCGAAGATGTTGAGCCACAGGCTGCCACCGGCGCGAATGCGCTGCGGTGCCAGGTAGTTCTCCGCGGTCGGGTCCAGGCTGATACGCCACAGGCCGTGGGCTTCACTGTTGCCCTTGCGGTACATGTAGTAGGCGTTTTCCAGCACCGAGACGTCGCCGATGTAGTAGTTGGAGTCCGGCTGAAAGCTCAGCGACAGCGGTTCCACCTGGTAGTCCTTACCAATCCTGGCCAGGCTCTTATGGGCATAGCTCCAGGCGTAGAGATAAGCGTCGTGATAGTTGAAGCCGATGGCATTCAGCTTGTTGCTCACACCCATATTGGTGCTGAGCTTGCTGTAGTAGCCCGTCGACAGGTCTACACCGTACAGGCGGGCGACGCTGTCCTGTACCAGGAAGGCCTCGTTAGGGCAGGCGTCGAAAGGCGCCGACGCCAGCGCCGGTGTGCCCAGTGCGGCCAGGCAGGCCGCGACTGCTCGTGCAATTCGCATGTTGTGTACCTCTGTATCGTAGTTTCTCCAGTAGAGGTACAAATGCCGTGCCAATAGTGGCGGGGCCCATGATTACTGGGCTGGACGGCAGATCGGGGCTTTTGGGGGTGCATAGCGCTTTGCAAATTGCAAAGCGAAACGCGAAATGCTCAGTCGATGGGTAATACGATGGTAAAGGTAGTGCCCACGCCCAGCTCGCTGGCGACCGAGATCTTGCCGCCGTGGTCCTCAATAATGCCATAGGAGACCGACAGGCCCAGCCCGGTGCCTTCGCCCACCGGCTTGGTGGTGAAGAAGGGATCGAAGATATTCTCCAGCTCCTCTTCGGGAATGCCGCTGCCCTGGTCGCTGACGTTGATCACCGCGCAGCGGCCCTCGGTACGGGTGGTGATCTTGATTGGCCCGCCCTGGGCCGGGGCCGCCTGGTCCGCGTTCATCACCAGGTTGATGATGACCTGGCCGACCTCGCTGAGGTTGCAGCTCACCAGCGGCAGGTTTTCCAGGTCCAGGCCAATGCGGGTGTCCGGCTTGAGCTGTTTTTCCACCAGTTTGAGGGTAGAGCGGATTTCCTGGTTGATATCCGACAGCGCCCGGTGGCGCTCGTGCTTGCGGGCAAAGCGCTTGACGTTGGAAACGATGCTGCCGATCCGCGCCAGGCCCTCGTCAATCTCACAGAAAATCTCGGGGCCGTCCTCCATGATCAGCGCCAATTCCTTTTTCATCTTCTCGTCAACCTCGTTCTCGTGGGCGAGGCGCTGCAGGGCGATAAAGCGGGTGAGGGTGGCGTAGTACTCGCTCAGCAGGTTGACGTTGCTGGTGATGTAGGCCAGCGGATTGTTGATCTCATGGGTAATGCCGGAGGCGAGCTGGCCCATGGATTTGAGCTTGTCGGCCTGCAGCAGGGTTTCCTGGTTGCTTTCGAGCTGTTCCCGGGTCTCGACCAGGTCCTGGCGCAGGTGGTAAATCTCCCGGTTGCGCTCCTCTATGACCTCCTCGGCGCGCTTGCGGGCCTGCTTTTCGCGCCGGTAGGCGATTTTGTACTCGTCGTCACTGTCACTCATGCTCCGACCTATCGGGCTGGACAAGGCTCATTTCAAACTTGCAGCGGTCGGCTCCCTTGTGCATACATTCGCTGTGTTCAAGCGTGATTTCTCTGCCGAAGTGCTGCGCCGCGCCGCGCACCAGGCCCTCCGCCAGCAGGCACATCTTGCGCGGCGAGTCATAGTACATGGTCATGCGATTGCGGTCGTAGAGCTCGCAGCGCATGTCGGGCACTTCCGCATCGACATGGAGGATCTTCATCTCCTCGTGGATATCCGTGCCCACGCTAGCCAGGAAGGGCACCAGTTCGGTGTGCCGGTCCACCAGCTCCGGGTACAGCCGGTACAGGTCGAAAAACAGCTTCTGGCCGAACAGGTCCAGCAACTGGTCGACCGGCGTTTCTAGTTCCTCGACCAGGGCGCCCACCAGGGAGAGCATTTCGCTGGAAGGATAGTTATCGGCTTCGATATAGGCGCCGTCGACCACCGAGTCGATACGGGCCAGGGCGCGATTCCAGGCGCCGATGCCGAACTCTTCTTCGACCAGGTCGCTCAGGGAGGTAAAGATCATGCCTTTCACGGTGCTTCTCCAACAGGTTGCGGGGCAGGAGTATAGCGGTATCCTTGCAGTATTCGCGCCAGGGTTGGCGCTAGTGTGCAATAGCTATGGCACGGGCTCAATTGACTTCGCATTTTCGAGCCCAGCCATGGCGGCTTGGCAGGCTTTTTGCCTAAGCTGTATTACTGTATACAGGTACGCGGTATTTACTGAACTCCATGGAACGGCGCAGCTACCAGATTCACGTTTCCGGCCTACAGGTCGGCATGTTCGTTGCCGAGTTAGATCGGCCCTGGTTGGAAACCCCGTTCCTGCTGCAGGGTTTCGAGATCCAGAACCACGCCGACATCGAGGAGGTGCAGAAGTACTGCGAGTACGTTTACGTGGAGGAAAAGGTGCAGCGCCGGCAAGGCCCTGCGGAGCGGGTTGCTGCTCGCTCACAACCCCGTAAGCGCCTGCTACAGAAGCCAACCCCGGTGCCCGACCTGAGCCGCGCGCGCCGCACTCGAGAATCCACCCAGACGGTTACTCGCAGCATCATGGACGACGTGCGCCTGGGCAAGGCCATCGATGTGAAAAAGGCGGAGGCGACGGTCACCGAGTGTGTGGAGAACATCATCAGTGACCCGGCGGCCATGCTGTGGATGTCGCGGTTGCGCCAGCACGATGAGCGCATTACCCAGCATTCCATGAATACCATGATTCTGGCCATCACGGTGGCCCGGCACATGGGTTTCGAAGGGGAGGACCTGCACCATATCGGCCTGTGCGCGATGCTGCACGACGTGGGCAAGATGAAGCTGCCCGGCTCGCTGCTGGTCAAGCGCACACGGAGCGAGACTGAGGAGCAGGAATACCGCAAGCACACCCTATACGGCCAGCGCATCCTGTTCTCCTACAAGGACCTCTACGCCGGCTGTGCCACGGTGGCGGCCTCTCACCACGAACATGTGGACGGCAGTGGCTATCCCAATGGCTACCCGGCCGAGAAGCTGTCGCCGTTTACCAAGCTGATCGCCGTGTGCAACGCCTACGACAGTTACACTATTGACGGCGTAGGGGGCACTCCGCTGTCCTCTCTCGCGGCGATGCAACGGCTTTCGGAGTATAGTGGCCGCTACTTCGAGGAAGAGTACGTGCGCGGTTTTATCGAGTGCCTGGGCCTGTATCCCTCGGGCAGCGTGGTGGAACTGGTGGACGGCAGCATCGGCCTGGTGGTGTCACAGAATCACAAAGCCCGCCGCCTGCCCAATATCCTGCGGGTGCTGGGGCCGGACAAGGCACCCTGCAAGGAGCGCATCCTCAACCTGGACCAGCTACAGCGAGAGGGAAAAGGGCGCGATAGCCTGGTGAAAGATGTGCTGCCCAACGGCAGCTTTGGGGTGCGCCTGGAAGACTTTATACAGAAGGGGCTGCGGCTGGACTGACCCCGCGGCACGTTAGGAGAGAACATGAGTAACCACTTGCCCGTCGTGTGCGTGGTGGACGATGAGCGCAGCATCGGCCGGGCGCTGATGCGCCTGTTCCGTCGCCTCGAGGTGAGCGTCGAGGCCTTCGTCGACCCCGTCGAAGCGCTGGCCTGGCTCAAGCAGAACCCCGTGGCCATTCTGATCACCGACCAGCGCATGCCCGGTATGAGCGGTACCGAACTGGTGGCCGCCCTGGACGGGTTCCAGGACGCCGCCACCAAGTTCGTGCTGAGCGGCTACAGCGACTTTGCGGAAATCACCGCAGCCTTCAACAGCGGCCAGATCCACAAATACATCGCCAAGCCCTGGGATGACGACGAACTACTGTATGCCGTTGAGCGCGTGATAGCGCTGAAGGAAACGCCGGAGGGCGGCTCAGACGCCCTTGGTGCCCAGCCGGTATTGCCCAACAGCCCTATGCTGGGGGCTTCGCCGCATATGGTGAAACTGTTCGAACAGCTGCGCCGCATGTCCACCGCCAACGTGCCTGTATTCATCCACGGCGAAACCGGCACTGGTAAGGAGCTGGTGGCGCGGGCACTGCACCAGGAGAGTTTTCGTGCCAAGCAGCCGTTTGTGCCAGTCAACTGCGCCAATTTCTCCAGCGAGTTGATGGAGAGCCAGCTCTTTGGCCACAAGAAAGGGGCCTTTACCGGTGCCGACAAAGACCGCACCGGGCTGCTGGCGGCGGCTAACGGCGGCACCCTGTTCCTCGACGAGGTCACCACGCTGCCGATGGAACTGCAGGCCAAGCTGCTGCGGGTACTGCAGGAGCGCGAATACACGCCGCTGGGCAGCAATGAGCTGGTGCCCTTTGATGCCCAGATCCTGTCGGCCTCCTCCAAGCGCCTGTCCGCCGCTGTTGAAGACGGTGAATTCCGAGAGGACCTGCGCTACCGGCTCGAGGTGTTGCCGCTGGATGTGCCACCGCTGCGGGAGCGCGACAGCGATGCGGTCATCCTGTTCCGGCATTACCTGCGCGAGGTGCGGCAGGATATCCGCTTCGAATTCTCCCGCGATTTCGAACGCTTTCTGCAGGAGTACAGTTGGCCCGGCAATGTGCGTCAGCTCGTCAACCTGGCGGGCTACGTGGCGACCATGGCGGATGCCGAGGAGCTGAACCTGAATAACCTGCCGGCGGAGACTCGAGAAAGTTACCTGGCGGGAGGCGACCAGGCAGTAACGGCCAGTCCTACAGAGCTCGCGGGGGCCACCGCGGCGGCGACGGAGGCGGGCGATACAGAGGAATCCATCGTGCCGCTCAAGGACGTGGAGCGCCGCGCCATCGAGCAGGCGCTGGCCCAGTGCGATGACAATATCCCGAAGGCGGCGGCCCTGCTGGGCGTGTCCGCCTCTACCATCTATCGCAAAATCCAAAGCTGGGGCGACGGCGACTGATTTGCGTTGCAAATTGCAAAAACCGGTGCTGGGCTGGTTTTGTGAGGAGCGACTCAACCCGTTGATTTTATTAGATATATAGGCTGTTTCGGCCTACTGGCATGGAGCCTGCAGCTTCTCTTTCCAAACCCACAAGGAGGGAGAAGACATGCAACACGACAAGCAAACTACGTCAGACACGGGCGCACCGGGCTGGTCTACGGCCGCCGGCAACATAGCGGTGATGGGCAGTAGCCTGGGCGCCATTATTGACGCGGTGAGTTTTGCCGGGCACGGCTACCCGGTACGCCTTCAGGTGAGCGTACCGGAACAGGCCGCCGCCCTGCGGGAGGGTCGCTGCGCCTTTGACGAGGCTGGCCTGGCCCAGCAGTTGGTGGCCGCCCAAACCGATGACTGCCTGCACTTCGTTACCAGCCTGCACCGGGCTTGCCACGCCGCTGACACGCTGCTGGTCTGGGCCGATGAGGCCGCTGCTGACGACAGCGAGAGTCTCACGACGCTGCTCCACGAGGTCGCCTCGGAACTCGCCCGCAGTGAGCGATTCCAGCTGGTCGTCATTCGCAGCCTGCTGACTCCCGGCACCATGGATCGCCTGGTGCAGCCGCTGCTGGAGCGGGTCTCCGGCAGGCTCTGCGGGGAAGACTTCGGACTTTGTTACAGCCCGGAAGTGATTCGCCCCGGGGTCGCCCTGGCGGACTTCCGCAATCCGGTGCGCATGCTGGCCGGCGCTAATGACGAGGCCAGCGCAGACGCCCTCGCCAGCCTGTTCCGGTGGCGGCTTGGCAAGCTCTGCATGGAAACCTTCGCGACTGCGGAAACCGTGCGCATGGCGGACCTGCTGTGGCAGTCTGCCAAGCTGCGTTTTGCAGAGGAGTTCAGTTCACTGTGCCGCCGGACCGGCGTCTCGCGCCGCGCCGCCCTCGATGCCTTCAAGCAGGACAGCAAGCAGAACATCTCCGCCTGCTACCTGACGCCCGGTTGCCCGGATCCGGAAGTTCTGGATGAACAGGTGCAGGCGCTGCTGAGCGCCTGGGAGGAAGCGGGTAGCATGCCGTCACCGTTAGGTCGAATGAGCCTGGTGTCAGGCTGAGGACTCGGCGGCCTTGTCCATATCCCTGAGGCCGAGGCCGTCCTTAGGGCGGATAAACAGTGCTTCGCAGGTGGCGGTGACTTCGTCACCGTTGCGCATCTCGGCCTGCATCTGGGTCTTGCGGCCCTCCACGCTTTCCAGCCAGGCCTCAAGCGTGAGCTCCACATTCAATGGGGTGGGGCGATGATAGCGGGTGGTCAGGCGGCCGGTCATGCCCGGCTGTTTGCCCATCATCTGCGCCATACCCATGAACTGGTCGAAGATGGCGGCCACAAAGCCGCCGTGAATATGGCCGGGGGGGCCCTCGTAGGCCCAGCCACAGGTTACCGTGCCGTAGGCTTTGTCCCCCTCGATCCACATGTTGAGTCCCGGCGACAGGGGGTTGCTCCAGCCGGCGAGAGCGTTGAGCTCGTGATTCACCTCGCCGCGGGTGCCGTGATGGCCGTCGGACTGGAAGGCCATCTGGCCGTACAGCCGCGGTGACTTGGCGAACTGGCGGGCCTGCAGTTCCAGGCGCTCGGCGATGTCGTTCATGTCCTCAATAGACGGTGTTGAAGTCACCAGCACCTCGCTCAGTTCACGAATCGCCTGGGCCAGGCGGCGCTTGGTCTCCCAGTGCTCGGAAAAGGGCGGGGTAATCTCTTCGGACTCGAAGGGATTGAAAATAGTCTCTGTCATCGGGCGGTCCGGCCGGGATGGACTGCTAATTATACTGCCGGTGGGAAACCGAGAGGTGCTTCTTGGCGACTGAATTCAGCTTCAGTATGAATGTCTGGTAGTGCTCTTTCAGTTCCAGCAGCTGCTGCTGGTATTCCCGCTGCTCGCCGCGGGAGTAGGTGAAGATGTTCTGGCTCAGCTCGTCCATGCGGTTCACCAGTACATCGCCACGCACTTTCAGGTTGGGGTCGTACTCGGAGAGGATCGCCACCTCCGTGCGAATGATGGAGGCGGAGCCCAGCATAATCTTACGGGTTTCCCGGTCCGGGGGCGCGCCCTGGATCACGACCTCGGACACCTCCGCCACGTAGTTGGCGAAGTTGTCCTTGATGCGGTTGCCACCGCCAGTCATAAACTGGATTTCGAGGTTGAACGCGGCCTCGCGTTCCATCTGCTCGCGTCCGGAATCGGTATAGAACCTCTGGATGCCCAGGAAAATAATCGCCGCCACGATGCCGAATATGCCCATCGCGACCACGTCCTTGACGAACTCCTGCTTGGCGAGCTCACTCAATGTCGGCATGGCTGCCTTCCCTAACCCAACACGTCACCGCCGCACAATCCTGTTGCACGGTCAATTGTTGTTATTTGTCAGGCAGTTATTACCTTGCTCCTCGCCTCTTACGGGCCAGTTGCAGGATCTGCCTTTTTGCACTTTTCCCTGTCCGCTCATTTTTGGTCGGGGAAGCTCGCAGCCGTCCCTACTGTAGGAGATATGGCCGCTGATGGCAATTGGGAAGCTACGCTTTGTGTAGCCCGTGCTACAGATCAACGCAGTTGAGCAAAACAGGCCCGCAATTCGTCGACGAAAACGGCGGGCTGCTCGAAGGCGGCAAAATGGCCTCCTTTGTCGAGCTGGTTCCAGTGAATGATGTTGCTGTAGCGTTTTTCCGCCCAGCGCCGTGAGCAGCGGAAGATTTCTTTGGGGAAAATGGAGGCGCCCACCGGCATATCGATGGGGTCAAGGTTGGGTTTGTGGAAACTCTCCCAGTACAGGCGCGCTGAAGAGGCGCCGGTGTTGGTGACCCAGTACATCATTACATTGTCGAGCAGCTCGTCTTTGCTGAGCACGTTTTCCGGATGGCCTTCACAGTCCATCCAGCTCCAAAATTTTTCGACAATCCAGGCCATCTGCCCAACCGGCGAATCCGCCAGGCCGTAGCCCAGGGTCTGGGGCCGGGTGCTCTGCTGCTTGGAGTAGCCGGAGTCCCACTGGCTGTAGTGGTCCATGCCCGCCAGTGCCGCCTGCTCGAACTCGGTGAGATCGACGAGGTCCTCTTCGCCGGGCGGGCAGATCGGCATGTTGATATGAATGCCCGCGCAGTGCTCGGTCTCGCTGATGCCCATACACTGGGTCACCAGCGCCCCCCAGTCGCCACCTTGCGCCACGTAGCGCTCGTAGCCCAGCCGCGCCATCAGCTTGCCCCATAGGCGGCCGACGGCCTCGGCGCTGGTGCCGGGCGCTGCGGGCTTGCCGGAGAAGCCGTAACCCGGCAGGCAGGGAATCACCAGGTGGAATGCGTGAGCAGGGTTCTCCGGCTGGGTGAGTGGCTCGATCACCTTGTGAAATTCCACGATAGAGCCAGGCCAGCCGTGGGTCATGATCATCGGCAGGGCATCCGGGTGGGGGCTCTGCACGTGCAGGAAGAAGACCTCCAGGCCGTCGATGACGGTGGAACAGGGATTCCAGTGGTTGAGCTTGACCTCCCAGCGTTTCCAGTCGTACTGGTATTCCCAGTATTGGGCCAGTTCCTGGGCGTAAGCCAGCGGTAGGCCCTGGCTCCAGTCGTCGACGGTTTCCTTCTCGGGCCAGCGGGTCGTGCCGAGGCGCTGCTTGAGGTCGTCGAGTACCGGTCCGCCGATATCGATGCTGGCGGGGGCGATGGCGTCGCTCATGGGAACATCCTCCGTGCTTCTCAGCCGGTTAGGCTAACACACAGGAGCGCGGGAATTTCAGTGCTGCCCGGGAGTGAGGGTGGCTGCTCCTGGTGGAGCAGCCATGTCGGTCAGGCCGCCTTGTCGCTGGCCCGGGTGTTATCCCAGTTATCGAGGATGTCGCGTAGCTGTTCGCGGGACTCGGCCGATTCCCGGGTGGAGTCGGTGAGGTGCGTGGTGCGTGGCTCCCGGTCCAGGAACAGCTTGCCGCTGAGCTGGCCGGCCTCACTGGCCACAGCCAGCCAGTTGATGGTGTCTGCCCCTTCCTCAGGGGTGCGCAGCACCAGCCGGGTGAGCTTGTGGAATTCCGGCAGGGCGGTCTCCACCCCGGGGGTGTCTGCCCAGCCCGGGTGCATGGCATTTATCACGATGCCATCGTCGGCCCAGTCCTCGGCCCACTGCTCGGTCTTGATCATAAGCGCCCGCTTGCAGCGCGCGTAGGCGACCGATCCGGAGTACTTGTCCTGCTCGTTCTGCAGGTCCCAGACCTTGAGCTTCTGGCTGTACATTCCGCCGGAAACCACGTTGATCACGCGCGCCTCGCCACGGGCGTTTGCCGCTTTCTTCAGCAGCGGCTTCAAGCCTTCGGTCAGGCGGAAGGGGCTCAACAGCAGTAGCGCAAAGCTCTGCTCCAGGCCCTCGCTGGTTTCCTGGCGCGGATTGAACAGTGCGCCGGCGTTGTTGATCAGCACATCGATGGGCTCGCCCTTCTTTGACAGATTGGCGACCACCTTGTCGGCGTCGGCTATCAGGCTGAGGTCGGCAATTTCCAGGCCGATGTGTCTGTTGCCTGTGCGGGCCTTGAGTTCCCGCACCAGTTCCTCGCCCTTCTCGCGATTGCGCACCACCAGGGTCAGCTTCGCGCCCCGGTAGGCGAGGAACTCGGCAGTGGCTTTGCCAAGGCCGGCCGTGGCACCTGTGAGTACCACGTGCTTGTCACCCATATACCGAGACATCGGATTGAAGAGCTTCTTCGCGCCGCGCTTGTAGCCGCGCTTGGTGAAGCGCACCAGCGCGGTCGGCACGAAGCGGTCGGCGCGGGCGTTTTCCTCGGAGAGCTCCGGCGCGGGGAAGTCATCGTCCAGTGCCGCCTTCAGGCCCTTTTGCACCGAGGCATAGCCCATGCGCTTGAGGCCCGGCTCCATCTTCTGTGCAAAGCGCTCGAGCCAGGGCTTCCAGGTAAACACCGCGGTATAGTCGAGCTCGCAGCCGCTGCTGGTGGGAGTGACAAGAATGGTGTCCTCCACCTCGAAAAAGCGGCCGCGACCGATCAATACGATCTTGTGATCCGGCTCGTATTCGACGATTTCGTATTCCAGCGGAAGCTTGCCGACGGGTGCCTCGCACACCACCTTGTAGCGGGTGCCCACGCCGACTGGCTGGTCGTCGAGACGCTCGGTTTCGATGGCGGTGGCGTCCCATTCCATGCAGGTGGCGAAGTCCGAAACGTACTGGAAGACCTCCCGGGCGGGGCGATCGATCTGTATAGTTTCGTTTAAGGTTGTCATGTAAATTGACCTGTACACATTGCTTGTAAATGTTACGAATCCAGCGGGTGATTCGATCACTGATCTTGGCCTCCCGGCAGGGCGTACTATTCACACATGAATATCCTCATCACCGGCGGCACCGGCTTTATCGGCTCACCCTTGGTCCGGCACCTGTTGGAGCGCGGCGATACGGTCACCGTCTACACGCGCAACCCCGATTTTGAAGATGACGTGGGCCTGCGCTACGTCAATCGGCTCGACGATGTATCCGCTTCCACCTTCTACGATGCCTTCATCAACCTGGCCGGCGAGAGTATTGCCGAGGGTCGCTGGACGGCGGCGCGCAAGCGCGCCCTGGTCGACAGCCGGGTGGGCACCACCGAAGGGCTGCTGGCGCTGGCCGAGCGACTGGAGCGGCCGCCGAGTGCCCTGATTAGCGCTTCTGCGATCGGCTACTACGGGCCGCAGGACGATACGCCGCTGGGAGAGGAGGCGACCACGGTGGATTGTTTTTCCCACCAGCTCTGCGCCGCCTGGGAAACCGCCGCCCGGCGCTTTGAAACCATCGGTTCCCGGGTCTGCATCGTGCGGCTGGGGGTGGTGCTGGAACGTGACGGCGGCGCCTTCGCGCAGCTCGACAAGTCGGTGCAGATGGGTGTGAAAACCTGGCTCGGTTCAGGCCGGCAGTACCTGAGCTGGGTGCACCGGGAAGACGTGATTCGCGCCATCGCCTTCCTGCTGGACGGGAAGCTGTCAGGTGCTTTCAACCTCACTGCTCCGGAGCCGGTCACCAATCGAGGCTTCAGTGAGGCCCTGGCTGGGCATCGCCGCAGCTTGATCGGCCTGCCGGTACCCGGCTTCGTGATGCGGGCCGCCCTCGGCCAACTGGCAGACGAGCTGTTGCTGACCGGGCAGCGGGTAGTGCCTGAGCGGCTGGAAGCGGCGGGTTTTGCCTTCGAGTACCGCTCGCTGGATCAGGCTCTCTGCGCCTTGCTGGCGAGCTGATCCAGCACCTCGCCGGCGTCTTCCTCGATCTTCAAGGTAGCCAGTTCGTCAGCGCGGGTTCTGCCGCGATTGATGATGGTAATGGGCTTACCCAGCTGCTGGGCCAGCCGGCAAAAGCGATAACCGGAATACACCTGCAGTGATGATCCCGCCACCAGTAGCCCGTCGCTGGCTTCCAGCGCTTCGCGAGTGGTTTCCACCCGGTCGCGAGGAACGGTACCGCCGAAGAACACCACGTCGGGCATTAAGGTGCCACCGCAAATCTGGCAGTCCGGCACCTTCATGCTCTCCACCACTTCATCGTCCACTTCGGCGTCGCCGTCCGGGCGCAGGGCGGTAACGGTCAGGCTCCAGGCAGGGTTCAGCGCCGACAGCCGTTCCTGCAGGTCGCCGCGGTGGGTGCGAGCGCCACAATTGAGGCAGCGCACCTGGTCGAGGCGGCCGTGCAGGTCAATCACCGACTGGTGACCGGCGCGCTGGTGCAGGCCGTCTACGTTCTGGGTGGCCAGCAGGCCGATGTGGCCCGCCTGTTCCAGGCGCGCCAACGCGTGGTGGGCCCGGTTGGGCTTCGATTCTGCCACGAAGGGCCAGCCCGCCATGCTGCGGGCCCAGTAGCGCCGGCGCGCTTCTTCTTTTTCGATAAAGTCACGGTGCTGAATGGGCGCGCTGCGCTGCCAGTCGCCGGCGTCGTTGCGATAGGTAGGGATGCCGGACGCCGCCGAGATGCCAGCGCCGGTCAGCGCTACCATATTGGGGTGGTTATCCAGAAGTGTCTCGATATCAATCACTGTTCTGCGCAGTCTCCGCAACCGTAGAGGCGCTGATATCGCTTGCGCGCCCAGTAACGATAGACCAGGTCGGCGAGATTGCCCACCAGCGGCCAGCGCAGTACCGAAAACAGCGGGCCCCAGCGGGTGTGGGACCAGGCAGTCACCGTGGCATCCACGCCCACCCGCCACTGGCCGTCCGCGGTCTTAAGGTGCAGCTCCGAGAGTTTTTCCAGCCGGGTCGGCTGGCCGGTCTCGTCGGGCACCTCATGCAAATCCACCAGCGCCAGGCCGGAGTCGGCGATCTGAGACAGCAGCCGCACTTCCCGCATGCACAGCGGGCAGTTGCCGTCGTAGTACAAAGTATCTCTGTGTGTAGGTGCGTTCATCTGCGGTCGGAAACTATACTAGCTTTCCCTCGGGATTTTTATGGAAAGAAGTCATGATTACGCTGCACGGGTTCGCCTACAGCAACTACTACAACATCGTTAAGCACGTGCTGCTGCACAAGGGCCTGACCTTTGAGGAGGACCTGCAGTACGGCGGCACCGAGGCCTACGTGGCCATCAGCCCGGTGGGCAAGATTCCCTCTATGACCACCGAAGACGGCGGCTATATCAGTGAGTCCAGCGTGTGCTGCGACTACCTGGAGGACGCCTATCCGGACGCCAACCCTTTGTACCCCGTGGACCCGCTGGCCCGCGCCAGGGTACGCCAGGTGATGAAGGTGGCCGAGCTTTACCTCGAGCTGCCCTGTCGCCGCACCATTCCCTATGAGTTTACCGGCAGCGAGGTACCTGACGGCCTTAAGCGAGAAATCCGCGAGGTGGCGGAACGCGGCATCAAGGCCATGAACGCCATGTGTGTGTTCGAGCCCTATGTGCTGGGCAGCGAGATGACGATGGCGGATATCTACCTGCGTTACGTTCTCAAGGTGGTCAGCGTCGGCAGCGAGAAGGTCGGCTGGGACATCATTGCCCAGATCGATGGGCTCGCCGAGTGGCGGGCGATGATGGCGGATTCTGACATCGCGCGTCGCATCGACGCCGATGAGGAAGCCAACGGCCCAGGATTCTTTGCCCATATCAAGGAGCGTTTCGGGCTCTAGTCCAAGGTCCGCAGGGGCCGGTCCGGCTTGGCGTAGCTGAAGCGAGCCAGGCGCTGCGGGCTGTAGTAGGCATCGAGGCCCGCGGCGCTCACGCTGTCCAGGGCGGCCAGGTCGATCCAGCCATCTTCATTGATCGTGTCGCTGTCGAGCTCCACCTCAACGATCTCGCCGATCACCAGGTGGGTGCCGTTCGGCTCGATGTCGATGGTCTGGCGGTGCTCCAGTCCGATCGTGAGCCGGCTTTCCGCCACGTAGGGGGCGGAAAGCCGCTCCCCACAGCGAGGCGTAAGGCCGGTGGCCTCGAATTCCGACGTTTCGGCAGGATAGCGTGCGCTGGTCTGGTGAGCGGCTGCGATCATGTCACTGCTGACGTGGTTGATAGTGTATTCACCGGTGGCGGCAATGTTTTCCAGGGTGTGCCGCGGCACCGTGTTGGGTCTGCTGACGAGGCCCAACAGCGGCGGATTGGCGCCGATGTGTACGACCGAGGTGAAGATGGCAAGGTTGTCACGCCCGTCGTCACTGCGAGAGCCGACCAGGTGGGCCGCCTTGAAACCGGACAGGGCGTTCACGAAGAACACCCGGTAGCGGTCGTTCATGGCGGCGATATCGGCGCCGCCGAAAGTGCGTACTGGCAAATGCGGGCCCGACGCTTATTTGGCGGCCAGGGCGCTCTCGATGGCCCGGCGCAGTTCCGGGTCGTCCGGGGTGGTGCGGCTGCCCCACTTGGCGACCACGTTGCCGTCCCGGTCAATCAGGTACTTGGTGAAATTCCAGCGTGGCGCGCCTTGGGCTGCCGCCAGTTCGGCGAACAGCGGGTGCGCCTCGCCACCTTTGACTGGGATTTCGGAGTACATGTCGAAGGTTACACCGTAGTTGATGTAACAGATCTCGGCAGTTTTCTCCGCGTTGTCCGCTTCCTGGTTGAAGGAGTCGGAAGGGAAGCCGGCTACCGCCAGGCCCTGGTCCTTATACTGCTGGTAGAGCGCTTCCAGACCCTTGAACTGGGGCGTGAAGCCGCAGTGGCTGGCGGTGTTGATTACCAGCACCGGCTTGCCTTCATAAGCCTGGCACAGGTTCACGGAATCTCGCGACCGCAGCTTCTGCATGTCGTGATTCAGGACATCCGGGCAGCTCGCAAGGCTATCGACGGACAGGCCCAGGGCCAGCGTGGCGAAAATGGCGCGCAACATGGTGTATCTCCTAACGGTTGTCTTACCAATGGGTGTGTAGCGTGCAGGCCGGCAGGCCCGACTGGACAAGAAGTCGACAACGCCGCCCGAACCGGAGTGCGCATTAGTCCCTGCTACGCGCTACCCGGCTGCACAGTTCAATGTCGTTCTGCGCGGTGTTCAATCCTAACCAGCTCCACAGATAACAACGGGCGAGCAAGCCGTTCAGGATCAGAAAGGCAGCTATGACAAGGACGATGAGTTCCAGCAGGCCGATTTCCGGCTGGGTCAGTGCGATGGTCGCCAGTACGCAGCCCAATAACGGCCTAACTACTCTTTCGAACAGGCTCAAATTGGGTTTCATGAAGGACATTACGGAAAAATCGAGTGATCGGATGATTCACTGTAAGGTTTTTTCTGCCCCGACTGGGGAGGCCGTAAAAAGGGGGCGGGGCTCTGCTTCGCCTGGCAGGAGTTACTCTTCGATCCAGACCTTGCGAATGGGTTCGCCGAAGTCGTCGTAGATAGTCTTGCGGCGGGGTCGCGGCAGGCGTGAGCGCTTGGGCACGTTGCGACGGCTGCGCTTGAGCTGGGAGCGGCGGGATTCGATGGCGGCCACCACCTCCGGCAGAAAGGTGCGCGAATTGGGCGGTTCGGAAAACAGGCGGCTGGACTGGAAGTTGTGCGGCTTATTCGGGTCGGTGCCGGTGGCGCCCGCGGGGACCTCCTCTACCTTTCCACCCTGGTTCAGATAGCGGCGAGTTTCCTGTTCCAGTGCAGCGCGCAGTTCTGCTTTCGTGGGAAGTTTTTTCACCATAAGCGCCAAACTATAGCATCGCCGCTCAGCGCTTGGGAGTTTTGTTCCCGGCCCCGGTCTTAGGCCGCGCTTTGGCCCTGGTTTTCGCACCGGATTTGCCGGCCGCCGGCTTCTTGCTCGCCGCCTTTTTGGTGTTCGATCGGGCAGCGGTTTTTTTCGCCGCCGGTTTCGCCACTGCTTCAACGGCCACTTTCGGACGCCGGCGCTTGCGCGGCGCCGGTTCAGCGGCCACCTGGTTGGCGGCTTTTTCCTTTTGCATCACATCCAGCACCAGAGTGGTGGCGGCGTCGACGTATTCGACCAGCCGGTCGTACTCGTCATCGGTGAGCGCGCGCAGCTCGTCGTGCTTGCGGTACAGGTTGATCCAGCGGCGCTCGCGTTCGAACTGTACCGGCAGCACCATCACACCCCATTGCTCCAGGGTGTCACCCAGCGCCGGGTTGTAGGTGCGCATGAACTTGACCAGAAAGGGGATGGGGTCGTGGCGAGCGATCAGCGAGGCGGCCCGAAAAGCCAGCTCCAGTGGCATGATGCGTTCGCCGCTCTCGATGTCCTCGAGCAGGTTGTTGTCCTTTACCCCCAGCGCCACGGTCAGCTCGCGGAGGCTCATACCGGCGGTCTCGCGGGCATCGCGCAGGAAGTGTCCGGCTTCCGCCATGGCTTCCAGGCGCTCGGGCTCAAGGCTTTTCAGCACAGTCGACTGTAGCCAGTTTTCCCCGAACATCAGAGTCATGGCGGCGGTGGAGCGCGCCACATCCAGGGTCTGGCCGGCCACCTGGCCAGTCAGTCGGGTCAGTTGTTCCAGCAGGGAGCGTTCCCGTTCCTCGTTCATGGTGAGGCCTCTCAGCTGCGGCTTTTCCGCAGTCTAGGGCTTTGCGCGGCAGTCGTGAACACTCTGTGTGGGCCTACACACCGCCCAGATAGTGGCTGCTAAAGGTCGGAGTTTCTTCCAGCGCGCTGTTGAGTTCGTATACGCGCTCGTAGCGGGTTTCACGAATCAGCCATCGGCCGTTCACTTTTTCATAGCGGTCCCAGTACAGCGCGGTGCCCGTGGTGAAGAAGCGATGGTCGAGCACCCACATATTGTCGGCCAGGTACCAGATGCCGGTGGCCTCGGTATCGCTCAGGATCTGGAGTTCCGGGTGGTGACCATTGTGGTGTCCCACCGCCTGGCTGTTGAAAGCCTGGCCGACGTTGCTGATGTACTCGTCCTTGCCAGTGAGCTGCCACTCGTAGCTGCCGCCCTTGAAGTGCACCACCACCTCATCGTGAAACAAGGTCGCCAACTCCTTCAGGTTCGCCGTATCGATGCAGCGAAAGTACGCGTACTTGAGCTGTCGAATCGCCTCCATGTCCATCAGGCGCTGCACGTCACGCCGCAGCGCCTCCACATCCCCGCCACTCGCCTCAAGCGGCAAGCCCTCAGCAATCCCCATATACGCCTTGTCCAACACCGCCCGCTGCTTGGCCATATCAGCTCCCCGCTTTTCGTTTTGATAATGGTAGCTGCGGTAACCGAATCCTGAGGTACAGCTATTCATGCCATCCTTCGCCACGAACACGCCCGCGCGGCGCCTGGGGCCCTTCCGGGACACGCTAAAAGCATGACATCCCTGTCTCGCTCGGCTGCGGCCATCCATGGCCGCAGACGGTTCCTGAAGGGCCCCAGGCACCCCACGGGCTCTGCGGGTGCCACGCCCTTACCTTGCTTAGATTGGCGAACGCGGTTCCAACGCTCGGTGCGAGGGCGCGAGCTGGGTCTACCCCCTCCCCGGACCGTCGACGGCCAGGGACGGCCGTCGTCGAGCGAGACAGGGATGTCATGCTTTTAGCGCGTCCGGGGAGGGGGTAGACCCAGATTGCGTCCGTCCTACGAAGCAGTTTCTATAAAGAATGAAACAGCCCAGCGCGCCCCGCTAAGCGCAAGACGCAAGCCTTGCTAGACGGAAACGATAAGGCGCAGGCCCTGGAGTTGGAGGGTGGCGTGGGTGATGTGGGCAGCGCATTCCTCGATACGGTGCCCGAGGTGGTCGATTTCTTCCTGGCGAATCGCCGGGTTGATCGCGCGCAGGGCTTCCAGGCGGGCCTGTTCGGCGCCGAGTTCCTCGCGCATGCGCGCCTCCGCCGCCGCCAGCGTTTCGACGCGGCGGGCGTCGGCCAGGCTGCCGGCGTGCTGCATCTTGTCTTCCACCTGGCTGTGCACCTGTTTGATGATCTGCAGCGCCACCGGTTTCTTGACCTTCTCACACAGCTCGTTGAGACGGGCGTGGGGCATGATCTCCGCCAGGTCCTTGCCGCGGCTGTCGACCAGCAGGCGGACTGGGGTGAGCGGCAGGAAGCGTTCCACCTGCAGATACTTCGGTGCCACACAGTTGATGCAGTAGATGCACTCCAGCAACAGCGTGCCGGCGGGAATACCTTTCAATGACAGGGTGGCGATCGCGGCGTTGCCCAGTTCGGTGGAGGCCACCATGTCTATGGCTTCCACCAGAATCGGGTGCTCCCAGGTCAAAAAGGCCATGTCTTCCCGCGACAGGGCCTGTTCACGGCTGAAGGTCACGGTGGTGCCGTCTTCCTGCAGGCCGGGAAAATGCCCGGTCAGCATGTGGTCGGTGGGGCGCAGGATAACCGCGTGCTCGGAGTGGAATTCCTGGTCGACGCCGTAACTCTCACACAGCATTTCCAGGTAGTCGCGCAGGTCGTCGCTGGCCTCGGCGGTCTCAATGTCGGCAATCATCGCCGCGGCGTCGTCGGGCTTGCAGGAATTGCGCTCCAACAGGCGGTCGCGGCCCTCACGGAGCTCGGCGCGGGTTTGTGCGGTAAATTCGGCGCTGTCGGCAATCAGGCCGTCGAGCCTGTCGTCGGGCTCGACCAGCTGCTCGCGCAGGCGGTTCTCGAACTGCTGGAAAATGGCGAAGCCCGCCGAGCAGCTCTCCTCGAACTGGTTCAGGCCCTCGTGGTACCAGCGCAGCAGGGTCTCCTGGGCAGTGCCTTCTAAATAGGGCACGTGAATGTCGACCTGCTCGGTCTGGCCGATGCGGTCGAGGCGACCGATGCGCTGCTCCAACAGGTCCGGGTTCAGCGGCAGATCGAACAGCACCAGGTGGTGGGCAAACTGGAAGTTGCGGCCCTCGGAGCCGATCTCCGAGCACACCAGGGTCTGGGCGCCGCCTTCCATATCGGCGAAGTAGGCCGCGGCCCGGTCGCGCTCGAGAATGGTCAGGCCCTCGTAGAAGGCGGCGCTGCGAATGCCGGCGCGCAGGTGCAGGTAGTGCTCCAGGGCGATGGCGGTGTCGGCGTGGGCGCAGATTACGAGCACCTTCTCCGGGCGCAGCGCCTTGAGTTTCTGCTCCAGCCAGCTGACTCGCGGGTCGTCGCTGACCCAGGATTCGTCTTCGCAGAGGGTGTCCGGATACAGAGCCGCCCGTACCGGGTCGCCGCCGTCCGGGGCGCGTTCGGGTGCGGGCAGGGGATAGGCGTGCAGCTTGCGCTGCGGGAAACCGCTGATGCCGGCCCGCGAGTTGCGGAACAGCACCCGGCCGGTGCCGTGGCGGTCCAGCAGTTCGGCAATCGCCTGCTCATTAGCGCCGGCGGCTTCCAGCTTTTCAAGCTCCTCGTTGAGGGCGCGGTAGCCCTGCTCCTCGGTCAGAAACTTCTCGAGGTCGTGGAAGCGGTCCGGGTCCAGCAGCCGCAGGCGGGCAAAATGGCTGGCCTGGCCCACCTGTTCCGGGGTGGCGGTGAGTAGTAGCAGCCCCGCCGTTTGCTGGGACAGGGCTTCGATCAGCTGGTAGTCGGCGCCGGCGGCTTCCGGCGTCCAGTGAAGGTGGTGAGCTTCGTCCAGTACCGCGAGATCCCAGCCGGCGCTGATGGCCTGCTGCGCCAGTTCCGGGTCGGACTCGAACAGCGACAGGCTGGTAAGCACCAGCTGCTCGGATTCGAAGGGGTTGCCGGCATCCATTTCCCCGGCAAACGGGTTGTCCTCGTCCAGCTCCTGCATGGCCTGGATGCGCTCGGCATCGAAGAGGGCGAAGTGCAGGTTGAAGCGGCGCAGCATTTCTACCAGCCACTGGTGCAGCAGGGTTTCCGGCACGATGATCAACACCCGGGACGCGCGCCCGGTCAGTAACTGCTGCTGGATGATCATGCCGGCTTCGATGGTCTTGCCCAGACCTACCTCGTCGGCCAACAGTACCCGCGGTGCATGGCGGCGGCCCACTTCGGCAGCGATGTAGACCTGGTGGGGAAGCAGGCTGGTGCGGGAACCGATCAGGCCCCGCGCCGGTGACTGTTGCAGGCGGTCGAGCTGCTGCAGGGTGGCCACCCGCAGGGCGAAGTCGCCGTTGCGGTCGAAGTGGCCGTTCAGCAGGCGCTGCTGGGGCGTGGTCAGCTGCACGAAGCAGTCCAGCTCCAGCTCGCTGATCGTGACCTCGGCGTCGTGATGGTCGAGGCCGGTATAGAACAGGATGCCCTGTTGCTCCTCGACGTTGGTGACGAGCAACTCGACGTCATCGAGAGTAGAGATATGGTCGCCGGTCTTGAAGCGCAATCGCGTCAGCGGTGCATTCTCACTGGCGTAGGTTCGTTCTTCGCCAACGGCGGGGAAGCTGACGGTAACGCGACGACCGTCAAGCTCGGCGATTATGCCGAGTCCAAGCTGGGTGTCGGCATGGCTCACCCAGCGTTGTCCAACAATGTAATCCACAGATTGCTACAGCACCTTGTAAGTGGCCGCGGATTCTAGCACGGCGGCAGGATGTGATTAAGCGGCTGGAGCGTTTTCAGCAAAGAACAGCTCCACGCTGTTCTGCCAGGCCTGCCTGAGCAGGTGTTCCACGTCGTAGCCTTTGACCTGGGCGACCTTTTCCGCCACGAAAGGCAGGTAAAAGGGCGCATTGGGCTTGCCGCGGTAGGGCACCGGCGTGAGATAGGGCGCATCGGTTTCCAGCAGCAGCTGGTCCAGCGGGGTGGCGGCCACCACCTCGCGGACGTTGTCGGCGCGGTTGAAGGTGGCGATGCCGTTGAAGCCCAGGCAAAAGCCCTCAGCCAGGCAGTACTCCGCAAGCGGGAGGCCCGAGGTGAAGCTGTGAATGACGCCCTTGCGCTTAAGCTTGCCGGAGAAATTCTCAAGGATGGCACGGGTGTCCTCATCGGCCTCACGAGTGTGCACCACGATGGGCATGTCGGTATCCACCGCGATCTGCAGCTGGGCCTCAAACACCTGGCACTGCACGCCGCGGTCGGCGTGGTCGTAGTAGTAGTCCAGGCCGATCTCGCCCACGGCGACGATGTGCTCGCCGGCCATGCGCTGGCGAATGGTGTCGCCCACCGTTGGGGTGTATTTCTCGGCCTCGTGAGGATGGACGCCCTGGGTGCCCCAGACGCCGTCTTTGTCGCGCGCCAGCGCGTCCACGATGTCGAGGTTATCCGGTGATACGGCGATGGTGATGATGCGCTCGATACCCACTTCACGGGAGCGGGCCAGGGTGTCATCTAGCTCACCGGCTTCCAGGTAGTCCAGGTGACAGTGGGTCTCCATGATCGGGTGCTGGAAGCGGGGGATCTCGCGGCGGTTCTTTTTGCTCATCGCTGGTGAATACGGTTGGGTTTGGCATTCAGGTCTGGGGGCGGCGCGGGCTTTCGCCGTGCCGCGGCGGCGGCGTATTATGCCACGGCATGGAAAGCGTGAGCGAAAACCTGCCGGACGCCGGCCGTTCCTGCCGCAACTGCGGAGCGCCGCTGCTGGGGGAATACTGCGGGCAGTGCGGGCAGCGTGACCGTGATCTGCGCCTGGCGGACATTGCCGGTGAGGCACTGGAGGATGTGACCGACCTGGACTCCCGCCTGTGGCTAACGCTCAAGACGCTGGTGCTGCGGCCGGGCCGCATTACTGCCGACTATATCGGTGGGCGCCGGGCCCGTTACCTGCCGCCGGTTCGGCTCTACCTGGTAGTGAGTTTCCTGGTGTTTTTGAGCCTGTCGGTGAGCCAGCCTCCCGCAGTGAATACCGTGGGCGTCGACAATCAGGCGATCGACGGGCTGGACGCCGGCATCTACATCCCCCGCACCAACGAGGCTGGTGAGCAGGAGATTCTCACCATCGATGAGTTCATTGAAGCTGAAGGCCTGCGCGAGGAGATCGACGCGCTGCCGGCCTGGCTGCAGTCAGTTCTCGAGCGGATGGTCGCCAATACCGAGCGTATACAGGAAAACCCGGATGCGTTTGTAGAAGGCCTGACCCGGCGCCTGCCACAGATGATGTTCTTCCTGCTGCCAGTGTTTGCGCTGATGCTGTGGCTGTTCTACGCGGGCTCGCCCTACCATTACCTGCAGCACCTGGTGTTCTCGGTGCACTACCACACAGTGGCTTTTCTGGCGTTCCTGATCATGCAGCCTCTCAACCTGGTGATGCCGGCGGACTACGGCGGCCTGGTCACCCTGGTCTCGATGATCTACCTGCCGTTTGCCCTGCGGGGTGCCTACGCCAGCTCGAAGGGAGTGGCAGCGGCGAAGGGCATGGTGCTGGCCGTGGCCTACTATTTCGTGGTGTTGCTCACCGGGACCCTGGTGGCGCTCATGACGCTAGCTTTTCTCTAAGCTCGCCGCGCACTTCCAGTATCTGCTGCCAGAGCCAGCTATGCAGCGGCGAGTTCTCGGTGCGGCGGTGGCGCACCAGCATGTACTCGATGGTGTAGTCGACATCGGCGGGGAGCTCCAGCGCCTGGATTTTGTAGGCCAGGGTCGGGTTGCCCATCAAAAAGGGCGGGGCCGGCATCAGGTGGTCAGTGTTGCGCAATACCTCGATGGCCGTCATCAGGTGCGAGGTCTCAAAACCGCCGGCCATTTCTTCGACGGTCTCCAGGCGGCGGGTAATGCTGTCGCGGGACTGGATGAACTCCAGTTCCTCCATGTCGGCCATGTACAGGCGCATGAGCGGGTACTTGAGGATGTTCTCCCAACTGGGCGGCTGGCCCGTCAGCGGGTGAGCTTCCCGCGCCAGGATAACCGGCTTCGCCCCGCCCATGGGCGCGCAGATGAACTCATCACCGTAGCGGGCGTGCTTGATGTGCACCACCAGGTCCAACTCGCCCAGTGCCAGCTGGTCGAGCTGATGTTCAACCCGGGTAATCGTCCTCACTGCCAGCCTTGGAGCGAGGAAAGCCAAGCGGTTGATCAGCGGTGGCAGTAACCACACCCCAATGTATTCGGAAATGGCGATAGTCACCTCGCCCCGGTACGCGCCGGGGTCGAAGTCATGCCCCGCCAACAGCTGCTGGATACCCTGCAGCACGGTTTCCAGCTCCGCGGCCAGGTCCAGAGCCCGTGGGGTGGGCCGCATGCCGTGGGATGAACGGGTAAACAGCGGGTCGTCGAACACTTCCCGCAGCCGTGACAGCGTTTTGCTCATGGCGGGCTGGGTGATGAACAGGCGCTCAGCGGCGCGGGAAACGTTGCGCTCTTCGAGCATGACCTGCAGAGCGATCAGCAGGTTGAGGTCGGTTCGGGCCAGATCGCGGGTTTCCATAGGGTGACAGAGGCGTTACTGATATAAATTGAGGGAATGTAGTTCATTACGCGAATACATTGGAACTATATCAGCTGAATCCTCAGAATTGCACCGTCTGGTAATCGAAAGGAATACCCAAATGTTCATAGCTGCAACGTTTGGACTGTATTTCGCTCTACTCGGTTGGATTGCCTGGGACGAATTCAACAGCGCAAGCTGAGTCCCACATCTCCGAGAGACGACATCCAGGTCCAACAACACCGTTTCAAACCCGCCGCGAGGCGGGTTTTTTTTTGCCTTGCCACTTCTATACTGGGGACACAAAACAGGGACTGGTTATGCGCTTCCTCCTTCTCTGCCTGCTGGCCGTAGCATCCCCGTTGGCTGCGGGCCCGATCGAAACCGACACCGATGCCCGCATTGTTGTCTTTGGCGACGTACATGGCGCCTTCGACGAGATGACCGCCCTGTTGCGGGATGTCGGCGTGATCGACGCTAAGAACAACTGGAGCGGTGGTGACACCCATCTGGTCAGCCTGGGTGACCTGGTGGACAGGGGTGCTGGCTCTCGCGAGGTAGTGGAACTGCTGATGAAACTCGAGGGCCAGGCCGCAGAGGCGGGCGGCATGGTGCACGTGATACTGGGCAATCACGAGGTCATGGTAATGACCGGCGACCTGCGCTATGTGAGCCGGCCGGAATTCGCCGCCTTCGCCGCTGATGAAACCGCCGCCGAGCGCGAGGCTCTGTTCCAGGGCTGGTTGGCGGAGCAGCCGACCGTGGAAGAGGCGGCGGCGCGGGCCGCTTTCGAGGACAAGTTCCCGCCGGGCTTCATTGGCTTGCAGAAGGCCTATGCCTCGGACGGCGCGCTGGGCAGCTGGCTGAAAACACTGCCGCTGGCCATTCGCGTTAACGACCGTTTGTACATTCACGCTGGCGCCAGCGCGGCGATTGCGGAAACACCGCTCGAGCAGATCAACGAAGACAATCGTGCCGACCTGCTCCAGTACCTGGCCCTGGTGGCAAAGCTACGGGACGCCGGGTTGCTGGCCCGCCACGTGGATTTTTGGAACCGGCGCGCGCATCTCAATGGCAAAGCCGAGGCGGTACTGGCGGATGATCCCAAGGCCCGACCAGCGTGGTTCGAGGATTTCCTGGCCCTGATCGAGCTTGAGGATGCCTTCCTGTTTACTCCCGACAGCCCAATCTGGTATCGGGGCAGCGCCTATTGCCACCCCTACGCGGAATCTTTCAATACCGAGCGCATTCTCAAGCGCACCGGCACCCGGCAGCTGGTCATTGGCCACACCCCTGACCCGCGCGGGGCGATCTCCCGACTGGAGGGCCAGGTGTTGCGGCTCGACACGGGCATGCTCAACTCGGTCTACCGTGGGGTGGCCACTGCCTTGATTATCGAAGGTGAGCAGTCCTGGCTGCACTACCTCGGTGGTGACACCCGCGCCAAACCGCTGGTGTTCGCCCGCAGCATCAGCCGGGAACTGTGGAAGCAGAGTGACGAAGAACTCGAGGCGCTGCTGCGCAATGGCGAGATCATCGGGGTGCAAGACATCGGCACTGGCGTTACCAAGCCCAAGCGCCTGACTCTGCGTGGGGGTGAGGTCCAGGGCGACGCGGTGTTTAAGTACGAAGACACCGACCCCGATCTGGAAGACCGCGGTCGCTTTCAGCGGCGCTTCAACGATTCCGATCGCTACCACTACGACCCGGCCGCCTACCGTCTGGACCGCATGATCGATCTGCAGATGGTGCCGGTATCAGTGATTCGGAGCGTGGACGGCCGGGAGGGCAGCGTCGGCGCCTGGATTCCCGACGCCATTAACGAGCGCGACCGCGCCGAGATGGAGGTGCCGTTCCAGAGCCACTGTGCCAAGGATGAGCAATACCGGCTGCGCTTTGTTTTCGACGTGCTGATCTACAACGAGGACCGCAACCTCACCAACATCATGTGGACCAAGAAGGACTTCATGCTGCGCTTTATCGACCACTCGCTGGCCTTCCGCAGCTTGGAGCGCCGCCCCAAGCAGTACCGGAAGATCGAGCTGCACCTGTCCGACCTGACCGCACGCAAACTGGAAGCGCTGAACGAGGCCACCTTGAAGGATGAGCTGTCAGAGTGGCTGCACCCGAAGCAGATCGAGGCCATCCTCGGGCGCCGGGACCTGATCCTCAAGGAGGCCCGGCGCACCGACCCCTGATGCCGGGGGCGGGAGTGCGGGGTGGCGAGCCGAGGGCGGTTAGCCGCCGACCACGCGCAGCTTGGGTCGCACCGGCGTAGGGGTGCGCTCGCCCGCAGTGACAGCACCGCCGGTGGCGCGCAGTGAGGGCGCCAGTTTGCCGCTTGCCTGCTTCGTCCTCGCCTTGCTTGCAGCCGGTGTCTTTGACGCGGACTTCTTTAGGGCAGCTTTCTTCGCAGCAGCTTTGTCCTTCTTGGCCGCCGCTTTCTTTACCGGTGCTCTCTTTGCCGGCGCATTCTTCGCGGGCGCTGTCTTCTTCGGGGCTTTCTTCGGGGCTTTTTTCGGGGTTTTTTTTGGGGCTTTCCGGGCGGCGGTTTTCTTTACCGGCGCTTTCTTGCGGGCAGGCTTTTTGCCACCGGCTTTGGCGACGCCACTGGCGGCCTGGTACAGCTCATCCCAAGACTCGCGCACGCACTGCATGTAGAACTCCGGGTCGGGCATGATTTCCCGGTCGCCCAGTACCGACAGGTTGACCCGGTGGGCCTGGGTGAAAACCGTGTGGAACAGGCCCACTCCGGGGGTGAGCAGTCCCAGGCCGTGGTACTGCACCATGCGCGCGCCGGCGCAGTACAAGTCAAAAGCGGGCCCCGGCACGTTGGTGATCACGGTGGAGACGTTCAGCGGCGACAGGCGCGACAGGTGGCGCCGGGACCAGAGCGCCGCCGCGGCCCGGGTAATGGCGGGGTTGAGAATGCCCGCCGCCTTGATGGTATCCAGCAGCGGGCTGGCCTCGCCAAACTTCTTGCCCTCGCTGGTGCTGATATAGATGGCTTTGAGCCGCGCCAGCGGGTCGCTGATATCGGTGTGCAGCGAGGCGAAGATCGATCCCACCTGGTTGTTGTCTTCGGTCATTGTGCGCCGGGTGCGGAGGTTAACCGGCAGGGTGGCCGCCAGTGCGCCTTCCGGGGTTTCGTCTTTCGCCGCCAGGTAGCGCGACAGGGCACCGGCAACGACCGCCAGGGCCACGTCGTTGAGTTTTACGCCGGTGGCATCCTTCACCTGTTTGAACTCCGCCATGTCGAAACAGGTGCCTTCGAAAATGCGGTAGGGGCCGACCGGTCCGTTGAAGCGGGTGCGCGGTGACTGCACATCGGGCATGGGAATCTGCTTGCGGGCGATCTTCAGGGCAAATTCGCCGAGGTCGCGGCCCAGGGTAAGGGCGCCGCGGGCCATGCTGATACTGTTCTTGACGTTGTTCACTGGGGCCCGGCCCAACAGCTCTGCGTCGGAGGGGTCGCGGTCGACGAGCAGCGGCAGGTCTTCGCCGCGGTTCTGTTGACTGGGCTGCGCCTCCAGGTCGTGCAGGGCCGCCATGAATGCGGCTCCGCCGGCGCCGTCCACCAGCGAGTGGTGCATCTTGGTATAGACCGCGAAGCTGCCCTCCGGGAGGTCCGGGATATTATCAAGGCCCTCGATCACGTAGCATTCCCATAGGGGGCGTGACATATCCAGAGGACGCGCGTGCAGGCGCGCCACCTGAATACAGAGCTGGCGCCAGTCGCCGGGTTGGGGCAGGGCAATGTGACGCAGGTGGAACTCGACGTCGAAATTGGCGTCTTTCACCCAGTAGGGGCGGTCTAAGCCGCCCGGCACTTCAACCAGGCGGGTGCGGAACAGGGGTTGGCGATTGAGGCGTTGCTCGAAATTGGCGATCACCTGTTTGAAGCGTACAAAGCCGCCGGGCGCCGAGGACGGGTCGTAGATGCCCAGGCCGCCCACGTGTTGGGGTGTGTTGCCCTGTTCCAGGTTGATAAATGCGCTGTCGAGAATGCCGAGCTGTTTCATGGAGCAAACCTCTGTTGCCAAGCGCCGTTATAGTCAGGTTGAGGAGGGTTTTGCAAGCGCGGCGGTGTTCGCCGCGGGCCCCGGTATACTGAAGCGCATGATTCGTCTGTTAAGACCCACTGTTATCACCGGCCTGTTGCTGGCCCTGCTGATTGTTCCCCAGCACGCTGACGCCCGCGATCACCGCTCGCTGCCGTCACCCCATGGCGAGCGCTTTTACGCTGCCACCCTGCCGCAAACGCTGCCCGGGCTGGAGCCGCTGCCGCCGCGTCAGAGCGCGCCGGAGACCGAAGCCTGGAAGCAGCGCATCCGCGAGGCTGAGTACGCCAATGGGCCCTACGGCCAGGGCATCGCTGAAACCCTGCTGGATGCTGCCAACTACTTCGCCAGTCGCGGCGACTATCTGAGCGCGCTGGCCCACTGGCGGCGCTCGGTGCACCTGGTGCGGGTCAACGAGGGTCTTTACAGCCCGCTGCAGCTCCCGGCATTGAGCAGCCAGTTGGATATGCACTTGCGTCTGGGCGATTTCGAGTCGGCGGGCGAGGTGAAGTCCTATCTCTATTTCCTGGCCCGCCGCCATTACGAGCCCGGTGACCCGGAGCTGGTGGCAGCCGCGGTGGATTGGATCGAGTGGCGCCGCCAGCAATGGCTGCGTGCTCCCAATCCGGAGCAACCGCGGGATTTACTGTCGCTGTGGCGCGAGCTGGACCGGCATACCCGCGAGGATGAGAGCCGGGTGCTGGGCCTGTCTGAACTGGCGGCGTTGACCTACGCCCAGATCAATGTGCTCTACGTCGTGGGTACCGAGGACTTCGGGATCGACCGGGAAACAGAAATGATGCTGGGCCGCGGGCCGGCCAGCGCTGACGCGGCGCTGGATATCGACCGCGCCCAGATCCAGGCCTTGCAGGATGCCGCCTACGCCCGCGGCCGGCAGCGCCTGGAACTGCTGTTGGAGCGCGCCGCTGAGGCCGGTGATGGGCTCGAGCAGGCCCGGGCTAATCGGGCGCTGGGAGACTGGTACCTCTGGCATGGCAGCAGTAGGCGCGCCGCCCCGCACTACCGGGATAGCTGGCACCAGCTGCAGGCGCTGTCGCTACCGGAACTTCAGCAGGAGTGGTACGCGAGCCCAATGGAACTGCCGGCAGACAACGTCATGTGGGTGCCGCCTTCGCCGTTGGAGGGGGACGGCAGCGCGCGGGTGCTGGCGCGTTTCGATGTCGATGAGCGCGGCCGGCCGCGCGGAGTCGAGACAGAGCCGGTGGACCCGGAGCGTGATGCCCAGGCTATCCGCCTGACCCGGCTGCTGCGTGACAGCCGCTTCCGGCCCCGGCTTGAGGCCGGGGAAATGGTGGTGACCAGGTCGCTGGAACGAGAGTACCGCGTGCCCTGAGCCGCCGACTCCCAGCGGCTAGCGCGTCAGTGGGTGTGACGCAAAGCTGTGCTGGACGGCGGGCTGCTTGGCCGGGTCTACAAACACCGTGGCCAATACCGGCTGCTTGCCAATCACCCAGCTGTAGTGATCGTGGCTGTTGAGCGTCACCGTGACCTGGTTGATACCGGATTTGAACAGGCCCTTGTCCAAGTGCAGCCACTCGCCGTAGATACGTACCCGTTTCTTGCCGTTGATCATCAGGTGAGCGTGGCCCTCGGCGATACCGTCAGGGGCGTCACCGGCCAGTAGTGGGGATTCCAGCTGGTAGTTCTCCACCATGACCTGCAGGTTGAAACCGTTGTTCTCGTCTTCGTGCAGTACGATTTCCATGGCGGGGTGCTGGTAGCCCTCCGGCAGTAGCAGGGGTTGATGGTTGTGCACCATCACGTCTTCCAGCGGCGCCTGGGCCGAGGCCAGCATGCTGCCGGTCAGTAGTGCCAGGAGAATCAGTCGCATGCTCAGCCCCCGGGAGGTGGCATCGTGCCGCCACCGCCACCGCCCATGCCACCACCGCTGGCGGCGCAGTTGGCGGGCGCATT
Organism: Halieaceae bacterium; assembly: GCA_028277365.1. Lineage (GTDB taxonomy): Bacteria > Pseudomonadota > Gammaproteobacteria > Pseudomonadales > Halieaceae > JANQIO01. Next base: position 2,557 of record JANQGK010000261.1, on the reverse strand, counting down.
GTCCTGCAGTTCGCCGGCATAGCGCGGGCCTACGGAGTAGGGGAAGCTTGGGGTCGCCGACCCGTTCACGAACTCGACGGTCACGTGATAGTGGTAACCGCGCTCGGCATCACTGTGGCCGTTGTACTGGTCCAGGTAGTTGCTGCCGGTCAGGCTTGCGTCCCAATACCAGTCTTCAAAGAAAAAGCCGCTGGGGGTGTCGAAAGTGTTGTTCGATAGAGAGGTAAAGCTGCCGCTCGTGGTGGGGCCGCTGCTGCCGGCGGGCTCGGTGCCGGCGGTGGGGTCGTACTGGTCTACCAGCAAGCAGCTGCGCACCCCGGCGTTGCCGCAGCCGGTGGCAGAGTTCGGGCTGTCATAATCCCGGGCCCGCCAGCTCGACAGGGCCAGCTCACCATCGGATTCCCAGGGCCCGTAGATCGGGTAGCCGTCGGCGGCAAAACCGTAGATCGGCGAATGGGCGTTGCCGTCATCGCCCACCAGGTCGGCGAGGCATTCCGAGTAGAAGTGATGGTGGTAATCGCCATTGGCCGCGTGGCCGCCGCAGATATCCACATCATAGACTTCGGCCACCGGGGCAAGGGTCTGCCAGACGCCTTCGTCCTGGTAGGTTTGGGCGTCGGTCCAGTTGTACACCGAGGTGCCGTTGACGTAGTAGCCGACAGCGCCGGCGCCGGTGTCGCAGGCGCTGTTGGTAGGTTCGGGCGTCACCGGGAAATCGATCACCTTGACCTGGTCCGTGGGGCAACCGGGACCGGGAGGCCAGTAGCCGTAGCCCTCGCCCACGGTGCACTCGCGACTGCTGCTGTTATAGCCGATATCCTCACCAAACTGCACCGTGTCGCCGGCGCGGGCGGTGGTGCGGCCGGACGCAAAGTCACTGCGGGCCTGAGGGCGGTCGTTCAGCCAGTCGACCTGGGACTGGGTGAGCTCGACCATGTAATCGGGGATGCCGGTAGCGCTCACCCGCACGTAGTTGCCGTTGTCCTGAACCGACTGCACGTTGACCAGCACGCCGGCATTGCTGTCAGCTTCGATGATGTACTGAGAGCGTTCACCGGAGCCGTTCACCACCCAGGATTCGACCAGGGCGTTGCCGCCGGTCTCCCCGCCGGGTTCCTCACCACCCCCGGTATCACTGCCGGTTAGAATCTGGCTGATGCTTGTTTCGCTGCCGCTGTTGATGGCCTCAGCGGCCAGGGTGGCCAGTTCCGTATTCAGCAGTAGGGTGAGCTGATTGGGGTTCAGGTAGTAGTCCAGGTAGGCAACGTCCTCATAACTGATGCTGCCATCGTTATAGCCCGGCACCTCGCCGCCCATCACCTGGGCCGCGTACTGGTCCAGGTAGAACAGCACTTCACCCTGGGGCCGGTCTTTCACCTCGTGATAGAAAGTGGTGGTCAGTTCGTTGATGGTGGCATAGCCCAACACGTTGCCGTTGCGATAGTCGAAGAACGAGGGGAACAGCACGCTGTAGTGGCACACGCCCTCGCTGCAGATCTCCAGCACATAAGGCACGCCGTCCCGGGTGTCCAGTTCGGGCTGCAGGGTCAGCAGGTCGCTGAATAGGGCCGAGCCGTAAAACAGGTTCCCAAAGCCGGTGATACTGGAGGTGGTTGCCGTGGCGACCGGCGTGTTGCGGTCGCTCCAGGTGTACAGCGAGGCGGTCAAGCCAGGGCCCCGCGGATTGGTAATGCACCCGCCCACCAGTAGCGTGGCGAGCAGTGTCGCCAGAAACTTTTTCATTGTGCTTCCCCGTGGGCGGCGTGTGAGTTATAGGTTTGCTGCGCCCGTATTCCCGTGCAGGCTACGGGACTGCGGCGGCGCTGTCGCGCACTTGGTTGGCAACTTTTTCAGGTTCTGGGAGCTGTTTCACAACTGCGCGGGATCGGGCTCCCGCCAGTTCCACAGCCACATCGAGGCGCACAGCATCAGCAGGCCGCCACTGGCCAGGGCCCAGCCGGTACCCGCCAGGGCGATCAGGCTACCCACCAGCGCGGCTATCACGTTGGCCACGCAGAAGTTGGTGGTCAGCAGCCCCTGCACCCGACCCAGGCCGTGGGCCTCGAAGCGGTTGGCCATGTAGGCCGGGAATACGCCATTGGCCAGGGCGATGGTGGCACCGCAGACGACAAAAATCGGGTATAGGCTCGCATCGGTGGACAGGGGCATCAGCAGCAGGATCACGGCCAAGCCCAGGCTGGCGCGGCGCACGGTGCCCATGGGACCGAGGCGATTCTCTGCCACAGTGACGGCGTAGACGCTCGACAGGATCATGGACAGGGTGATGGCCACGGTGCCCCAGCCGATTTCGACGCTGCTGAAGCTGAAGCGCTCCACCAGCCACAGTGGGTAGAACTCGTAGAAGGCATTGAGCCCCAGAGTGAACAGGAAGTGGTAGATCAGCAGCGGCCGCATGGCCTGGACCCGCAGCAGACCCAGGGAGTTCTCGCGCCGCATGGCGGCCCACAGGCTGTCTTCCTCGGTCAGCCGGGTGGGCGGGGCTATGGCAAACTGCACCACAACGGTGGCTAGCAGGGTAATCGCAGCGGCGATGTAG